>NZ_VJVX01000004.1:0-211328 GCF_008033685.1 Microbispora sp. CSR-4
CAGTTCCACAACCGCGACCGCTACCAGCACCCCGAGCGCTACACCCGCCGCAACGTAGGCGAAGACCGCTGGGCCTTCACCTACCACCGCCTCGGAAGAACCCCACGACTACACGAGTAAGGCCGAAGGCACGGGGGTGAGCGATGCGCAGGGCAGGCCCGGGCTGACGCGCGGACAGGCCCGCACGGCTGCCGGAGTGAGGCGGGAGACAGGAGGGTGGGCGACGCACAGGCCGGCCCGGGCGACGCACGGACAGGCACCGGAGGCTGCGGGCGTGAGGCGAGAGGCACAGCGGACGACGCACAGTGCAGGGCCGCGCGGCTACGGGAAGGAGACGGCAGGCACAGAGGAACCGGGCGCGGCAGGCAGGCCCAGGCAACGCGCGGGCAGGCCAGGGCGCCGCCCAGGCAGGTCCGGGCGGACGCGCGGGCAGGCCCGGGAGGCTGAGGGCGTGAGGGCGGAGGCGCGGAGGCACAGTGGGCAACGCACAGGCAAGCCCAGGCAACGCGCGGACAGGCCGGGCGGCTGCGTGCGTGACCACCCGAGCCGAGGACCGAGGACCGAGGACCGAGGACCGAGGACCGAGGACCGACATGAGGATCGACGGGAGGCACGAGGCGAGGGCCGCCGGTGTGCTGTGCTCACGTCATAGTCCTCCGTGCACTGGGCTCTGCGGTTCTCACAGGGGCTTCACGGTGCTCGCAAGGTTTCACAGTGCGGCCCGGCGGCACAGTGCGGCCTTGCGGCACAACGCGGCGCGGCGGCATGGGCAGCCGCCGGGGAGTCAGACGTCGAGGCGGTGGTCGCTGACCAGGATGCCGTCCTCGTCGCTGTAGAGCCATGCGCCCGGGGCGAAGGTCACATCACCGAAGCTGACGGGGACGTCGATCTGCCCCAGGCCGGCCTTGGCGCTCTTGCGCGGGTTGGCCCCGAGCGCCTTGATACCGAGATCGAGCCCGGCCAGGGCAACCGTGTCCCGCACCGCACCGTTGATCACCACGCCCGCCCAGCCGTTCGCCACCGCCGAAGTCGCGATCACGTCACCGAGCAGCGCCGTACGCAGCGATCCGCCGCCGTCGACCACCAGCACCCGGCCCTCAGCCGGTGTCGCGAGCACCTGTTTGACGAGCGCGTTGTCCTCCAGGCAGCGGATGGTGGAGATCCGGCCGGAGAACCGCGCGCGTGAGCCGTACGAACGGAACTGGGTGACACAACTGCGCAGCGCGTCACCATGGGCGTCGTAGAGATCGGCGGTCGCGAAGCTCATGGCCGCATTGTTCCCCAGGCAACCGTCGCGTCAGGGCAGCGTACGGCTCTCGCCTACGGCGAGGTCCCACAGGTCGGCGGGATCGAGGCCGCGTGACTCCCATACGGCGCGGGCCTCGCGCAGGGGCTCCAGCAGCGGCTCGCCCGACAGGACGAACGTGCCCCAGTGCATGGTGGCCATCCGCCGCGCGCCGACGTCGAGGCAGCCCTGCACGGCCTCGGCGGGATCGACGTGGGAGACCTTCATGAACCACCGCGGCTCGTAGGCGCCGACCGGCATGAGGGCGAGGTCGATGCCCGGGTAACGCTCGCCGATCTGGGCGAACCGCTCCCCGTAGGCCGTGTCACCGGCGAAGTAGACCCGATGCTCGGGGGAGGTGAGCACCCATCCGCCCCACAGTGTGCGGCAGGTGTCCCAGAGCGTACGGCGGCTCCAGTGGTGCGCCGGGACGAAGTCGAAGGTCACATCGCCGATGCGGGCCGACTCCCACCAGTCCAGTTCGGTCACGTTGCGGAAGCCGCGCCGCCGGAACCAGCCGCCGAGTCTGGCGGGCGCGAAGACGGCCGTGTCCCGTGGGAGGCGGCGGATCGTCGGCGCGTCCAGGTGGTCGTAGTGGTTGTGGCTGATCACGACCGCGTCGATCGTGGGCAGGTCGGACCAGGCGACGCCGGGAGGGGTGAGCCGCTGGCGTACGCCGGGGATCTTGCGGGACCACACCGGGTCGGTCAGCACGGTGAGCCCGCCGATCTGGAGAACGAACGTCGCATGGCCGACCCAGGTCGCCACGGTCTCGGTGGCGGCGGCGCGGGGCAGGCCGACGCGGTGGACGGGAATCTGGTCGCTGTCACCGATGTCGGGCCGGAGCTGGCCGTGCCACATGACACTGGTGACCTCGCGGAAGTCCGGAAGAGGGGCGGTCAGCCTGTCGGCGAAACCGGACGGCCACCGGCGGGGCCCGGCCGGCCGGACGACCGGCGCCTTCGGAACGGGAGAAACGGGGATTTCTGGGGCCTCAGCACTTTCCGAGTGAATCGTCTGCGACATGGGGAACTCCCTTCCGTTCTCCATGATCCCCGCAGGGCCGAAAGTATTCCTCCTACGACCGGTCGATAACGGCCGGCTTCGCTCCGTCCTCAGGAGGAACGGGACCTCCGCCGCCTCGTCCACCAGGGACGCACCCGGGGATAGCCGCCGTCGTCCAGGCCTGCCATCCGCTCGAAGAGGTTCCACGAGGCCGGATGACCGCAGACGGCGTACGAGACGGCCGAGGCGAGCACGTACAGCACGAGCATGGGCAGGCCGACGCAGAACGCGTACTGGGTGGCGTGGCGGGACTCGTGGTCGAGCAGGCAGCCGGTGAGATAGCCCTCGCCGTGCTTCGTCAGGACGACGTTTCCCACCGTGAACGCCCCGGCGACGGGGAACGGGATGCGGTAGCCGTGCGCGTAGACGAGGCCCCGCTGTCCCCTGCGGGTGCGGGCTCCGCCGATCCGCGCGATCAGCAGCCCGAGGGGCGTGGAGAGGTTGACGTAGTTGATGACCTGCCGGAACCGGTGCGACCGCCGCATGTCCTCAGCATCCGCGACCGGTCCCGCCCGGACAAGCTACTCGGCAAGCTACGGGCGGCCGTACGCCTTGAGCAGCCACGAGCCGGTGGAGCGGGTGACGACCACGGCCGCCGCGACGGCGACGGCGCCGCCGTAGAGGTACCAGTAGCCGGCCGAGTTGCCGGCGATGGCGAGGTCGCCGGCCCGCTGCGGCGTGGCCAGCAGGAACGACGCGAGGAGCCAGCCGACGGCGGGGACGAGCGCGCCCAGCTTGCCGCCCATCAGCCTGCCCATCGCGTACGGCACGGCGAACAGGGCGGCCAGCCAGCCGATCGCGGCGACGGGCACCTCCCCGGCGTACCACGCGTGCTGGAAGCCCCCGACGACACCGAGCACCACACCCAGCAGGAAGAGCACGCCGTAGGCCGCACCCGTCACGACCCCGGCCAGCGGGCCGGGGACGTTCTCGGCGGGTTCGACGCCGATGTGCGTCTCCTGGGTCATACCGCCCAACTTATCCGATACCTCAACCGATGCCGGCGAACAGGTCGGTCTCGCGGTTGTACGGCTCGCCGAGGCCGCCGACCTCGGGCGGCGCGCCGATGCCGGGCTTGCCGGGGACCCCGGCCCGCAGGATGTAGTGCTCGACCCCGAGGACCTCCTGGCCGACGTTGTTCGACAGCGCGAACCACGGCGCGTCCACGGCGATCTGCGTCGCGTGCGCCCGCATCGCGTCGATCTTGGCCTCCACGTAGGGCCGGGCGTCGATCTCCGTCGTCACGTGGTCGTCGGCGCACCCCGGCATGTCGTCGATCGACTCCGGCACCCAGAAGTCGACGTCGGCCTCGCGCATGGTCTCGATGGTCCGCCGCAGCACCGATCTCGGCATGGCGGTGAGGTAGAACTTGGCGATCCGCCACGGCTCCCCGCCGGGGAACTCGGGGTCGGCGGCCAGTTCGAAGGCCCGCCAGGAGACACGGTGCGCCTGGATGTGGTCGGGATGGCCGTAGAAGCCGTTCTCGTCGTAGGTGACGAGGACCTGGGGCCTGACCTCGCGGATCACCTTGACCAGCTCGCCCGCGGCCTCGTCGATGTCGGCCCGCCAGAAGCAGCCGGGGCGGTCGTTGGTCGCCGCGCCCATCATGCCCGAGTCGCGCCAGCGGCCGGCACCGCCGAGGAACCGGTGATCGGTTACGCCGAGCGCCTTGCACGCGGCGGCCAGCTCGCCGATGCGGTGCTGACCGAGGGTGTCGTCCCTGTCCGCCGCGAGGTGCGCGAGCTCCGGGGGGATGACCTCGCCTTCCTCGCCCAGCGTGCAGGTCACGAGCGTCACGTGCGCGCCCTCGGCGACGTACTTGGCCATGGTCGCGCCGGTGCCGATCGTCTCGTCGTCGGGGTGGGCGTGCACGAGCAGCAAGCGACGGTCAGTCATGCCTCCGAGGGTAGTGCCCTCGTACTGGCAGTATGAGGAGCTATGACGGAGAGCTTCCCACGCCTGCATGCCAGGACCAGGCGTTTCACCCTCGGGGTGCCGCGCAACTTCACGATCTCTCCCGACGGAGGTCGGGTGATCTTCCTCAGGACGAGGTCGGGCACCGATCCGGTGACCTGCCTGTGGGAGCTGGACGTCGCGTCCGGAGCCGAGCGGCTCGTCGTCGATCCCCTCGCCCTCGGCGCGGCCGACGAGGACCTTCCGCCGGAGGAGCGCGCCCGCCGCGAGCGGTCGCGGGAGTCGGCGGGCGGCGTGGTGGCGTACGCCACGGACCGGGAGGTCCGGCGGGCCGTCTTCGCGCTGTCTGGCGACCTCTACCTCGCCGACCTCGCCTCGGGCGAGGCGCGGCGACTCCCGGCGGCCGGGCCGGTCATCGACCCCCGCATCGACCCCACCGGCGCGCGGGTGGCGTACGTCACGGGCGGCGCCCTGCACGTGCTGGACGTCGGCACCGGCGCCGACACCTCGCTCGCCGAGCCGGAGAACGACCTGATCACCTACGGCCTGGCGGAGTTCATCGCGGCCGAGGAGATGGACCGGATGCGCGGCTACTGGTGGTCGCCCTCCGGCGACCGCCTGCTCGTGGCCCGCGTGGACGAGTCGCCGGTGGCCCTGTGGCACATCGCCGACCCGGCCAACCCCGACCGGCAGCCCGTCCAGCAGCGCTACCCCGCCGCCGGCACGGCCAACGCCGAGGTCACGCTGCACGTCATCGGCCTGGACGGCGCGCGTACGGCGGTGCCGTTCGAGCAGGAGTATCTGGTGACGGCGGCCTGGGACGGGCACGGCCTCGCGATCGTCACGCTCTCGCGGGACCAGCGGACCATGCGCCTGCTGTCGGCCGACCCGGACACGGGCGAGACGACGCTCCTGCGCGAGGACACCGATCCGGCCTGGGTGGACATCGTCCCCGGCGTCCCGGCCCGCCTGTCGGACGGCACGCTCGTCTGGGTGGCCGACTCGGACGGCGGCCACCGCCTGGTGGTCGGCGACAAGCCGGTCACGCCGCCGTCCCTGCAGGTCCGCGCGGTGCTGGACGTGGACGGCGACACCGTGCTCTTCTCCGCGAGCGGCGAGCCCACCGAGATCCACCTGTGGACCTACACGGCGGGCACGCTCAGCCCGGTGACCACCGAGCCGGGCGTCCACTCCGGCCGCCGGGCGGGCGGCGTGACGCTCGTCGCGCGGCAGAGCCTCGACACCGAGGGCATGACGGTGACCGTGGGCGCGAGTGCTGTCAGATCTTTGGCCGAGCGCCCCGGCCTGGAGCCGCGTGTGTCGCTCGTACGGGCGGGCGAGCGCGAGCTGTCCACGGCGGTCCTGCTGCCCTCGTGGCACGTGCCCGGCTCGGGCCCGCTGCCCGTCCTCATGGACCCGTACGGCGGCCCGCACGCCCAGCGGGTGCTGTCGGCCCGGCGGATGTTCCTGGAGTCCCAGTGGTGGGCCGAGCAGGGCTTCGCGGTGATCGTGGCCGACGGGCGGGGCACGCCGGGACGCGGCCCTGCCTTCGAGCGGGAGATGCTGCACGACTTCACGATGTCGCTGCAGGACCAGGTGGACGCCCTCCAGGGCGTGGCGGCCCTGCACCCGGGCGACCTCGACCTGTCGCGGGTGGCGATCCGGGGCTGGTCGTTCGGCGGCTACCTCTCCGCCCTGGCCGTGCTGCGCCGCCCCGACGTGTTCCACGCCGCCGTCGCGGGGGCGCCGGTCACCGACTGGCGGCTGTACGACACCTGCTACACCGAGCGCTACCTGGGCCACCCTGACGAGGGGCACTACGAGAGGTCGTCCCTCCTCGGCGATGCCGAGAAGCTGGAGCGCCCGCTGCTGCTGATCCACGGCCTGGCCGACGACAACGTGGTCGCCGCGCACACGCTGCGGCTGTCGTCGGCTCTGCTCGCGGCAGGCCGCCCGCACACCGTGCTCCCGCTGTCGGGCGTCACCCACATGACGCCGCAGGAGGTCGTCGCGGAGAACCTGCTGCTCCTGCAGCTCGACTTCCTGAAGAAGTCGCTGAACATCACCGGCTGACGGGTCTACCGGGCGGTGCCGTGCCAGCTGTCCCACAGCGCGGCATAGGCGCCGCCCGCCGCCACCAGCTCGTCATGGGAGCCCAGCTCGCTGACCCGGCCGTCCTCCACCACGGCCACCCGGTCGGCGTCGTGCGCCGTGTAGAGCCGGTGCGCGATGGCGATCACCGTACGGCCGTCGAGCACGGCCGCGAGCGACCGCTCCAGGTGGCGGGCGGCCCGCGGGTCGATCAGCGAGGTGGCCTCGTCCAGCACGAGCGTGTGCGGGTCGGCCAGCACCAGCCGGGCGAGCGCGAGCTGCTGCGCCTGCGCCGGGGAGATCGCCGTGCCACCGGAGCCGACGGCCGAGTCCAGGCCCTCCGGCAGCGCGGCCACCCAATCCCAGGCGTCCACGGCCTCCAGCGCTCGGCGCATCTCGGCGTCCGAGGCTCCGGGCCTGGCGATCAGGAGGTTGTCGCGGAGCGTCCCCCGGAACACGTGGTGCTCCTGGGTGACCAGGGCGACGTGCCCGCGTAGCTCGTCGAGCGGCAGCTCGACCAGCGGTACCCCGCCGACCGTGACCGACCCGCTCCCCGGCGCGTGCACCCCGGCGATGAGGCGGCCCAGCGTCGACTTGCCCGCCCCCGAGGGCCCGACCATGGCCAGGCGCTCCCCCGGGCGTACGTCGAGGTCGATGCCGTGCAGCACGTCGTGGCCCTCGCGGTAGGCGTACCGCACGCCGCTGACCTTCAGCTCCTCCCCCACCGGCCGGGCGTCGCCCGCGACGCGGTCGTCGGGCACGTTGGCCACGCCCAGCAGCCGGGCCATCGAGGCCCCGCCGACCTGGAGCTCGTCCACCCACGACAGCAGCCGGTCGAGCGGGTCGATGAGCTGCTGCACGTAGAGCGTGGCGGTGGTCACCTGGGCCACCGTCACCCAGCCCTCGATGGACAGCAGCCCGCCGACGAGCAGGGTCGCCACGACCGGGATGACATAGCCGAACTCGACCGCGGGGAACCACACCATGCGCAGGCCCAGGGTGTAGCGCTCGGCGGCGAACGACCGGGCGATGTCCCGGTCCGTACGGGCCCGGCGGCGGGCCTCCAGCCCGAGCGCCTCGATCGTGCGCGCGCCCTCGACGGTCTCGGCCAGGCCCTCGGTCATGTCGGCGTACGCCGCGTTCTCCCGCAGGTAGCCGTCCCTGGCGCGGTTGAGGTACCACCGGGTGGCGCCCCACAGCAGCGGCACGGCGACCAGCGACGGCACCGCCATCACGGGCCCGACGAGGATCACCGCGCCGACGACGAAGGCGCCGGTCACGACCGCGATCAGGGTCTCGGGCACGGCCTGCCGCACGCTGCGCGACAGCGCGTCCACGTCCCTGGACGTACGGGTGATGAGGTCGCCGGACCCGGCCCGCTCGACGGTCGACAGCGGCAGCGCGAGCACCCGGCCGACGAAGTCCTCCCTCAGCTCGGCCAGCACCTTCTCGCCCAGCCGCGACGAGGCGTACACCGCGAACCTGGTCAGCACGGCCTGCGCGGCCACGAAGGCGGCGATGGCCAGGGCGACGGTGTCCACGTGCAGGTCGGCGCGGCCCTTGGCCAGGCCGTCCACCAGGTCGCCGAGCATGCGGGGCGCGACGAGCCCGGCGATCGCCGCGAGCGCGTGCAGGGCGAGCGCGAGACCGAGCTCGCGCGGGTATTTCAGCGTCAGCCGCCGCGCGTAGGCGCGCACCTGCGCCCGGTCGGCGACCGGCAGGATCTCGCGGGCCATGCTCAGCCTTCCCCTCTGGTGACGGTCGCGCGATAGCCGGGCGCGCCGTCGAGCAGCTCCCGGTGGGTGCCCTCGGCCCGCACCACGCCGCCCTCGACGTACAGCACGTGGTCGGCCCGGTCGAGCACGAGCGGGCTGGTCGTGCAGACCAGGGTCGTCCGGCCCGCCCGCGCCTTGCCCAGCCGTCCGGCGACGCGCGCCTCCGTGTGCGCGTCGACGGCGCTGGTGGGCTCGACCAGGATCAGGATCTCCGCGTCGGCGAGCAGCGCCCGGGTCAGCCGCAGCCGCTGCTGCTGGCCACCGGAGAACTCGCGGCCCGACTCGGCCACGTGCGCGTCCAGGCCCTCGGGCAGCGCCGCCACGATGTCCTCGGCGCACGAGGCGTGCAGCGCCTGGCGGACGTCCTCGTCGGTGGCCGTGCCCCGCACGTCGAGCTCGTCGCGCAACCGTCCGGTGAACACCCGCGCGCCGTTGTCGGCCACCAGGATGTGCCGCCTGACCTCGGTGAGCGGCAGCTCCGCCAGCGGCGTGCCGCCGAGCGTGACGTCGCCGGGGGCGAACCTGCCCAGGCGGTCGGCGATGGCGATGGCGTCCTCCGGCGCGGCCGCCGCGAGCGCGGTGAGCCGGCCGGGGCGGACCTCGACGCCCGACTCGCCGTCGCGGAGCACCCCGTCGCCCACACGGAAGCGGCCGTCGCCACCGGTGATCTCGGGCTCCAGCGACAGGATGCGGCAGACGCGGCGCGCCGCCACGTGCCCCTTGGTCAGCTTGTCGGCGGCCTCGGTCAGCGTGCGCAACGGCGCGATCAGGAAGACCGCGTAGCCGTAGAACGCGACGAGCTGACCGGGGGTGATGCGGCCCTCCAGCGCGAAGTGCGCGCCGAGCCAGGTCACGCACGCGATCAGCACGCCGGGCAGCAGGACCTGGGCGCCCTCCAGCAGGGACTCCACCGAGGCCACCCGCACGCCCGCCTGCCGTACGCGCTGCGACTCCTCGCGGTAGCGGGCGGCGAAGACCCGCTCGCCGCCGATGCCGCGCAGCACCCGCAGGCCGGCCACGATGTCGGCGGCCCGGGTGGCCAGGTCGCCCTGCAGGTCGCGCTGGGCGTGCTGGCGCCGGTGCAGCGGCTTGAGCAGGGGACCCACCGCGGCCGCCATCAGCGGCACCCCGATCAGCACGACCAGGCCGAGCGGCGCCGAGGTGGCGATGAGGATCACGGTCACCGCGACGACGGCGACGGCCGCGCCGATGCCCCGCAGGAGGATGTCCATGGCGTTGCCGATATGCGCGATGTCGGAGTTGCCCACGCTGACGACCTCGCCCGTCGAGAGGCGTTTCGGCAGCGTCGCCCCGAGCCGGGTCGCCTGCCGTACGGTCACCTGCACGGTGCGGTAGGCCGCCGACAGCCAGGTGACGACGGCGAAGCGGTGACGCAGGACCCCGGTGACCGCCTGGAGCACGCCGAGACCGAGGACCACCGCCGACCACCTGATCAGCGTGTCCGCGTCCCGCTGGGCCATCGCGTCGATCGCCTTGCCCAGGGCCGCGGGCACGAGTGCCTGCCCCAGCCACCACAGCACCGCCAGGCCGACTCCGGCCAGCATCGTAGAGCCCTGGCCGCGTGCCACCCACCACAGGTAGCGCAGCGGCCCGCGGGCGTCGGGAGTGCCGGGATCGGCCACAGGAAGAGTGCGCATGGTCGTTCCAGGCTCGCAAACACGCAGGTCGCGGGGCAAACCGTTTTACCTGCACGAACCAGTGCGTCAACCAAGGTTGACAGATCGGCGGCTGTCAACCTATGTTGACGGCATGAGCGATACGGCACAACTGGCGAGCGACGCCGGCAGCCGCGATCCGGCCGTCGGTCTGCGGGCCGTACGGGCCCTGCGGCTCCTGGTGGAACGGCTCGAAGCGCTGCAGGTGGAGAACGCCCGCAACGCCGGGTGGTCCTGGCAGGACATCGCACTCCTGCTCGGGGTGTCCCGGCAGGCGGTGCACAAGAAGTACGCCGGCGGGCGAGGACTGCTGAGACGGGAGAAGTAGATGCTGGAAAGGTTCACCAACGACGCCCGGCAGATCGTCGTACACGCCGAGGAGCAGGCCAGGGAGCTCCGGCACGGACAGGTGGGCACAGAACACCTGCTGCTCGGCCTGCTGAGCCGCCCCGAGACGCTGTCGGCCCGGCTCCTCACGGCCCGCGGGATCACCTACGAACGGGCGAGAGCGGAGATCGTGCGGATCCTCGGCGACGCCACGGGCGGGGACATCGACGCCGAGGCCCTGGAGTCGATCGGAATCGACCTGTCGGCCGTCCGGGAGAAGATCGAGGAGGTGTTCGGCGTCGGGGCCCTCGACCGGGAGCCGCGCCGCGACCGCCGGGGGGCTCTCCTCAGCGGGCGCCGGGCCCCGTTCAGCCCACGGGCCAAGAAGACGCTCGAACTCGCGCTGCGCGAGGCCATCGCGCTCAAGAGCAAGGACATCCGCGACGGCCACGTCCTCCTCGGCATCATCCGGGAGGGCGAGGGCCTGGGCGTACGGATCCTGGCCGGCGCCGGGATCGACCTGTCCGAGCTGCGGACGGAGGTCAGGAGCGCGCTCTGACCCGCTTCAGCCGCGCCCGTCGGCCCGTGCCCGAGAGCATTGTCAGTCGTCCAGCGACGCCAGGGCGTCCTCGACGGTCTCGTGGACGGGGAACGCGGCGTGCAGCCCGGTCACCGTGAGGATCCGCAGGAGAACGCCCCGGACCCCGGCGAGCTTCAGGAACCCGCCCGCCTCCACGGCGTGGTCGTGCGTCTCCAGCAACAGCCGCAGGCCCATGGAGTCGCAGAAGGTCAGCCCGGAGGCGTCCACGACCAGCCGGGCGGCGCCCTCGTCCGGCAGCGCGCCGGGCAACTCACCGAACACCTTGCCGAAGACGGTGCGCAGCCGCTCGCCGGAGATCACGTCGAGCTCGCCGGTCAGGGTGACGAGCGTGTGCGTCGCCTCGTGGCTCACCGTGACGCCAAGTCTCGTCGTCATCGCCTGCCTTCGTCCCGGAAGATCCTCCGCCCGGAAGATCTGCACAGAAGATCTACACAGAAGTTACACCTCCGGCCCCCCTCGCAGGCAGAGGGAGGCAGGCGCTCAACGGCCGCCGGCGGTCTCGAACAACCCGCCGGAATCGGAGTCCGAACCTCCGTCCGTGGCTTGGACGAGCGCCTCCGCGACCGTCGGGTGCTGCTCGAACACGTTGCGCAGGCCGGTGATCGTCAGCACCCGGCGCAGCACGCCCTGCACGCCGCTCAGCATGAACCGGACGTTCAGGGCCTGGCCGCGCTGCAACGCGGAGATCAGCTCGCTGAGCCCGCGCGAGTCGCAGAACCCCAGCTCGGCGACGTCGAGCACGATGACGGACGTCCCAGGCGACTTCCAGAGCCCGTCCAGCTCGTCATGGAGCAGGTGAACCGTGCCGGCGTCGAGGTCGCCTTCCACCCGCACGACGACGGCCGCGCCGTGGACTGTGGACGCGACCTTCAAGGTGGAACGTGGACCGGTCACGGACATGCTCACTCCCTCGCCTGCGCAGACACGGCAGGCGTGTTACGCCAACACAAAGCACACGTTACCCAGGAGGTGAGGTCATTATGTTCCGGCCGACCGGCCCACGTCCCCTTCCGCTACTTGGAAGCCGCCTTGAGGTAGTCGGCGTTCATCCGGGCGATGGTGTCGAACGGGATGCCCTTCGGGCACACCGCCGTGCACTCGCCGGTGTTGGTGCAGCCGCCGAAGCCCTCGGCGTCCATCTGCTCGACCATCGCCCGGGCACGCGACTCGCGCTCCGGCTGGCCCTGCGGCAGCAGGCTCAGGTGCGTGATCTTCGCCGCGGTGAACAGCGACGCCGAGCCGTTCGGGCAGGCCGCGACGCAGGCGCCGCAGCCGATGCAGGTCGCGGCGTCGAAGGCGGCGTCGGCGTCGGCCTTGGGCACCGGCACGGAGTGCGCCTCCGGGGCGGACCCGGTGGGCACGGAGACGAAGCCGCCCGCCTGGATGATCCGGTCGAACGCCGACCTGTCCACGACGAGGTCCTTGACCACCGGGAACGCCGCGGCCCGCCACGGCTCGATCGTGATGGTGTCGCCGTCCTTGAAGTGCCGCATGTGCAGCTGGCAGGTCGTGGTGAGCTTCTGCTCGCCGTGCGCGACGCCGTTGATGACCATGCCGCACATGCCGCAGATGCCCTCGCGGCAGTCGTGGTCGAAGGCGACCGGGTCGTCGCCCTCCAGGATCAGCCGCTCGTTGAGGACGTCGAGCATCTCCAGGAACGACATGTCAGGCGAGACGTCGTCGACCCGGTAGGTCACCATCCGTCCCTTGTCCGACGCGCCGTTCTGCCGCCAGATCTTCAGGGTCAGGTTCACTTGTAGCTCCGCTGGGTCATCTTGACGTACTCGTAGTTCAGCTCTTCCTTGTGCAGGACCGGACCCTCGGGCGTCCACTCCCACGCCGCGACGTAGGCGAAGTTCTCGTCGTCGCGCAGCGCCTCGCCGTCCGCGTCCTGCGACTCGGCCCGGAAGTGACCGCCGCACGACTCCGTGCGGTGCAGCGCGTCGATGCACATCAGCTCGGCGAGCTCGAAGAAGTCGGCCACCCGGCCGGCGCGTTCGAGCGCCTGGTTGAGCCCCTCGGCGTCGCCCGGCACCTTGACGTTGTTCCAGAACTCCTCGCGCAGCTCGGGAATGCGCTCCAGCGCCTTGCGCAGCGACTCCTCGGTGCGCTCCATGCCGCAGTAGTCCCACATGATGCGGCCGAGCTCGCGGTGGAAGGAGTCGGCGGTGCGGTTGCCGTTGACGGACAGCAGCTTGTCGATCTTGTCCTGGACGGCCTTCCTGGCCTCCGTGATGTCGTCCTCCTCGACCGGACCGAACGAGCCGGCCCCGGCGAGGTAGTCGCCGATCGTCGTCGGCAGCACGAAGTAGCCGTCCGCCAGGCCCTGCATGAGGGCCGAGGCGCCCAGGCGGTTCGCGCCGTGGTCGGAGAAGTTGGCCTCGCCGATCACGAACAGCCCGGGGATGGTGGACTGCAGGTCGTAGTCCACCCACAGCCCGCCCATCGTGTAGTGGACGGCCGGGTAGATGCGCATCGGCACCTCGTACGGGTTCTCGCCCGTGATGCGCTCGTACATCTCGAAGAGGTTGCCGTACTTCTTCTCGACGGCCTCGCGGCCCATCCGCTTGATGGCGTCGGCGAAGTCGAGGTAGACGCCGAGCCCGCCGGGGCCGACGCCGCGGCCCTCGTCGCAGACGTTCTTGGCGGCGCGGCTGGCGATGTCACGCGGCACGAGGTTGCCGAACGCCGGGTAGATGCGCTCCAGGTAGTAGTCGCGCTCGTCCTCGGGGATGTCGCCCGGCGCGCGGTTGTCGCCCTTGCGCTTGGGCACCCAGACGCGGCCGTCGTTGCGCAGCGACTCCGACATCAGCGTCAGCTTCGACTGGTGGTCGCCGCTCTGCGGGATGCAGGTCGGATGAATCTGCGTGTAGCAGGGGTTGCCGAAGTACGCGCCCTTCTTGTGCGCCCGCCAGATCGCCGTGGTGTTGCAGCCCTTGGCGTTGGTGGACAGGTAGAACACGTTGCCGTAGCCGCCGCTGGCGAGCACGACCGCGTCGGCGAGGTGGGTCTCGATCTCACCGGTGACCATGTCGCGGACCACGATGCCCCGGGCCCGGCCGCCGCTGACGATGAGCTCCAGCATCTCGTGGCGGGTGAAGACCTCGACGTTCCCCGCCGCGACCTGCCGCTCCAGCGCCTGGTAGGCGCCGAGCAGGAGCTGCTGGCCCGTCTGGCCGCGGGCGTAGAAGGTGCGCGACACCTGGGTGCCGCCGAACGACCGGGTGTCGAGCAGGCCGCCGTACTCGCGGGCGAACGGCACGCCCTGCGCCACGGCCTGGTCGATGATGTTCACGCTGACCTGGGCGAGGCGGTAGACGTTGGACTCGCGGGCGCGGTAGTCGCCGCCCTTCACGGTGTCGTAGAACAGCCGGTAGACGCTGTCGCCGTCGCCGCGGTAGTTCTTGGCGGCGTTGATGCCGCCCTGCGCGGCGATGGAGTGGGCACGCCGGGGCGAGTCCTGGTAGCAGAACGACTTGACCTTGTAGCCCAGCTCGCCGAGCGTGGCCGCGGCGGAGCCGCCGGCCAGGCCGGTGCCGACGACGATGACGGTCAGCTTGCGCTTGTTGACCGGGTTGACCAGCTTGGCCTGGAAGCGGCGCTTGTCCCAGCGGTCCTCGATGGGACCATCCGGCGCCTTGGTGTCCTGGATGGGCTCCCCCACCCGATACATCCCGGGGAGGCTCACGTTCTCCTCCTCCTGCTGCTGCGCGCGGCGACGGAACTTCACTTGACCACTCCGATCAGAATGCAGACGGGCGCCGAGATGAACCCGATCACCAGCACGGCGGAGACCGCGACGGCGGTCTTCTGCAGCATGCTGCGGACGCGGGGACGGCGGGTCAGGCCGAGCGTCTGGAACGCGCTCCACAGGCCGTGGCGCAGATGGAAGCCGACCATCACCATGGCGACGAGGTAGAACACCGCCACCCACCAGCGGTCGGGCTGGAAGCCGGCGATCATGCGGGCGTACGGCGTGGCGTCGCCGCCCTCGGGGTTCACCGTGCCGAAGGTCATGTCCAGCAGGTGCCAGATCACGAACAGCACGATGATCACGCCGCCCCACCGCATGGTGTGCGTGGCATACCCGTTGGCCTGCGACTTCCGCTTGGCCGCGTACTTCACGGGCCGTGCCTTGGCCGCCCGGCGGGCGAGCGACACCGCCGCCCACATGTGCAGCACGACGCAGACCACGAGCACGATCTCGGTGATCGTCAGCAGCGTCCGGTTCGGCAGCGCGGGCGAGCCCACGGTGCGCAACCATTCGGCATAGTGGTTGAAGGAGTCGGCGCCCAAGAAGATCTTGAGGTTGCCCAGCATGTGGGCGATCAGGAAGAGCACGAGAACGGCGCCCGTGACGGCCATGACGGCCTTCCTGCCGGCCGAGGTGCCGAGCAGGCCACGACGGGCGGGTGTGCGGGGGGAACTATGCGTTGGGACCGGCGCGGTCGCCGAACCGCGATCCGCGGAACCGGAGTCCACAGAGTGGTCAACAGTGGCAGTCACGGCTCCACACGCTAGGTTTGCACTGTTTAGACGTCCAAGTCATGAGAGGTCTGGTTTCGATAGCCCCCGGCTATGCGCTCTGCCCCACCGCCATCCCAGAGGCGAAGGTCCCGAGGATGTGCGACGAAATTCACACCCGACGGCCACAGGTGGGGGCGCATGAAGTCGTCTTCGGCGATAGCCCTAGGCTATTGAGGTGTGCAGCTCCAGCAACTGGCCTACTTCACGGCCGTGGCCGAGACGCGGCACTTCACCCAGGCCGCGGAGCGGATGCGGGTCGCCCAGCCGTCGCTGAGCAAACAGATCAAGAGCCTTGAGACCGAGCTGGGCGCGCCTCTGTTCAGCCGGGCCCGGGGCAACGTCACGCTCACCGCGGCGGGTGAGGCGCTGCTCCCGCTCGCGCGCCGCATGCTCGCCGACGCCGAGACCGCGCGGCGCGAGGTCGCCGAGCTGGCCGGGCTGCGACGTGGACGGGTGCGTCTCGGCGCGACCCCGTCGCTGTGCGCCGGGCTGCTGGCCGACGTGCTGGCCCGCTTCCACCGCGACTATCCCGGCGTGGAGCTGAAAGTCGAGGAGGGCGGGTCGCGCGACCTCGTCCGCGACCTCGCCCGCGGCCAGCTCGACCTGGCGCTGATCATCCTGCCGCTGCAGAGCAGCGACCCCTCCCTGGTGACCCAGGAGATCCTGAGCGAGAACCTCGTCGTGGCCTCCGCCTCGCCCCGGGGGCGCAGGCCGTACATGCGGATCGAGGACCTGCGCGGACGGCCCATGGTCATGTTCCGCCGGGGCTACGACGTGCGCGAGGCGACGCTGGCGGCCTGCCGGCAGGCGGGGTTCGAGCCGCGCTTCGCGGTCGAGGGCGGGGAGATGGACGCGGTGCTGCGGTTCGTCGAGGCGGGGCTGGGCATCGCGGTGGTGCCCTCGATGGTGCTGGAGAACCGGCCGAGGCTGACGGGCACCCCGCTGCTGCCCGGGCTGCGCCGTACGGTCGCCCTCGCGCACCGCAAGGATGTGGAGCCGACCCGGGCCGCGCAGGCCTTCCGCGCCGCGCTGTTGTCGTTCCTCCGCGAGGCCGCACGTGATGGAACGCTTCCTCAGGGAATAGAGGCGCTCGTTGACGTTTGAGCCCTGACGTTGACGTGTGAGCCCTGCCCGAGCGGTTTCCAGACGATAGGTTTGTGCGAACGATGCTGCACGACGCTGCTGCCGATGCTGACGAGAGGCGTTCGTGACCCCCCTCTCCCCTGATCTGCCCGATCCGCTCACCCTCCTGCTCATCGAGGACGACGCCGGCGACGCGTTTCTCGTCGAGGAGCTGCTGGCGAGCGCCGACAGGCCGCCGAAGATCACCTGGGCGCGGACCCTCGCCGAGGGGCGGGCGCGGCTCACCGACGACGTGCAGTGCGTGCTCGTCGATCTCTCCCTTCCCGACGCGTCGGGGCTGGAGGCATTGCAGCAGGTCCTCGCCATGGCCACGGACACGGCGGTGCTCGTCCTCACCGGGCTCGGGGACGCGCACGTCGGCATCGAGGCGGTCGCCGCCGGAGCGCAGGACTTCCTCGTCAAGCAGGACGTGGACGCCCGGCTGCTGATCCGCGCCATCCGCTACGCCATCGAGCGCAAGCGCGCCGACCTCGCCATGCGTGAGCTTCTGCAGGAACGCATCGTCAGCAAGGAGAACTCCCGGCTCGAACGCGGCCTGCTGCCCGTCCCGCTGCTCGACCCCGCGCTCCTGCACCACCAGGCCCGCTATCTTCCCGGGCGTGCGGGCGGGCTGCTCGCGGGCGACTTCTGGGACACGGTGCAGACGCCCGACGGCGCGGTGCACGTGCTGATCGGCGACGTGTGCGGGCACGGTCCCGACGAGGCCGCCCTCGGCACGGCGCTGCGCATCGCCTGGCGCACGCTGGTCCTGGCCGGGCAGACCGGCAACGACGTGCTGCGCACGCTCGACACGCTGCTGCGGCACGAGCGCAAGTCGCCGGAGATCTTCACCACGATGTGCACCGCGGCCATCGCCCCCGACCTGACCACCGCCCGCCTGCACGTGATCGGGCACCCGCCGCCGCTGCTGCTGCGCGACGGCGAGCTCGGCGTGGTCACCGAGACGCCGTCGGGCCCGCCGCTCGGGATCTTCCCGGGCATCGAGTGGACGTCCATCGACGTCACCCTGGGCGACCGGTGGTCTCTGCTGCTCTACACCGACGGCCTGATCGAGGCCACGGTCGGGGAGAACCGCGACCTGCTCGGCACCGAGGGGCTCGCCAACCTGATCCGCGCCGCGGACGGAATCGACCTCGACCGCATCATCGCCAGCCTCGACGGCGCCATGCACGACGACGTCGCGGCCGTCCTCGTGTCCCGGGGTGACGGCTCGCGGGGTGACGGCGCGTGAGCTCGCCGGCCCCCCTGCCTCCGCTCACGCCGTCCGCCCGGGGCTCGCGCCTGCCGGTCGGCCGATGGTTCGTGCTCGCCGGAGCCGGCGTCCTGACCATATTCATGATCGCGGTCGCCGCCATCCTGCTCGCGCTATCCACGACGCACGAGGCCCGGGAGACCCTCGTCGACGCGGTGGACCCCGCCGCCCTGCAGACGCTGCGCATCGCCCGTGCGGTGCAGGCGCAGGAGGGCGCGATCCGCGGATACGGGCTCACCGGCGAGCAGCAGTATCTCGACGCCTACCGCCAGGGGGTCGCCGAGGAGCGCGCCGCGACCGGCGAGATCGCCAGGCTCGCCCCCCGGCTGCCCGAGGGGTACGGCGTGCGCCGCCAGATCCGCGCGATCGACGACGCCACGACCGCCTGGCGGCGCGACTACGCCGAGCCCGTGGTCACGCGGACCCTCAAGAGCGGCCCCGGCTCGCTCACCGACCTGGCCAGGAACAACCTCCAGCGCTTCTCCGCGGTCAGGAGCGCGCTCGACACGCAGCAGGCCCTGCTCGGGCGGCTGCACGACGTCGCCAGAGACCGGCTCTACTCCGGCTGGAACACCATCTATACAGCGGTCGCGGCGCTGGCCGGCGCGATGGTGCTGGCGATCGTGTTCTGCGCGCTGATCGTGCGCCGCACGGTCACGGGCCCGATCGCGCGGCTGACCCGGCAGGTCCGGGCGGTGGCGGCGGGCGACTTCGACCACGAGCTCGGGGTCGAGCGCCCGGCCGAGCTGTGGGAGCTGTCGGGTCACGTCGACGGCATGCGCCGCCGGATCATGACCGAGTGGCGGTCGGCAGCCGAGGCCCGCCAGCAGCTCGCCGAGCAGGCAGAGGAGCTCAGGCGCTCCAACCGCGAGCTGGAGCAGTTCGCCTACGTGGCCAGCCACGACCTCCAGGAGCCGCTGCGCAAGGTGGCGAGCTTCACCCAGATGCTTGAGCAGCGTTACGCCGACCGGCTCGACGACCGTGCCCGGCAGTACATCGCCTTCGCCGTGGACGGCGCCCGCCGCATGCAGTTGCTGATCAACGACCTGCTCGACTTCTCGCGGGTGGGCCGGGTCGGCGGCGAACGCGCGGAGATGGACACGGGCGACGCCCTGGCCGCCGCCCTGCGCAACCTCGACACCCGGCTCTCGGAGACCGGCGCGACGGTCACCCACGACGACCTGCCGACGGTCGTCGGCAACCGCACGCTGCTGACCCAGCTCTTCCAGAACCTCGTCAGCAACGCGCTCAAGTTCCGCTCCGAGGAGCCTCCCCGCGTCCACATCGGCGTACGGCGGGACGGCGACATGTGGGAGTTCGCCTGCTCGGACAACGGGATCGGCGTCGAGGCGAAATACGCCGACCGCATCTTCCTGATCTTCCAGCGGCTGCACCCGAGGGACGTCTATCCCGGGACGGGCATCGGACTGGCCCTGTGCCGAAAAATCGTCGAATATCATGGCGGCCGGATCTGGCTGGACACGAGCGAAGGCGCCGGAGCCACGTTCCGCTGGACCCTGCCGGCCATAGGAGATCCCGATGACTGAATTCCGCCCGATCGAGGTTCTCCTGGTCGAGGACGACCCGGGCGACGTCCTGCTCTGCCAGGAGGCGTTCTCCTACAACAAGGTCGGCAACACCCTCCACGTGGTCAACGACGGCGAGCAGGCGCTGGCCTTCCTGCGCGGCGAGGGGACGTACGGCTCGGCGCCCCGGCCCGATCTCGTGCTGCTCGACCTCAACCTGCCTCGCGTGAACGGCTTCGAGGTGCTTGAGGAGGTCAAGAGGGACCCCGCGTTGCGCACCATCCCCGTTGTGATCCTCACCACATCGGAGGCCGAGCAGGATATCCTGCGGGGATACAACTTGCACGCAAACGCGTACATCACCAAACCAGTGGATTTCGACCAGTTCACCCGGGTAGTACGGCAGATCGATGAATTCTTCGTGACCGTGGTCAAACTGCCGGGGAAGTGACCGAGATCACATGGAGGAGGAGTGACGCTCCTCACACTTCATGATGTGCTCGTCGTAATGTGTGCCCCACCAAATACGCGCACGGCCTGAGCAGTACGGCGCGGTCGCTCCGGCGTGCGCGGAGTCAGTGAGGGTGGAAGGTCTCCGATGACCCAGACAACGGCCGAGAGCGCGACAAGGAAACAACGCGCGCAGATCAGGGTGCGCACTCTTCGCACCGACCGATGGTGGCTGGCTCCGGCGCTCACGTTCGCCGGACTCTTCTTGTTCTTGATTTATGGCTTCTGGGCGATGTTCGACCTGAGCGTGCTGGCCGGATCGTACATCGCCCCCTTCTCGTCGCCCTGTCTGGCGGCGGCGACCTGCCCGGAGGGGGCCCGGTTGTTCGGGTTCGCTCCGTTCGGCGACTGGTACACCCTGCCGCCGGGACTGCTGATCCTCGCCTTCCCCGGCGGGTTCCGGTTCACGTGCTACTACTACCGCAAGTCGTACTACCGCTCGTGGTGGCTGTCGCCGCCGGCCTGCGCCGTGGCCGAGCCGCACAGCAAGTACACCGGCGAGACGCGCCTGCCGCTGATCCTGCAGAACGTCCACCGCTACTTCTTCTACGTGGCCGCGGTCATCGGTCTGATCCTGACGTACGACGCGGTGCTGTCGTTCCGCGACGAGAACGGCAACTGGGGACACGTCGGTCTCGGCTCGATCATCCTCGTCGTGAACGCCGTGCTGGTCCTTTGCTACACGTTCGGCTGCCACTCGTGCCGGCACATCACCGCCGGGCGCCTGAACCACTTCTCGAAGCACCCGCTGCGCTACAAGATGTGGACCCTGATCTCCAAGCTCAACGCCAGGCACCAGCAGTTCGCCTGGGCGTCCATGGCCTCGATCGTGATCGCCGACCTGTACGTCCGGCTCGTGGCCAAGGGCGTCATCAACTTCCCGTTCGCATAAGGATTTCAAGTGGAGCGTCACGAATACGACGTCGTCGTCATCGGAGCCGGTGGAGCGGGCCTCCGCGCGGCGATCGAGGCGCGGCAGCAGGGCAAGCGGACGGCGATCGTCTGCAAGTCGTTGTTCGGCAAGGCCCACACGGTCATGGCCGAGGGCGGCGCCGCGGCCGCGATGGGCAACGTCAACCCGAGCGACAACTGGATGGTGCACTTCCGCGACACCATGCGCGGAGGCAAGTTCCTCAACAACTGGCGCATGGCGGAGCTGCACGCCAAGGAGGCCCCGGACCGCGTCTGGGAGCTGGAGGCCTGGGGCGCGCTGTTCGACCGCACCAAGGACGGGAAGATCAGCCAGCGCAACTTCGGCGGCCACGAATACCCGCGCCTCGCCCACGTCGGCGACCGCACCGGCCTGGAGCTGATCCGCACCCTCCAGCAGCGCGTCGTCGCCCTGCAGCAGGAGGACGAGAAGCTGCACGGCGACCCCGAGGCGTACATCAAGGTCTTCGCCGAGTGCACGATCACCCGGCTGCTGAAGGACGGAGACGCCATCTCGGGGGCCTTCGGCTACTGGCGCGAGACGGGCGACTTCATCGTCTTCGACGCCCCCGCCGTGGTGCTGGCCACCGGCGGCATCGGCAAGTCGTACGTCGTCACGTCGAACTCCTGGGAGTACACCGGTGACGGTCACGCGCTGGCCCTGCTCGCCGGCGCGAAGCTCATCAACATGGAGTTCATCCAGTTCCACCCGACGGGCATGGTCTGGCCCCCGTCGGTGCGCGGCATCCTGGTGACCGAGTCGGTGCGCGGCGACGGCGGCGTCCTGCGCAACTCCGAGGGCCGCCGCTTCATGTTCGACTACATCCCGGACGTGTTCAAGGACAAGTACGCCACGACCGAGGAGGAGGCGGACCGCTGGTACAACGACCAGGCCAACAACCGGCGTCCGCCGGAGCTGCTGCCCCGTGACGAGGTGGCCAGGGCGATCAACGCCGAGGTGAAGGCCGGGCGCGGCTCCCCGCAGGGCGGCGTGTTCCTCGACGTGTCCACCCGCCTGCCCGCCGCCGAGATCATCAGGCGGCTGCCGTCGATGCACCACCAGTTCAAGGAGCTGGCGGACGTCGACATCACCAAGGAGCCCATGCAGGTCGGCCCGACCTGCCACTACATCATGGGCGGCGTCGAGGTGGACGCCGACACCGGCGCGGCGTCGGTTCCCGGCCTGTTCGCGGCCGGCGAGGTCTCCGGCGGCATGCACGGCTCCAACCGGCTCGGCGGCAACTCGCTGTCCGACCTGCTGGTGTTCGGCCGCCGCGCCGGCGCGGGAGCCGCGGCGTACGTGGACGGGCTGGCCAGGCGGCCGGCCGTGACCGGGATCGACGAGGCCAAGGCCGAGGCCCTGGCACCCCTGGAGCGGACCGGCGGGGAGAACCCGTACGAGGTCCACCACGAACTGCAGCGCACGATGAACGACCTGGTCGGCATCATCCGCAAGTCCGAGGAGATCAGCGAGGCCCTCCAGGTCATCGAGAAGCTCAAGGAGCGGGCCAAGAACACCGCCTCCTCGGGCAGCCGCATCTACAACCCCGGCTGGCACCTCGCGATCGACCTGCGCAACATGCTGCTGGTCAGCGAGTGCGTGGCGAAGGCCGCGCTGCTGCGGGAGGAGAGCCGCGGCGGTCACACCCGCGACGACTACCCCGGCATGTCGGCCGAGTGGCGGCGCAAGCTGCTGGTCTGCTCCGCGAATCCGGACGGCACGTCCATCACGGTCGAGGAGAAGATCCAGCCGTCCATGCGGGGCGACCTCATCAGCCTGTTCGAGCGCTCCGAGCTGGAGAAGTACCTCACCGAGGAAGAGCTGGCGGAATACGACGCCGCGGTCAAGGAGTCGTGATGGGATACAAGGCGAAGTTCCGCATCTGGCGCGGTGAGGGCGGCGAGGGCCGTCTGGAGGACTTCACGGTCGAGGTGAACGAGGGCGAGGTCGTCCTCGACATCATCCACCGGCTCCAGGCCACGCAGGCCCCCGACCTCGCGGTCCGCTGGAACTGCAAGGCCGGCAAGTGCGGCTCGTGCTCGATGGAGATCAACGGCAAGCCGCGCCTGGGATGCATGACCCGGATGTCCACCTTCGAGGAGAACGAGACCATCACGGTCACGCCACTGCGGACGTTCCCCGTCATCAAGGACCTGGTGACGGACGTGTCGTTCAACTACCAGAAGGCCCGCGAGATCCCGTCGTTCACGCCGCCCGCCGACGTGAAGCCGGGCGAGTATCGCATGCAGCAGATCGACGTCGAGCGCTCGCAGGAGTTCCGCAAGTGCATCGAGTGCTTCATGTGCCAGAACGTCTGCCACGTGATCCGCGACCATGAGGAGAACAAGGCGAACTTCGCCGGTCCGCGCTACCTCATGCGGATCGCCGAGCTCGACATGCACCCGTACGACGTGGCGGACCGCAAGGAGTCGGCGCAGGATGAGCACGGCCTGGGCTACTGCAACATCACCAAGTGCTGCACCGAGGTCTGCCCCGAGCACATCAAAATCACCGACAACGCGCTGATCCCGATGAAGGAGCGCGTGGTCGACCGGAAGTACGACCCGCTGGTCTGGCTGGGCTCGAAGATCTTCAAGCGGCAGCGCTGAGATCCTGCAGGAAAGGCGCCGATCGGTCCCTCCGATCGGCGCCTTTCGTTTTGCTTACAGGTCATCGAGATGCGGACTAGCGTTGGCTCATACCGCTGATCAGCTTTACCGTCGAAAACTACCGATGTTTTGCGAAGCCACAGAAAGTGGAGCTGCGACCGATCACCGTGGTGCTCGGAAGAAACAATTCCGGAAAGAGTGCACTTGTCCGGACACCGCTCCTCTTGCAGGCGGGCATCCGTACGACGTCCCGCTCGCCCTTCGACCTCGATCAGCTGGGCGACGAGGCACCTGACTTCCGCCACTTGGTGTACGGCAGTCGGCCTCACGGCAGCATCCGGCTCGGACTGGAGTGCGCCAGCGGGCCAGCCGACGACGCACGGAGCGTCGACGTCACCGTGCAGAACATCGACGAGTGGCAGGACCAGGTCGTCAGGCAATTGACCGTCACATCGGGTTCCGCCACAACGACATTGACCTGGTTGGACGAGTACGAGCTCGAAGTCAACCTCGCCGACGCGGGCACCGGAGAGCTGATGGAACGCGCTGCGGCAGACGGCCGGCTGACGCAGTCCGACTTCGAGAAGCTCGGCGAGGGCATCGCCACTGAACTACGCCAGCTTCTCACCATGCTTCAACGAATCATCTAGGGGATGCCGTGCCAGACCGTGACGGGAAGCTCAGATCCGTCCCGGAGAGATGGGAACTGGAGGCGTTGATCGAGAAAGTCGCGAGCGGTGCTATCCGTGTGCCGTTGTTCAGCCGCCCCTTCGTCTGGCGTCCACGGCAGATGACCGCTCTCTTCGAGAGCATTGAGGACGGGTATCCCATCGGCAGCCTGGTCCTGTGGGAGCCTGCCGATGAGGTGGAGAGCATGAATGAGATTGGCGGGATTCCGATACCGCCGCCACCACCCGGCCTGCCGATCTGCTACGTGCTCGACGGACACCAGCGCCTGGCGACCCTTTTCGGCTGTCTGCGTGCTCCCGCGTCCGCACAGGCTTCCGCCGATGCCTGGATGTGGCGGATATACCGTGTTCTTGGCCTTCGACTATCCCCGTGAAAGCCGCTATAGGCACTCGGGCCCGGTCGAGGCTCCTCCGCATTGGCTGCCACTCAGATCGGTGCTCAGGACGAAGGATTTCCTCTCCTACCAGCGCGTCCTTACCGGCATTGCGCGGGGGGAGGAACTTGAGGAGCTTCTCCACGAGGCGTACGACGTGAGTCACCGGATCAAGGATTATCGCATTCCCGTCGTCCGGGTGATCGGAGGATCCCCCTCCCAGGCGACCACCGTCTTCTCCCGGCTCAACAGCGCCGGCCTGTCACTGACCGTGGACGAACAGGCCACAGCGCACGAGTACACCGACGGCTCGGAAAGCGCTCAAGACAGCGGGTGACTCAGCGGCGGGTCGTGGGGTCCTCGTCCTCAGGGCCGTGAGGCTGCTGCGGAAGGTTACCCGACCGGGTGGCCTCGGCCCAGGGGTCCGGCTGGGCATGCATCTGGGCCTGCTGCTGCGCCTGCATCTGGGCATGCATCTGGGCCTGCATCTGGGCGGGGTCGGCCACCGGATATCCGTACGGCTGGGGGTAGCCGTACTGCACCGGGTAGCCGTAGGGCTGCTGCGCATAGCCCACGGTGTAGGGCTGGACGGGCACGAAGCCCACCATCGGCGCGTAGCCGGGGGCGGCCGCCGCGGGGTAGGCCGCTGCCGCCGCCTCGGGTGCCGACGTCCGCGCCGCGGCCGGGCCGCCCCGCCGTACGGCGGCGGCGTGCGCCATCCGGCGCAGCCGGCCCTCGAAGATCAGCCAGGCGATCAGCGCGATGCCCACGAGCACCCCGGCGGGGATGGCGAGCCGGTGGGCCAGCGTGGGCTTGTCATACTCGGGCGTCGCGTTGCGGATCTCGATCGGCACCGTCTGGGGATCGGGCTGCTCGAACGTCACACCGCTCGGGGTGGGGCTCTGCTGCGCCGCGTCCGGCGTCGGCCCGGTCGACGCCGGGGCCAGGCTCACCTCCCCGTCGTCCTCCGGGGTCGGGCTGGGGGGATCCGTGACGGGGGTGTCGGTCAGCGTCGGGATCGACTGCCCGGTGTTCTGCCCGGTGTTCTGTTCCGTCGTGGACGCGGGGGGAGCGGTCGTGGTCGTGACCGGCTTGGGCGACTTGCTCGGCGACGGCGTCGGCGTGATGGTGATGGTCTTGGTCACCACGGGCTCGGCCGTGGGGCTCGCGCTCGGCGACGACCCGACCGGCGGCGTCTGGGTGACGGTCACCGTGACGACGGCGCACTGGGGGTCCGTGGTGGGGTCGCACGGCTCCACCGGCTCGGCGTTCGCGCCGATCATCGGGCCCACGGCCAGGACCGCCAGCGTGGCGATGGCCACGGACGCGGCAGCCGAGGACGCGGCTCTCAGGTACACGCGTCCGATCACCGCTCGCCTCCTGTCGGCCCTGCTACGAGGTCAGAACCGATTGTAGATTGGTAAAAGCACGAGCAAAGCCCGATCTTGCGAACGATTCGGCGACTATCCGCCGTGATTCGGCAGCATTTTCTCGATCGCGGCGACGACCGGCAGATCCGCGGGAAGCCAGGGGACGTCGTAGAGCTCGTGCGGCTCCAGCCAGCGCAGCGCGAGGTGCTCCAGCGGGCGGGGCACACCCGTGACGACGGTCGCGAGCCACACACGCATCACCCAGTCGCCGTGCAGGGGCCAGTCGCCGCCGACCCGGCGTCCGAGGGCGACCTCGACCCCGAGCTCCTCGGCGCACTCGCGCACCAGCGCCGCGTGCTCGTCCTCCCCCGGGTCGACCTTGCCTCCGGGGAACTCCCAGCCCCCGCGCAGCGCCGGGGGCTCGGCCCGCTGGGCGGCCAGGAGACGGCCGCCCTCGACGATCGCGGCGCCGACGACGAGACGCGGGCCCGTCACGTCTGGGCCCTCTTGAGCTGCTCGATGACGGTCTCGTTCTCCAGCGGCCGGGTGAACCCCACGATGTTGGGCCGGTCACGGTACGTCGTGACCTTGATGGGCCCGCACAGCGTGCACCGCGCCTCGATCATCTTGCCGGGCGACACGACCATCCCGACATGCCCGGGATTGTCCTTAGAGGTGCCGGGGCCGGCGTTGAAGAAGACGAGGTCGCCGGGCTGCTCCTCGCCCGCCTCGATCTTCACGCCGAAGGGCCACTGGCCGAAGGTCGTGCGGGGAATGGTCAGACCCGCGTTGCGGTAGGCCATGTAGATGATTCCCGAGCAGTCGAAGGCGTCCGGGCCCGTGCCGCCCCACCGGTACGGCTTGCCCCGCTGCGCCAGAGCGTACTCGAGGATCTTGCGGACGACGTCGTCGGGGGCGCTGTCGACGAAGCCGGAGTCGCAGGCCGGGTCGGCGTCGGGCGGCAGGCCGATCTCCCCGGTCGCCGCGTAGCGCTTGGCGATCTCCAGCACCTGGTCGACGTACCAGGTGGCCCGGTTGTAGACGAAGATCGCCCTTCTGAGGTCGTCGGGCGCGCCGTTGCGCTTGAGCATCTTGGCCGCGCCGAGGATCGCGTCCGCCGGGTCGTAGACGTCGCCGTAACCGTCCCCGTCGCCGTCGGAGGCGTAGCCGTTGATCCCCGGCTCGATCTTGATCCTCGGCTGGCCGCCCCAGGTGCTGATGAGGAACTGCATCGGCCCCGCGGCCCCCGCGTAGTTGGTGCCGCTGCGCACCCCCGGCAGCGTCGAGCGGCCGTGGTTCGTCTCCCGCTTGCCGATGGCGGCCAGGACGTTCCACTGCACACCGATCTGCTTGCCGAACTTCTTGTAGAGCTCCAGGTAGTCGGCCGGGATGTCGCCCTGGGCGGTCTGCGAGACGTCGGCGGCGCCCTCCCCCGTGGCCGCCTGCGCGCAGTTCTCCGCCGCGCCGCCGCCGAAGAGGATCGACGGGCTGGGCGTCATCAGGATGATCGAGCCGAACAACGTGGCCGGGACGATCACGATGAGGGCCACGG
Organism: Microbispora sp. CSR-4; assembly: GCF_008033685.1. Taxonomy (NCBI): domain Bacteria; kingdom Bacillati; phylum Actinomycetota; class Actinomycetes; order Streptosporangiales; family Streptosporangiaceae; genus Microbispora; species Microbispora sp. CSR-4. The sequence continues at coordinate 27,218 of NZ_VJVX01000004.1, forward strand.
CGATCATCCGCCAGTCCCGCCCCGCCGACGCGAGCCTGCGTACGACGCGCGTCGAGGCGGGAGTCATGCGCGGCGGAGCGGTCACGGCGTGCTGTCCCCGTCCTGACCGGCGTCGGCCAGTTGCAGGTCGTACACCCGCCAGTCGGTCCCTGCCTTGATCACGGTCACGGCGAAGCGCTCGGGCACGTCCTTCTGGCCGTTCTTGTCCGTGACGTGACGGACCGAGTCGACGACGAACACCACCTGGTCGGCCGTCATGTCGCGGATCGTCGTCACCTTCGCCGACCCCTTGGAGGTCACCTGGTCGGCCTCGTTCTGCTCCACCACGGCGGGATCGGTGACGGTCCTGGTGATCTGCCCGCCGAACTCGTCGGTCGCGAACCGCTTCAGCCGGTCGGCGCGCGCCGCCGGCTCATCTCCGGGCGAGAAGGTGCCGTACGCCTCGGTGAAGCGGCGCGCGAGGTCGGCCGCGGCACCGATCTCCTGCCTCGACAGCGGCAGGTACGCGTACACGTCGAAGGCGCCCGGAGTCGTCGCCACCGGGCTGGGCTCGCGGGCCGCGGCCGTCGCCCGCGAGGTGGCGACGACCGACTGCTCCCTCGTCTGCTCGTCTCCCGAGGAGGAGTCCGACGGCCCGCTCATCGTGAGGTAGACGCCGACGGCGGCGAGCACCACGACGGCCGCCGCGAAGGCGAGCCCCTTCCCCCGATCACTGTTTCGGCTTCTCATGACGGCGCGGAGGTTCCCGTCAGTCGCCGGAGTCGCGGTCGGCGGGCTTGGCCCAGAACGGAGTGGGCGCGTCGCCGTCGCGGCGCGTGCTCTCTCCCCTGCTCGGCAGCCAGAGCGGCGGCGGCTCGGCCGAACGGGGACGGCTGGACGACCCGCCGAAGATGCCGCCGGACGAACCCGACTCGCGCGGGGCGGGCCGGGACCGGCCGCCGTCGCTGCGGCGGGACGATCCGCCGAAGATCCCACCGGACGAACCACCCGACGAACCACCGGACGACCGGTTCGAGGACCTGCCCGACGAGCCGCGCGAGCCGCCGCCGAAGAACCCGCCCGAGCCGCCGCCGGACGACCGGGTGGACGACGGCCGGGAGGCCCAGCCGCCACCGGACCTGCCGCCGAACCAGCCGCCACCACCGGATCCGCCGCTCGATCCGCCGCTCGATCCGCCGCTCGACCCGCCGCTCAGACGGCCGCGGGACGGCGCGGGCTGTGCTGTGGCTGACGCGGCAGACGGCGCGGGCACGGGGGACACGCCGGTGACCCGCTGCGGCGGGCTCCCCGCCGACGCCGCAGACGCCGCGGACGCCGCGGACGCCGCGGACGCCGCCGACACGGCCTGTGCCGCGGGGCGCTTGCCCGGGCCCGACGGCATGGACGCTCGTACGGCCCCGGCGGGGCGCACGCCCGAGAGGTTGAGCGGCGGGGCCGTACCCGGACGCGAGGCGGTGACCCCGGCCTTGCGGCGGCCGGCCCCCTGCGCGTCGGCGTCGAGCGGCGCGGGTTGCGCCCCCGCACGCGCTCCCGCCTGGGCGGGGACGTTGCTTGCGCCCTCCTCGCCGCGCACGCGGCCCTGCGCCACGCCCGTCGCGGCGGCCGCCGCCGTGCCCGCACCGGTCGCCATCGCGACCGCGCCCATGACCGGCTCGGCCTTGCGCAGCCCCCACCGGGCCGCCCGGGCCGCCGCCACCGGCGGCAGCGCGTTGGCCGCCCGCGAGAGGGTCGGCGCGGTCGCGGCCTCGCCGAGCATCCGGGTGGTGATCGTGTGCCCGTCCATCGAGGCGAACAGGTGCTGGAACGGCCGTCTGTAGAAGAAGACCGCGATCGTCAGCAGCGCCATGAACAGGATCTGCATGCCCCAGGGCAGGCTGGTCGAGATGATCAGCGCGTAGCCGTACACGAGGACGCCCAGCACCAGGGCCAGCACCGCCTGACGCAGCAGGGTGCCGACCAGCATCTCCACCCAGCGCATGGCGATGATGCGGCCGGAGCCCGGATGCACGCCGATCAACAGGAAGACCGGTCCGAGCATCAGCAGCAGCAGGAAGCCGACCTTCAGCACGAGCAGCGACACCGCGACGAGGAAGATCAGCAGACCGGCGACCATCGCGGCGATGAACGCGCCGATCGCGATGCCCAGGCGGCTGGTCCAGTCCTTGCCCTGGAACAGGAAGTACGCCGGGGTGCTCTGCATCGGCTTGGCGATCTCCTCCTCGAACCGCTGCTGGTGCGAGTCGGAGGCCGGCGTCTGGTCGGCGGCCTGCTCGGCGGCGTCGATCGCCTGGAGGTTGAGCAGCTTGGCGCCCAGACCCTTCACGAGACCGGAGTTGGGGTCGGCCGTGCCGAACTCGCCCATCAGCCACGGCTTGCAGACCAGGACCGACCACAGCGCGTCGGCGTTCTGCGCCACACCGGGCGTGCCCTGGCGGCCGTACCCGCCCGCCGTCGGGGCGCTCGGCACCTCGCCCGGCGCGGTCTCCTTCATCGGCAGGCACGACGCGCCGCCCGCCCCGGGCAGCCCGGAGAACGCCGAGTTCACGATCTCGCCGGTCTTGTCGGTGACGGTCTTGCCGAGGCTGGTGAAGTCACCCGGACGGCTGAAGAACCAGATGGCGACCGTGACCGCGAGGACCATCCAGATGACGCCCTCGGTGGTCGTCGTCGCGCGCTTGCGGATCAGGCCGTACCACGCCAGCCAGATCGCGCCGAGGATGACGATCGGCCGCAGGTAGGGCCAGTACATCGCGTTGGCCAGGTTGGTGACGATCTCGTCGGCGACGTCCTTGATGGGCTGCAGCGGGCCCTCGGTCGCCGCCGCCTGGTAGGTGCTGATCGTCAGCCGGTCGACGGCCTTGGCCCACGAGAAGACCGTGTTGGCCCACGCGTTGCCGAGCACGGCCGTGACGTCGGAGCACCCGAGGTCATAGGTGTGCCAGAACTGGCCGGCCATGCCGTACCGCTCGTAGTTGGTCTGCGGCTCCTTCGGCGCCTGCGCCGTGTTCTGACCGGCGTTCTGACCGGCGTTCTGGCCGGCCACCGCGTCGTCGGTCGCCGGTGGCTGGACCAGCCCGTCGACGCCGCCGCCAACGATCTCGGGGGCGAGGTTGGGCGACAGGTCACAGGGCCCGACCGCGCTCGCCGTACTGGTGGGAAAAACCAGGGGAAGCGTCACGAACGCCGCGAAGGCGACGAGAAGCAGGGCCAGGGTCCGGCGGACCCGCCTGCCACGTCTGCCGCCCTCCCGGGTGCGACCCCTGGGACCGTTCCTGCGCACGCTCACGATCGCACCTCCTGCGCGACCCCCGACCGACCGGAGCCCCCGTCAAGAAGATCATGCACGTTCTCGTTGGGTTTGTCGTGTGTCGGATTGGTGTCAAGCCAGCGCAGCAGCTCTTCCGAGATAAGGTCCACCCCGATACGGCCGGCCCGGCCGTCCAGATCCCGGAAGACGCACTCCCCGTTGCCCAGGGAACGCAGCACCGCCTTGTGCTCCTCCGACGGGTCGACGCCCAGGAGCTCCATCACGTGCTCGACCTCCACGCGTTCCGTCGAACGGAACGCGAAGACCGACGACAGACAGTTGGTCACCTGCTCGTTGAGCAGGTCACCGGCGTTCTGTGAGACCAGGACGAGCGCCGTGTTGCGCGAGCGGCCCATCCGGGAGACCTCCGGCACGAGCTTGGCGCCCTCGGGGGTGGACGTGATCGCCCACGCCTCGTCGAGGAAGATCGCCTTCGGCGTGCGCCGGTCGAGCCCGTTCATCAGGCGGCGCGCGAACTGCGACACCAGATAGAGCAGCGCGACCGACAGCCGCTGCTCGTAGGAGTAGTCGTCCCTGGCCGTCATCACGTCGGGCAGCGTGAGGCCGCCGAGCGTGAACACGGTCGTCCAGCCCTCGGTGTCGATCTGCTCGCCGCCCGAGGCGTCGAAGCACAGCCGGGCGAGGTGCATCTCCGACATCGACCGCAGCACGGCGCCGAGGTTCTTCGACGCCGGGTCGGTCGACTGCTCCAGGTGATCCACGACCTTGCCCAGCGAGGGGTCGGGCTCGTTGGAGACCGCGGCGACCGCCTGGATCATGGCGGACTCGCGCTCCTCCGACATCCTCGGCAGCAGCAGCCGCAGGGTCTCGGTCGCCATCGTCTTCTTCGTCGCGATGTCGTCGCCGAACGAGAACGGGTCGAGCAGGCCCGGCGAGGCCGATCCCAGCGGGATGACCCTGGCTCTGCGGCCCCGGTCGCGCAGCAGCCGTACGAGCGACTCGGCGTCGCCCTTGGGGTCGATGACCGCGATCGTGACGCCGCGCAGCGCCATCTGGTAGATCAGCAGCAGCGCGAGCGTGGTCTTGCCACCGCCCGGCTCACCGGTGATCGCGATGGCGGTCGGGCGGTTGCGCGCCGCCGCGACGAGCGGATCGAAGTGCACGATGCTGCGCGCCCGCCCCAGCGTCTCCCCCACGTACGGCCCGATCCAGCCGGCGTTCGACTCGTCCACCCGGTCGCCGAGCTCGACGGTCGCCGTGGCCATGCCGCCCGCGATCGTGCGCAGCGGCTGCCGCTGGGCGTACGCGTTGACCCGCAGCCGCTCGCCGGGAAGGGCCTCGCAGAACAGCGAGAACTGGTCGCCGGTGGAGTTGACGACGTCGATGCCGATGTCGCGGTAGTGCTCCACGACGGCCTCGACCCGCTGGACGCACATCTCCTCGGTCGGCGCGCTCACGCTCAGGCGGTGCCAGCCGTACACGAACGGCAGGCGTTCCTTGGTGATGCCGTGCTCCAGCATGCGGGCGGCGTCGATCTGCTCGGCCAGCGCGAGCGGCGCCTCCGCGCCCGCCTCGCGGATGTGGATGTCCATGTCGCGGGCGTGGGCCAGCTTGCGCGCCACGTCCTTGCTCGCCCTGACCGGGGGGATCAGCCGCATCCGGCTGGAGATCTCCACGGGGAACGGCAACTGGTCGGCGAAGTGCAGCCACGGCTCGCCGTCGGGGAACGGCATGAGGTCGGGGAACCGGGCGAACGACAGGTGCGCGGTGTAGGAGTCTCCGGCCGGCTGCTCGATCCGCAGCAGCGACCTGCCGTTGTGGATCTGCCCCTCGACCAGCGACTCGATCTCGCCCTTGCCCCACCTACGGCGCGGCGTGGCCGAGGGAGACGGCTCACCGAGGCCGCCCGCCGCCGCGTGCTGGAACAGCCAGGCGATTTCCGTGGAGGTGGCGTGGCGGGCGTAGAGCGCGCTGGAGGCCAGGGCCCGGCCGAGCCGCTCGGCGGCCTCGGTCCACCGGGTGATCTCCTTGTCCGGCACGTGATCGTCCTCGATGCCGAGCGCCTTCTCGCTGCGCTGGTAGAAGCCGAAGAGCTGGGCCAGCACGCCGGTGCCGAGCTGCGCGCCACGCGGCCCGAGCCGTACGCCGAGATAGACCTCCTTGCTCCAGAAGTCCTTGGCCCAGACGTGGCGGTACATCTCCTCCAGGTACTCCCGCCAGCCCGGGCCCTCGTCGGAGGTCGAGTTGAGCGCCATCGCCCACTCCGCCGCCGGGTAGGCCCGGTGCGCGATGCGCAGGTGCACCTCGGCGTCGGACATCCTGATCGCGGCCAGCGCGATCGTGATGTTGGTGGCCAGCGCCTCGCGCTCCTCGGGGGTGAGGAACTCGTAGCTCACCGTCGGCAGCCGGAAGTAGGCCCAGGCCGCCGAGTCGGTGAGAAGAACCCGGTCGTCGAAGTAACGCACCGCGAGGCGACTGCGCGCCCTGCTCATCGACCTCTCACCAGCTTCCTCGCTCGCCCCTCATCTGGCCACCTCCTGCTTGGCCTGGACAGCCGCCAGGCCGCTCACGATCACACCCGCAAGCGCAACGTACGCCCTGCGGCCGCCCATTCGGAGGTGATTGACGTCGACCGGTCCCGGCCGCCCAGGAGCCAGCTCGTCCTCCCAGGGCACCCGGACGATCGCCCGGCAGCGGCCGCTGGCCACCGCCTCGGCCTGCTCCACGTCGGGGAGGCTGCGGCGGCTCACGCCGTTGATCACCATTACGGCGCGTCGCCGCAGGTCGGAGCAGCCGTGCCCGTCGAGCCACTCGTAGGTCATCGCCACCGCCTCGGAGGCGTCCTCGCTCGCGGGGGCGACCAGCACGAGCTGGTCGGCGTACGGCAGGAGCCGGGCCGCCAGCGCGGCCGCGGGGTCGATCACGGTAAGCCGGTAGTGCCGGTCGAGCGCGGCGAGCGTCCTGCGCCAGTCGGCCAGGAACGCGCGTTCGGCCAGGCGCTGCGTCACCCGGTCGTCGGTGTCCGCCCCGACGACCTCAAGCCCCGATTCACAGCGCGTCGTGTACGCCCGCATGCCGAGGTAGCCGTTCACCTCTTCCGAGCTCTCGATGAGCGAGCTCAGCGTTTCGGGGGACTCGGCGGCGATCCTCGTCGTGAGCGTGTCTTCTCCGGTGTTCGCGTCGAGCGCGAGCACACGGTCATCGCGATAGCGGGCCAATGTGTGGCCCAGCATTAACGCCGTGGTCGTCTGCCCGGCGCCGCCGGTGCAGCCGAGCACCATGATCCGCCTGCTCGTGGTGAGCGGGATGCGGGTCCTGGCCTCGTCGACCTCCATGCCGTCCGTACGGCTGCCGCCCACGACGACCTGCGCCAGGCGGCGCCAGCCTCCGGAGGTGTCACGTCCGACGACGGCCTCGACGCGGCGCAGGCGCGGCGGCTCCTCGTGCGCCGGCCTGCCGGGGGTGGGCGTCCCCGGGGTGGGCAGCGACGGCCGGGCGGGACCGGCCGGGCCCGCGGCGCGCGGCCCCACAGGCACGGCGCGGATCGACACTCCCGCCGTGCCCGCCGAACCCGCAGCGCCCGCTGAACGAGGGGTGCCCACAGTGCCCGCAGCGCTCTCGTACGGCCTGGCCCCCGTGTGGTGCGCCGCCTCCCGGGCGGGCGTGTCCCGCGTCTCAGGTTGGGAAGCAGGTCGGGAAGCAGTGGAGACGTCGGCCGCCGGCTCCAGGGGCTCCGGGAGCGCTGGGGGTGCCTGAGGCGCTAGCGGCTGCGGGGGGGCTGGGGGCGCCGCCTCCGTGGCCGCGTGAACCACGGGCGCCTCGCCCGCCGGCTCCAGGGTCTCAATGGGCGCCATGGACGCGGGGGGTGCCGGGGATGCCGCTTCTGTGGCCGCGTGAACCACGGGCACCTCGCCCGCCGGCTCGCCCGCTGCGTCGCTCTCCGTGCCGCTCTCCGTGCCGCTCTCTGTGCCGACCGGCACCCGGGGCCGCACGAGCCGCGGCGGACGGCCCTTCCGATGCTGCGCGAGTGCCTCGGCGTCGTGCTGTGCCGTCGTTTCCCGCGCCGTCGTTTCCCGGGCCGTGGTTTCCCGGGCCATGGGTGCCCGGCCCGCGTCCTCGGCGGGCCTCCGGGGCGCGTCCGCGGCGTCAGCGGCGTGCGCGCGCTCCACCGCAGCCGACTCCGGCTCGGGTTCCGGCAACGGCCCGGGCTCCAGCTCCAGCTCCGGCTGCGGCTCAGTGAAGGACGCCGCACCGGACGACCGTACGGCGTGAGGCTTGGGAGTCTGCTCGGGCCGGGGTTCGGGAGCCTGTTCGAGGCGGGGCTGGGGACCGGGCTCGGGACCGGGCTCGGGACCGGGCTGGGGACGGGGCTCGGCCGAGGCGGCGAGCCTGCGGAGGCGGCGCAGCGTCTCGGTGCCGATGGGAGGGACGGCGTGCGGAGCAGCGGGTGCCTCCGACGCCTCGGCGGGCGCGGGAGCAGCGGGTGCCTCCGACGCCTCGGCGGGCGCGGGAGCAGCGGGTGCCTCCGACGCCTCGGCGGGCGCGGCGGACTCAGCGGCGGCCAGGGGCGCGTGCTCCACAGGTGCCGGCGCAGCGCCCTGCGCGGAGTCCTGCACGGCGCCATACGCAGAGCCCTGCACAGCGTCCAGCACAGTGCCCTGCACAGCGTCCAGCACAGTGCCCTGCACAGCGTCCAGCACAGTGCCCTGCACAGCGTCCAGCACAGTGCCCTGCGTAGAGTCCTGCATGGGGTCCTGCACGGCGGCATGCACAGGGCCCGGCTCGTGGCTCTCTTCGCGGCTCTCGTGAAGCTCCTGGGGCTCGCGTTCCCGCTCCAACTCCGTCGGCGACGGCGGCGGGGGCACTGACGACACAGACGACGCGGCCGGCAGGGGCGGCGCAGGTGACGCAGACGGCGCGGGCGGCGCGGGCGGCGCGGAGGACACAGGCGACGCGGGCGGCGCGGGCGGCGCGGGCGGCTGCGTGAGGTAGACGACGCGCTCGCCGGTGGCGCCCGCCCGGGAGGCGGCACCGCTTCGGGACAGAGGTGCGGGAGGCGCGTCGGCGACCGGGGCGGCGGCGGCAGCGGCGGCCGCCACGGCCGGGCGTACGACACGTGACGGATCCACCTGATGCGCGCCTGCTCGCGCGGCGGCCCGCGAGGCCGGCCGCGCGCCGCTCCTGGAGACCTTCGGAACGGGCACCTTGACCGAGACCGCGCGGCGCGCCTTGCGTTCCGCCCTGGCCTGCGGCGCCGCGACCGGCAGCGTGGTCCGCCAGACACGCGCCGTCAGCGTGACCTCATCCGGCTCGTCGAACGGGGCCATACGGCACCACGTGCGGGGCTCGCTCATGTAGCGGAGCTGCGACTGGAGCAGCTCGGTGAGGCGCTTGCTCTCGATGACAGGGCGGGTGGACAACCAGGTGAGCACACCCGGCGGAACGAGGTAGATGACGTGCCAGGGAGCCTCGAACGGCAGTCCGATCAGGTAGAGGAAGACCCACCACGGCACGGAGACACCCACGAACACACCGATCCAGACGACCGGAAGCGGCATCGGCAGTCGTAGGTCGTACAGCTTGTACAGCCGCTTCTCAATACGCCAGATATTGGTATATGTGGGCAGATCCACCCCGAACCTCCTCTCCGCCCGATCACTTGATGCCAAGTGCGCCCGCGATCGCCTTCGCCGTCACCTCGATGATGTTGGGAACGTAAAAGATCACGCCGATCGCGATCGCCAGGATGATGAACTGGACGAACCTGGTGATCTCGCGGGTGAAGAGGAAGAAGATCGCCACGACGGAGACGACCGCGAGGAAGAGCGGAGCGAAGAACCTCCGGAGGAAGTCGGCGAGCCCTTCGGTGTTGATGCCCGCCGTCGGCGCCGGTGAGGGCGCGGCGAGATCAAGGAAGTGGTCCGCGATGGTCTTCAGTATCAACTCTCGCCCTCCCGGGGGGATGGATCAGCGATGTCTTTGCCGGGCATGCGCTACCCCACGGACCGGTTCGCACCCTGGATGTCCCTGACGAACCACTTGCCGCCCTGCTTTTCCATGGTCAGCTGATAGGCCTGTTCGAGACCGGCCGGCTGTGCCGCCGGGTCCTGCGACGGGCTCGCCACCCCCGCCGACTGTCCTGACGCGACCGCCCACACGACCACGGCCGTGACCTTCCTGCTGTCGGAACTGCCCGGCGGGACCACCACGTCCTTCAGCTCGGCGAGGCTGAACTCGCCGTTGAACCCGTTCACGGTCACCCCGCTCGCGACGTAGCGCTGGAGGTCGACCTGGTTGCCCGCGGCGTACGCCTTGAAGAAGCCTTCGAGCTGGGGACGCAGTTCGGCCTCGGTGGCGGAGTCGCGGTCGGGGTCCGGGAGCTGCGGCAGCCCTGCCGGGCCGGGCGCGGGAAGCAGGGCCGGCTGGGCCGAAACCACGAACCTGCCGTTGTCGTAGTAGACCGGCACGGACAGCAGCCCGCGGGTGCCCCCCGACTGGTAGGTCACGGTCACTCGGGCGTTGTGGTCGTCGATCACGTCGATGCCGGTGAACTGGAAGGCCCCCGCGGACATGCGTCCGTAGCCGTTCCAGCCGAACTGCTCGTCGGCGCCCTCCGGCAGGAAGGTCCTCAGCCGCTCCGCGCGCTGCTGGGGATTGGCCGCGTCGTAGTTGAGGTAGACCGCCGCGAACTGGTTGGCGAAGGCCGCCGCCTGCGTCACCGGGAATCCGGAGGTGGCCGAGCCGGTGGGGGCCACGCCGGCCGGGTCGTCCTGCGTCAGCCGATCAAGCGGGGCGCGGATGCCGTTGACCACGATGACGATGATCAGCGCCCAGAGGATGACCCGCCCGGTCCAGACGAGCCAGCGGCCTCCACCACCGCTCCAGCCTCTGCGGCGGGGGACCGTGCCGTGCGCCGCGCTCGCCGCCTCGAAACCTTCCAGTGGGTACGGGTCAGGGTCGCCAGCGATCCGCGGATCCTGCTGGACGTCTGACCTGCGAGCCATCACGCCTCCGCTCGCGCCGATCCCTCCGGCTGGCGCGGTTTCCTCTTGCTCTCGATCCGGTTAACCGCATTGAAGTATTCACCCTAGCGGCCTCGCCAATTCTTCCAGGTAAGCCACGCCCATGGTGCAAGCATCGCCGCGACCGAGCAAACCGGGTCCACATCCCCAGAGAGACGCCCCACACCTATCCACTCCGCGAAAAAGCACGTTACGCCTGGCCAGCGGGGGCATCGATTACCTAACCGCCACCTATTGCTGTCTTCGCAGCTCGCAGGCATAACGAAACCGTCCGTACGCGCCACGACGGCCCCGCCGGAGCAGGGCCGTCGTGCCTCTGAGCTACGCCCGCACCGTCACTGGCACGCCTCGGAGGAGGACGCGGAGGACGACTGCGACTCGGTCGACGCCGGTGGGATGGCGGCCGGCGGGACGTTCTCCGGCGCACTGCCCATGGCGCTGCCCGTCACGCTCTCCGGGGCGCTCTCCGGGGCGCTCTCCGGCAGCGAGGAGGTCTGCGACTCGCTCGCGGACGACTGCTCCGGAGATTGGGCCTGGGATTCGGCCAGCGACTGGGCCTGGTCCGACAGCTGCTGCTGCGCGCGCTGGGACATCTCCTCGATGCGCTGCTGTGCGCTCGCCGCCTCCTGCATGATCTGCTGCTTGGCGCTGCTCGCCTCGTCCCTGATGCTCTGGCGGGCCTGCTCCGCCATCCCCTCTATCGACGCCGCGGTCATGCCCGGGAGCGCCTGGCTCCGCAGGCTCGCACCGCCGTACCAGCCGGTGGACCACTGCGCCGGGAGCTCCGCGACCGTCATCATCGGCATGCCGAGCTGCATCGTCTCGGGCATGGCCTCGGCCATCATCATCGGCTCGCCGAGGGTGGTGGTGTACGACGTCGCCCGCACCGATCCGCCGGGCTCGCTCGCCTGCGGCGCCCACGCCGACTCCGGGGCACCCGTCGCGGCGGAGGCGGTGCCGCCGAGCAGCGCGACTCCGGCGGCCGTGAGCGTCGAGGCGAAAATCACCGCGAGAGCCGGCTGTCTGGATTTCCGATGCATGGTCCCCTCCTTGGGTCCGATCGGGCCTCGCCAGGTCAGGCCACCTGGGCTTTTCCCGGTGCCCGAAATCGGCCGGCATCCCCTTCCGCTGTGCCGGATTGCGGCGGCGAAGAGATTTGTGGCGAAAAGGGATTCAAACGGCGACTACGCGCCAAACGGCCTCATCTCGATGCTTCAACGAAGCTCACGAATGCGTCTAGGGCAGTTGGCCCAAGCGTTTCCGCTGGCCATGGAGGATCTGACCAGAGGGAGAGGTGTGGCGGGTGATGCCGCTCACCACCATGACCACCGCTTTTGCCCGACCGGGCCATCTCAAGGCCGTTCGAGATCGTAGGCGACGTCCGCCACGCGAACCGTCCGTACCAGCGGATCCTCGATGATCTTCCGCAGCTCTCCGATGGTCACCAACGAGTCCACGTAGGCGTAGGCCAGGCCGTCGTTCACGGCCTTGCGCAGCCGCGCCAGGCTGAGATCGAAGTCGCGCAGGTTGTCGTCGTCGTAGTCCTTGAGGATGCCGACCCAGCGGCGGAAGTTCGCCAGGTCGGATTTGAGTGGTTCATCGTCCTCCCCCGGCATCGGGGCCCGGTCCCATGTCGTCGTCCCTCCCCAGGTGATGGGGATCGACCTGGGACGCCGTTCGAAAACCACCTTGTCGGCGTACGACTTGTACCTGCCGGTGAATGAGGTCAGCTCATCGATGGTGAGCGGCGTGGCGAACTCGACCACCGCCAGCGCGTTGAGCCCCTCGGGGAGCCGGGCCAGAACCTTGCGGCTGTCCTCCTTGGGCTGGTTGCCCGTCCCCACGTTCATCAGGGCGAGGTTGAGCGTGGTGCCGGCGCTCGCGCCGAGCGGCAGCCTGCCCACATGGCCGAAGAAGTCCTGGGTGACCACGTGCTCGGCGCCGCCGTACCCCTCGACGAAACCTCCGACGGCCCGCACCGGCCTCGCGGCCACGGTGAACGACATCGACAGCGGCGTGGTGGCACCCCAGTTTCTGACCTCGATGTCGTAGCTCGGGTTGTAGATTTTGAAGGCGGTGCCCAGCACGTCGGTCATGCGCTGCTCCCTGTCGCCGCGCCGCTGGATCATGCCGGAGCCCACCGTCGCCGCCAGGACCGAAACCAGCAGCCCCGCCAGCACTGTGATCGCGGTGCGGGCGACACCCCGCCGTACGGCCCGGCGGGTCGCCCGGGGATCGAAGTCGGGCATGGGCGGCAGCAGAGCGTCGTCAGTCATGAGGGCCTCCGTAGAGATCGGCGAAGGCCGCCCTGGCACGCCACACGGCCGTCTTGACGGCGGTGTGCTTCCTGCCGGTCATCGCGGCCACCTCGACCAGCGAGAAGCCTTCGAAGTAGACCAGGGTGAGCAGCCTGCGGTGCTCCTCGGGCAGGCGGTCCAGGGCGTCGCGTACGGCCAGCGACTCGACGTGCAACGGAGGCACGCCGAGCTCGTCAGGGTGGGGCAGGTCCAGCTCGCGGCGGTGCCGCCGCACCTGGTCGACGAGAACGTTGCGGGCGATGACGAGCAGCCATGCCGCCGGGTTTCCGCCGCGCCAGCCGAGCAGGGCCCTGGTCGCCTTGACGAACGTCTCCTGGGCGAGGTCCTCGGCGAGGTGGGGATCGCGGGTGCGGCGCAACAGGAACCCGCACACGAGCGCCCAGTGCTCGCGGTACAGCTCCTCGATGATGATGCCCCCCGCGTCTTCGTGTCTGTCACAACAGACCAGACGCGAACGGGCCGGAAATGGTCACCCGCAAAATCTCTTGCGGTCCGCCGAGCCGGGCAGGGAGGGTGCGAAGGTGGCCATATCGCAGCAGGAGCACCCGGCGCGGCAGGCGAGGCCGTCCGACGCCGCTGTCGTCGCCGAGTTGCTGGACGCCTTCAACCGCGAGTTCGACACGCCGACACCGGGCAGCGACGTGCTCACGGCGCGCCTCCGCCGGCTGCTCGCCGGGGATGACCTCGTCGCCCTTCTCACCGGCGAACCGGCCGTCGGCGTCGCCGTTCTGACCTTCCGGCCCGACGTCTGGCATGACGGCCCGTCCGTCGTCCTCGACGAGCTGTACGTACGGCCCGGCCTGCGCGGGCAGCGGTTCGGGCACGCCCTGCTCGAGGAGGCGTGCCGCCTGTCACGGGAGCGCGGCGCGGCGATCCTCGCGATCAACGTCGACGGCGAGGACACCGACACGCGCCGCTTCTACGAGGCGCACGGCTTCGCCAACATCGAGCCCGGAGCGCCCGAGCCGATGTTCCACTACTACCGCGCTCTCGCCTGAGCACGGCCTGGGCCCGTCTGAGCCCGTCTGGGCCCGTCTGAGCCCGTCTGAGCGCGTCTGAGCACGTCTGAGCAGCACGAACGTCGAGGGCTCGCGTTCCAACATTCTCTGCCATAACCGAGCGCGACCGAACGTACGCGGACGCCTGAAACGTTCATCACGGGCGACGGCCGTCAGCCGCGTTTCCGCTGCATGCCTGTTCAGCCAGGTTCACACGCCATCTTTCCCGCCTGACCACGCCTTGACATGCCCCAACCGCTCTGACAATTTCAAACGGCTTCCAACAGAAAGCGATCCGGCAGGGTCGGTGGACCGCCCGTCACCCATCCCCCACACGGACACCCCGGAGGTCCGGCATGCGCAAACGTCGACCAGTCGGCGACAGGAAATGGATCCGCATCATCATGGCGGCGGTCACAGCGGCCGTGACCGGCGCCGGCGCGGTGGTGGTGACCGCGCCGGCGGCCCAGGCGGCCACGACGACCATCACGCTGAACGGCGGCTCGACGGGTCGCACGTTCGACGGGGTGGGGGCGATCAGCGGCGGCGGCGGCAACTCCCGGCTGCTCATCGACTACCCGGAGACGCAGCGCTCCCAGATCCTGGACTACCTGTTCAAGCCCGGGTACGGCGCGGCGGTGCAGTTGCTGAAACTGGAGATCGGCGGTGACGCCAACTCCACCGACGGCTCCGAACCCAGCATCGAGCACACCCGCGGTGACATCAACTGCAACGTCGGCTACGAGTTCTGGCTGGGCGAGCAGGCGGTGGCGCGCAACCCGAACATCAAGCTGATCGCGCTGCCGTGGACCGCGCCCGGCTGGATCGGCGGCGGGAACTTCTGGTCCCAAGACATGATCGACTACGACATCTCCTGGCTCAACTGCGCCAAGCAGCACGGCCTGACGATCAGCTACATCGGCGGATGGAACGAGCGCGGGCACAACAAGACCTGGTACAAGAACCTCCGGTCGGCCCTCGACTCCAACGGCTACGGCAACGTGCAGATCGTCGGCGACGACAGCTTCGGCCTGTCCACCGCGGACGACATGCTGAGCGACTCCGCGTTCAAGAACGCGGTCGGCGTGGTCGGGGCGCACTACCTGTGCGGCTACCTGAGCGACGCCACCTCGTGTCCGTCCAGCGCGAACGCCGTGGCCACCGGCAAGCCGATCTGGAACAGCGAGTTCGGGTCGCAGGACTACATCAGCGGCTCGGCCCCCTACATCCGCAGCATCACCCGCGGATATCTCGACGGCCAGATGACGGGCTTCGTCAACTGGCCGCTGGTGGCCGCGCTCTACCCGAACCTGCCCTTCAACACCACCGCCCTGGCGGTCGCCAACTCGCCGTGGTCGGGCGCCTATCGGGTGGGCCGCAGTCTGTGGGCGAACGCCCAGGTCGCCCAGTTCACCCAGCCGGGCTGGCGCTTCCTCACCGGCTCCGCGAGCGGATACCTCGGCGGGAACCGGAGCAACGGCAGCTACATCTCCCTGAAGTCCACGAACAACACCGACTACTCGACCATCTACGAGACCAGCACGTCGACGACCACGCAGACCGTGAACGTCAACGTGACAGGCGGGCTGAGCACCGGGACCGTGCACGTGTGGTCCACCGACCTGGGGTCGAACAACCCGGCCGACTGGTTCGTCAGGCAGCCGGACATCACCCCCAGCAACGGCTCCTACTCGCTCACCATGCAGCCGAACCGGATCTACTCGGTAACCACGACCACCGGCCAGGGCAAGGGCACGGCGACCGGACCGGCGAGCGCGCCGCTGGCTCTGCCGTATTCCGACGACTTCGACGCCTACGCCTCCCGCACCGAGGCCAAGTACTTCTCCGACATGCAGGGATCCTTCGAGGTCCGGCCCTGCGCAGGCGGCCGGGCCGGTCAGTGCCTGCAGCAGGTGACCCCCATGCGTCCGATCGAATGGCAGGACGACAGTGACGCCTTCGGCCTGGTCGGAGACCCGTCCTGGAGCAACTACAAGGTCAGCGTGGACGTCAACTTCCAGCAGGCCGGCACCATCACGCTGCTCGGGCGGGCGAACACGCAGTCACGCCCGCAGAGCCACCAGGCGGCCTACCAGTTGCGGCTGAACAACTCCGGCGCCTGGTCGATCGCCAAGAGCACCACGTCCGGCACGGTGAGCACCCTCACCTCGGGCTCCCGGGGCTCGCTCGGGACCAACACCTGGCACACGATCTCGCTCAGCTTCACGGGCAACCAGATCAGCGCCACCCTCGACGGCACCGCGCTCGGCTCGGTGACGGACAACTCCTACTTCACCGGACAGGTCGGGCTCGGAGTGGTCGGATACCAGACCGACATGTTCGACAACCTCTCCGTCACCGAGACCAGCGGCGGAAACGGCAACAGCGGCGTCGGTCCCATCAGGGGCCAGGCCTCCGGCCGCTGTGTCGACGTCCCCAACCAGTCGCAGGCCAACGGCACCCAGGTCGCGCTCTGGGACTGCAACAGCGGCGCCAACCAGACCTGGACCCTCACGCCGTCCAAGCAGCTGATGGTCTACGGCACCAAGTGCCTGGACGCCTACGGACAGGGCACGGCGGACGGGACCCGGGTCGACATCTACGACTGCAACGGCGGCACCAACCAGCAGTGGACGCTCAACCCCGACGGCACGATCGTCGGAGTCGGCTCGAACAAGTGCCTGGACGCCTACGGCGGCGGCACCGCCAACGGCACGCAGCTGGTGATCTGGACGTGCAACGGCGGCGGGAACCAGAAGTGGTCCCGCAGCTGAGCCGACGGTGACACCGGCCGGCCGGGTTCGCATCGCAAACCCCCGCATCGCGAACCCCCGCATCGCAACCCTGCGACGCGGACCCGGCCGGCCACTCGCGGCGAGCACGGCGGGCAGAGCCGGTTCAGACGTTGAAGCGGAACTCCACCACGTCGCCGTCGCGCATCACGTAGTCCTTGCCCTCGATGCGGGCCTTGCCCGCGGCCCTGGCGGCGGTCATCGAGCCGGCCTCCACCAGGTCCTCGAACGAGATGACCTCGGCCTTGATGAAACCGCGCTGGAAGTCGGTGTGGATGACCCCGGCGGCCTCGGGGGCGGTCGCGCCCTTGCGGATCGTCCAGGCCCTGGCCTCCTTGGGCCCGGCCGTCAGGTACGTCTGCAGGCCGAGCGTCTCGAAGCCCACCCGGGCGAGCTGGGCGAGGCCCGACTCCTCCTGGCCGACGGACTGCAACAGCTCCAGCGCCTCGTCGTCGGGCAGTTCCACCAGCTCGGACTCGATCTTGGCGTCGAGGAACACGGCCTCCGCCGGGGCCACGAGCGCCGAGAGCTTGGCCCGCAGGTCGGTGTCGGTCAGCTCGTCGGCGTCGAGGTTGAACACGTACAGGAACGGCTTGGCCGTGAGGAGGTGGAGCTCGCGCAGGTCGGCGAGGTCGATCCCGGCCGCCTTGCCCCCGGCGTACAGGGTCGTGCCGGTGTCGAGCAGCTTCGCCGCGGCCTCGGCGGCCTCCAGCAGGACCTTGCGGTCCTTGTTGTTGCGCGCCTCCTTCTGCAGGCGGGGCAGCGCCTTCTCGATCGTCTGCAGGTCGGCGAGGATCAGCTCGGTGTTGATCGTCTCGATGTCGCGCTCCGGCGCCACCTCGCCGTCCACGTGGGTGACGTCGGGGTCGGAGAAGACGCGGATGACCTGGCAGATCGCGTCGGTCTCGCGGATGTTGGCGAGGAACTGGTTGCCCCTGCCCTGGCCCTCCGACGCGCCCTTCACCAGGCCCGCGATGTCGACGAACTCGACCTTGGCCGGGAGGATGCGCGCGGAGCCGTAGATCTCCGCCAGCTTGTCCAGACGGGAGTCCGGCACGCCGACGATGCCCACGTTCGGCTCGATCGTGGCGAACGGGTAGTTGGCCGCGAGGGCGTTCCCGCTCTTGGTCAGGGCGTTGAAAAGCGTGGACTTGCCGACGTTGGGCAGGCCGACGATGCCGATGCTCAGGCTCACGTACCACGAGTTTAGGGGTCTCGGGGGGTGCGCCTGACATCGACGGCCTCGTGGTCCGGCTCGGCCCGCCCGCAGGCGCGCCTCCCTGTTTGGGACGCCAATGCCTGAAATCATCCAGACCGTGGATGTCGTGGCGCTCGCACTGGGACTGGTGATCGGGGTGGTGGTCGGCGCGGCCCTGGCCGGGATGCGGGCCGCGGGCCGGACCGCCCAGGCGGCCGCAAGGGTGGCCGAGGCCGAGGCCCGGACGCGGGCGGCCGAGGACAAGGTGTCCTACATGGAGAACCAGCTCACCGAGCGGTTCCAGGCCCTCTCCGCGCACGCCCTCGACGTGGCCAACCTGCGTTTCCTCGAACTCGCCGAGAACCGGCTCAACACCACCAGGGCCGAGGCGGCCGGGGATCTCGACCAGCGCAGGCAGGCGGTCGAGAACCTGGTCGCGCCGCTGCGGGAGACGCTCGCCAAGGTGGAGAGCCAGCTCAGGGAGAGCGAGTCGGGCGCCCGCGCCGCCCGCGCCGAGCTGAGCAAGCAGATGGAGTTCGTACGGGAGAGCTCCGATCGGCTCAAGGCCCAGACGGACGCGCTGGTGCGGGCGCTCCAGCGGCCGGAGGCCCGGGGGCGGTGGGGAGAGCTCCAACTGCGCCGGGTCGCGGAGATCGCCGGGATGGCCCGCTTCTGCGACTTCGACGAGCAGGTGAGCGCCGTCACCCGTGACGGCGTGGTCCGGCCCGACATGGTCGTACGGCTCAGCGGCGGCAAGAACATCGTCGTGGACGCGAAGGTCTCGCTCGCCGCCTACCTGGAGGCGGCCGAGGCCGCCGATCCCGCGTTCGCCTCGGCCCGGCTGGACGCCCACGCGCGGCACGTACGCGAGCACGTCGACCGGTTAGCGGCCAAGTCCTACTGGCAGGCGTTCAACCCGTCGCCGGAGTTCGTGGTCCTGTTCATCCCCGGCGAGGCGTTCCTCGCGCCGGCTCTGGAGCGCGACCCGGGGTTGCTTGAGTATGCGATGCGCCGGCGCGTCCACATCGCCACGCCCACGACGCTCGTCACGATGCTCCGCACCGCGCAGTACGCCTGGCAGCAGACGGCGGTCAGCGAGAACGCCAAGGCCGTCTTCGATTTGGGCAAGGAACTGTACGAGCGGCTCGGCGGCCTCGGACGGCACGTGGACAACCTCGGCAAGGCGCTCACGCGAGCGGTCACCGCGTACAACCAGACGGTCGGCTCGCTGGAGAGCCGCGTGCTGGTCAGCGCGCGGAGGATGAACGACCTCGGTCTCGTGGACTACGCGCTCGACGCCCCGTCGGCGGTCGAGGAGGTCCCCCGGCCGGTCGCCATCCCCGAACTCGAAGGTGAAGAGCGGGTAAGCCCCCCTCCCCCGCATCGTCAGAACGGTAAATTGACGCGAGACTTGTCGTAAGGGGGGCCCGATGACAGGCACCGGTCGAGCGGGGCTGCGGCTGACCGCTCGGGGGGCGATCGTCATGCTCTTCGTGATCACTTTGGTGGGCATGCCGTTCCTGCCCGGACCCGCGTTCGTGGCCGGGTGCCTGGCGGCGGTCCTGTTGGTGCGTCCCCGCGATCTGCTGCCGCTGGTGGTGACGCCTCCGCTGGTCTTCTTCGCCGCGGCGCTGCTGGTGGAGCTCGTGCGGGCGCTCGGCTCCGCGTCGACGCTTCCGACGTTCGGGCTCGGGATGTTCACCGCGCTGTCGTCCGGCGCGCCGTGGCTGTTCCTCGGGTCCGCGCTGGCGCTGGGCATCGCGTGGGTGCGCGGCCTGCCCGACAATGTGCGGGAGTTGCGCGGCGCGCCGGCGCCCGAACCGACGTCGGCGTCCCGCTTCCGTTCACGCCGTGGCCGGGCCCACACGTTCGACCCGGAGCCTGAGGGTTACTTCGAGCCCCGGGTGTACGGCAGGGCCGCCGACGAGTGAACGCGGATCGTTGCTGAACCGCTGCTAGACCGCGCGAAGATCCCTGCGCAGCTCGTGGGGCAGGGCGAACCGCATGCTCTCCTGCACCGACTCGACCTCCTCGACGTCGGTGAAGCCGTGGTCGGCCAGCTTGGCGAGCACGCCCTGCACAAGGTCCTCCGGGACGGAGGCGCCGCTGGTCAGGCCCACCGTACGCACGCCCTCCAGCCACTCGTCCCGTACGAACGAGGCGTCGTCGACCAGGTAGGACGCGGCGGCGCCGTAGTCCTTGGCGACCTCGACCAGCCGCTTGGAGTTGGAGGAGTTGGCCGAGCCGACGACGATGACCAGGTCCGACTCGGCGGCGATCTGCTTGACCGCGGTCTGCCTGTTGGAGGTGGCGTAGCAGATGTCGTCGCTCGGCGGGTCGATGAGGTTGGGGAACCGTGTCCGCAGCCGCGCGACAGTCTCGGTGGTCTCGTCCACCGAGAGGGTCGTCTGGGAGAGCCAGACCACCTTCTCCGGGTCGCGTACGGACACGCTCTCGACGCCGTCGAGCCCGTCGACGAGCTGGACGTGCTCGGGCGCCTCGCCGGCGGTGCCCTCGACCTCCTCGTGCCCCTCGTGCCCGATGAGCAGGATGTCGTAGTCCTTGGCCGCGAACCTCTTGGCCTCGTTGTGCACCTTGGTCACCAGAGGGCACGTCGCGTCGATGGTCCGCAGCCGGCGGCTCGCGGCCTCCTCGTGCACGGCGGGCGCGACGCCGTGGGCGGAGAAGACGACGATGGCCCCCTCGGGGACCTCCTCGGTCTCCTCCACGAAGACGGCGCCGCGCTTCTCCAGCGTCTTCACGACGTGGGTGTTGTGCACGATCTGCTTGCGTACGTAGATGGGCGCGCCATACTGCTCCAGCGCCCGCTCGACCGCTTGCACCGCTCGGTCGACGCCCGCGCAGTAACCGCGGGGCTTGGCGACCAGGACACGGCGGGTCGCTGAGGTCTGCACGTCCATGTTCCTATGCTATGTGGAACGCGAGCCACCTCTTGACCCTGGTCTTGCAAGACTGGGTGTACCAGATACGCATCTCCCCGGGAGCCGAAATGTCCGTCCTTAGAGCAATAACGACCGTTCTTCAGACCGCTCTGAATGGGGTCGGACAGGCGTTGCTGGCCGGCGACAAGATCAAGTCCACTCTCAAGGAGCGCTTCGCCGGTGGCGAGGCGCAGGACGGCGAGCGCCGCGAGACCGCAGAGACGCCCGAGGGGGCACGCGCCGAGGCAGCGCGAAACGGAGCAGTAAGGACCGAGGAGGGCACCGAGCAGGCCGCCGGGGAACGGCCCGCGCGCCGGGAGCCCGTCATCTTCGCGCCCCGCCCGAGCAAGACCGAGAAGGCCGAGAAGACCGAAAAGGTTGCGGAGGCCGAGAAGGCCGAGGCCGACAAGACCGACGCGGTGACGGCCGAGGCACCGGCCACACCGGCCACGGAGACGGCCCCCGCCCAGGCATCTGCCGCAGGGAGCGCCCCCACTGAGGCTCCTGCCGGGGCTCCTGCCGCGGAGACCGCCCCTGCCGAGGCACCTGCCGGGGCTCCTGCCGAGACGCCGGTCGCGGAGACCGCCCCCGTCGAGGCACCTGCCGGGACCCCTGCCACGGACGCCGCCCCTGCCGAGTCTCCCGCTGCGGCGTCCGCTGCGACCGAGGCGGCGCCCGCCGAGACGCAGGCCGCCACGACCACCCCTGCCCAGGCGCCGGTCGCGGAGAGCGCCCCCGTCGAGGCACCCGCCGCTACCGGGGCACCTGCCGCCGAGACCACCCAGGCTGTTGAGGCCGGGGAGGCCGGGGAGGCCGTCAAGCCTGCAGAGCCCGTCGCGACCGAGCCGGAGGCCGAGGCCGCCCCGGCCGCGCCCGCCGCGCCGAAGAAGCCGCGCACTCGTCGCAAGGCCGCCGCCGAAACGGCGGAAACCCCCGCAACCGCCGAAACCACTGAGGCCACCGCGACCTCGGCGACGGCGGGAACCCAGGAGGAGGCCGCGCCCGCCGCCGCTGCCGCCCCGAAGAAGCCGCGCACCCGCCGCAAGGCCACCGCCGCCGAAACCCCCGAAGCCACCGGAGCCACAGAGGCCGCCGAGAGCAGCGCCGAGAGCGGCACCAAGAGCGCCAAGAGCGCGGCCGCCGCGCCGAAGGCCACCAGGACGCGCAAGAAGCCCGCCGCCGCAGCGGCCGAGCCGGCTGCGCAGCCCGCGCAGTCCACCGAGCAGCCCGCGCAGCCCGTGGAGCAGCCGGCGGCAGTGAAGACGACCGTCGAGACGACCGCCGAGACGGCGGAGCCGCTGCCGGGCTACGCGAACCTCTCCGTGGCGTCGCTGCGGGCCCGGATGCGCGGCAGGTCGGCCGAGCAGGTGCAGGCGCTGCTGGACTACGAGCAGGCGCACCTGAACCGCCCCGAGGTGGTCCGGATGTTCCAGAACCGGCTGGCCAAGCTCCAGTCCGAGTCCTGATCCCGGACCGCGCCCGCCCGGCCCACACCCGGGCGGGCTCATGCGCGGCTCTATGCGCACGGCCTTATGGCGAGCGCCCTCCAGTACCCGCCCGGTCTACACCCGCCCGGCCCCACACCCGGGCGGGCTCATGCGCGGCTCTATGTGCATGGCCTTATGGCGAGCGCGCTCAAGTGCCTGCCCGACCGGCCCACGCCCCCTCGGCCCACGCCCGGACGGTCCACGCCGTACGGCGCCATCCGCCGGTCGCCCGGGAAATGTCGGCGGGTGCGGCTAGCCTGCAGGTGCGAGCCGGTCCAGGCGAGGAGGGCACTTGAGCGCGAAGACGTCTCCTGAGGCGCCGCTGCCGATCAGGTCGGTGCTGCAGATGGTCGCCCAGTGGATCGGCAAGCTGGGCACCGTCTGGGTCGAAGGGCAGATCACCGAGCTGACCGCCCGGGGCGGCACCGTCTTCATGACGCTGCGCGATCCCGTGGCCAACGTCTCGGCGCGGATCACCTGCGCCCGGGGCGTGTACGAGGCCAGCGTGCCGCGTCCCGTCGACGGCGCACGCGTCGTGATGCACGTCAAGCCGGACTTCTGGGTCAACAAGGGCTCGTTCGCGTTCACGGCCCTGGAGATCCGCCCGGTCGGCATCGGCGAGCTGCTGGCCCGGCTCGAACGGCTCCGCCAGGTGCTGGCGGGCGAGGGCCTGTTCAACGTCGACAGGAAGAGGCGGCTGCCGTTCCTGCCGGGCACCGTCGGGCTCATCTGCGGGCGCGACTCGGCCGCCGAGCGTGACGTGCTGGAGAACGCCCGCCGCCGCTGGCCCGCCGTCCGGTTCAAGGTCGAGCAGGTCGCCGTCCAGGGGTCGTACGCCGTGGGCGAGGTGACCGAGGCGCTGCGCAGGCTCGACGCCGACCACGAGGTCGATGTGATCATCATCGCCAGAGGCGGCGGCTCCCTGGAAGACCTGCTGCCGTTCTCCGACGAGTCGCTGGTGCGGGCCGTCGCGGCCTGCCGTACGCCGGTGGTGAGCGCGATCGGACACGAGCAGGACAGCCCGCTGCTCGATCTGGTCGCCGACGTGCGCGCCTCGACCCCGACGGACGCGGCCAAGAAGGTCGTGCCCGACGTGGGCGAGCAGCTCACGCTCGTCCACCAGCTCAGAGACCGGGGCCGCCGGGTGCTGCGGGGCTGGGTCGAGCGCGAGATCTCCTGGCTCGAGTCCGTGCGGTCGCGGCCGTCGCTCGCCGATCCCGTCCGCGAGCTCGACCGGCGTGCCGAGCAGGTCGACGCGCTGCGCGAGCGGTCACGGCGCTGCCTTTCCTCGTCCCTGGACCGCTCGGCCGACTCGCTGGAACATCTCAGGGCCAGGCTGGTGGCTCTGTCCCCCGCCGCCACTCTGGAACGGGGTTATGCCATCGCGCAGCGTCCTTCCGGAGAGGTCGTCCGCCTGGCCTCGGACGTGAAGCCCGGCGACGAGCTCACGATCCGCTTCTCGGACGACCGGGTGACGGTGACCGCCCAGGACGCGTGATCCGGGGACGCGCAGCCGGAGCCCCGGGCGCTCGGGCCGGATCGCGCCAGGTCGGGCCAGATCAGGCCGGGTCGGGCCGGATCGCGTCAGGTCGGGCCATCAGGCCAGGTCTCGTCAGATCATGAGACGCACGTTGTATGCCTCGAGCCAGGCGTTGATCTGCAGGATGCCCTCCAGCGAGGTCCGGGCGCCCTGCAGGCTGACCGCGCCCACGGGCTGGTCGAGGATCCTGCGCACCTTCGCCGCGTCCACCAGGCCCTTGATCGGCGGGTCGCCGTCGAGCACGCGGGCCACCTCGGCACGCAGCGCGCGCTCGTACGCCGGGTCCTGCGTGGAGGGGTAGGGCACCTTGCGGCGCTCGACCACCGAGCGGGGCAGCAGGTCGGCCGTCGCGGCGCGCAGGAGGCTCTTCTCATGCCCGTCGAAGGTCTTCATGGACCAGGGGGCGTTGAAGACGTACTCGACCAGGCGGTGGTCGCAGAACGGCACCCGGACCTCCAGGCCGACGGCCATGCTCATGCGGTCCTTGCGGTCGAGCAGGATCTGCACGAACCGGGTCAGGTGCAGATAGCTGACCTCGCGCATCCGCTTCTGCAGCCCGGTCTCCCCCGGCACCCGGGGCACCTCGGCCAGCGCCCGCTGGTAGCTGTCGGCGCGGTAGGCCGGGAGGTCGAGCTTGCCGAGCAGGTCCTCGTTCAGGAACTCGCCCAGGGTGGCCAGCCCCGTCGGGCCCTGCATGGCGAGCCACGGGAAGGTGCCGGAGTCGACCGCCTCGGGATCGTGGAACCACCGGTAGCCGCCGAACACCTCGTCGGCGGACTCCCCCGACAGCGCCACCGTCGAGTGCTTCCTGATCGCCTTGAAGAGCAGGTAGAGCGAGGTGTCCATGTCGCCGATGCCCAGCGGGAGGTCCCGTGCCCGCAGGACGGCCGCGCGTACGGCGGGGTCCATGAGGTCGGCCGAGTCGAGCACGATGTCGGTGTGATCGGAGCCGACGTGCCGCACGACGTCGTGGACGTACGGAGTGTCCGGGGTGTCGCGCATGTCGTCGGCCTGGAAGTTCTCGCTGTAGCCGGCGAAGTCGACGGAGAACGACCGCACCGCGCCCTTCCCGGCCAGCGCGCGGGCCGCGAGCGCGGTGACCGCGCTCGAGTCGAGCCCGCCGGACAGCAGCGTGCACAGCGGCACGTCGGAGATGAGCTGCCGCTCGATGATGTCTTCGAGCAGCTCCCGCACAGTCCTGATGGTCGTCTGCAGGTCGTCGGTGTGCTCACGCCCCTCCAGCCGCCAGTAGCGGCGCTTGCTCAGGCCCTCGCGGCGCACCTTCACCACCTGGCCGGGCCGCACCTCGTACATCCCCCGGAAGACGGCGCACTCGGGCGTCTTGACGAAGGACAGGATCTCGCGCAGGCCGTCGGCGTCGACCACTCGTTCGGCGAGCGGGTTGGCCAGGATGGCCTTGGGCTCGGAGCCGAACAGCACCCCGTGAGGCATCGGGTAGTAGTACAGGGGCTTGATCCCCATGCGGTCGCGCACGAGCAGCAGTTCCTCGCTGCGGAGGTCCCAGATGGCGAAGGCGTACATGCCGTTGAGCCGGGAGGCGAAGTCCTCGCCCCATTCGAGGTACGCCTCCAGGACGACCTCGGTGTCGCTCTGGGTGCGGAAGCGGTGCCCACGCTGGATGAGCTCGGCCCGCAGCTCCCTGAAGTTGTAGGCCTCGCCGCTGTAGGTGAGCGCGGCCACGACCTCGCCGCCGGCGTCGGCGATCATGGGCTGGCGCCCGCCCTCGATGTCGATGATGGCCAGCCGCCGGTGGCCGAACGCGGCATGCGGAGCGAGCCACATCCCTTCGGCGTCGGGCCCCCGGCACGCCATCGTGTCCGTCATGGCCTGCACGGTCTCCCGCTCGCGACGAAGGTCGCGTCCGAAGTCCACCCAGCCGCTGATTCCACACATGAGGATGACCCCCCGATCATCGCCCTCGAAAGTGGTTAGTCCTTCTAACTAACAGACAATGTCTACGTTTTATGCCCAAAACGGACAGATCTAAGAGGCCGCGGAGTGTCGGTGCCGGCCTCTAAGGTGGGGACGTGGCTGAGGACAAGCAGACCCCGCCGGACAAGCGGACCGCGTCGGGCAAGGCGACCGCGTCTGACAATGCGACCCCGTCGTACGAGCAGGCCCGCGAGGAGCTGACCGAGGTGGTGCGCCGCCTGGAGACCGGGGGGCTCACGCTGGAGCAGTCGATCGAGCTGTGGGAGCGGGGAGAGCGGCTGGCGGCGATCTGCGAGGAGTGGCTGCAGGGCGCCCGCGCCAAACTGGCCGCCGCGATGGCCCAGCGCCAGGAGCCCCAGCCGAACGGCCCCGAGGAGGCCCCCTTCTGACCGTCCCAGACCTCCCAGAGGGCGGCGAGCCGCCGAGTGGCCGGCGGAGACGGCCGTCGGGCACGCCGAGGTCATCGTGCACGGCTGCACTCCCCCGGCGTGACGGCAGAAGAGACCCGGGCTCAGCCCGACGACGGCACGGGAGAGGGCTTGGGCTGCGGGGCGAGGGTCCGGGCGAGGGCGGTCAGCTCGTCCCAATCGGCCGTCCCGGTGACGACCACGGCGTGATCGGGGAAGACCCGCACCAGCGACCGCTGGTTCTTGTCCTGGCGGAACCGCTCCTCCCAGGTCGCGCCGTCGATCTGCCGGCTCCCGCCGGGCTTGTCGGTGTTGGCCATGCGGTTCACGAAGTCCGCGGACGGCCTCTCGTCGCTCTGGGCGAGCATGGCGTGCTGCCGCTTGGCGGTCGCGAACCCCAGCCGCCACGTCACGACGCCGTTCTTGTCGGTCAGCGACGTGCTGTTGGGCACCCAGTCGGGCAGCACCTGGCTCGGGGCGACGACCTCGTACGACGCCGCGCGCGCCGCGTTGACCCGGTCGATCGAGAAGTCCACCCGGGGGATGTGCTCGGTGCGGCTCTGCGGCGTGACGAGCAGGAACGCTCCGACCGCGGCGAGGCAGACGAGGAGCGCGAACGCGTAGCCGTAGATGCCCTGGGTGAATCGTCCCACGTAAGGCGAGACTAGTCGGTGGGGTGGGCGGTGGCCGTACCGGCCGTCAGGGGTGCCGAATTTCGCCGATGATGCGAAGAGCGTCCTCGGCGATCCTCCGGGCGTGTTGCGGGTCTTCGGACAGGGTGACCTCCTGCACGACGGCCGCCAGGGCGCCGGTGACGACGACGACCAGGGCGTCCTCGTGCTCGAACAGCGCGGCGGTGCGCCTGGCCCACTGCCGGAGGCGGTCGCGCATGATCACCTCGAACCCGGGCGGGGCGTCGCCGCGGAGGAAGAGCGCGGCGAGATCGCGCTCTTCGAGGCAGCCCTCCAGGTAGGCCCGGGCGGCGGCGAGGAACTGGGGCATGGGGTCGGTCTCCCCGGCCGCCCGCGCCTCCTGCACGGCCTGCCGGGTGCGCTGGGTCTGCCGCTTCTGGAACTCCTCGAACAGCGTCAGGTAGAGGTCGGCCTTGCCGGAGAAGTGGTGATAGAGGCTGCCGACGCTGGCGCCTGCCCTGGCCACGACGTCGGTGACGCCCGCCTCGGCGAAGCCGCTCGTGATGAACGTCTCCTTCGCGGCGTCCAGGAGAGCTACCCGGGTCGCCGCGCCGCGCTCCGACGTGCGCATCGTCACTGGTCGTTCGGTGTCGCCGCTCATGCGGCGACGATATCCCCGGCCCGTGCGTTCCGGGGGGCCGCGCCCGCAAATGGCCTCCTACCTGGCCCAACAGGTTCAGACCAATCGGACAAGAACCGGTTCGCGAACTACGATCGCTGGAACGGCACCTACCTAAAAGGGGACAAATGGCTGATCACGTACCGGCCGCTCTCGCGACGGGGGAACGCGCACCCGACCGCAACCTGGCCCTGGAACTGGTCAGGGTGACCGAGGCCGCTGCCATGGCCGCCGCGCGCTGGGTGGGACGCGGCGACAAGAACGGAGCGGACGGCGCCGCGGTGAACGCCATGCGCCAGCTGATCAACACGGTCTCGATGAAGGGCGTCGTCGTGATCGGGGAGGGCGAGAAGGACAACGCCCCGATGCTGTTCAACGGCGAGGAGGTCGGCGACGGGACCGGCCCCGAGTGCGACGTCGCCGTGGACCCGATCGACGGCACCCGGCTGTGCGCGCTCGGCATGAACAACGCGATCTCCGTGATCGCGGTCAGCGAGCGCGGCTCGATGTACGACCCGTCGGCGGTCTTCTACATGGAGAAGCTCGTCACGGGCCCGCAGGCGGCCGAGCACGTGGACATCAACGCCCCGGTGGCCGACAACATCCGGGCCGTGGCCCGGGCCAAGGGCGCCAAGCCGTCCGACGTCACCGTGGTGGTCCTCGACCGGCCCCGGCACGAGCGGATCGTCAAGGAGATCAGGGAGACCGGTGCCCGGATCCGCTTCATCACCGACGGCGACGTCGCCGGCGCGATCATGGCGGCGCGCAACGGCACCGGCGTCGACCTGATGCTCGGCATCGGCGGCACGCCCGAGGGCATCGTCGCGGCCTGCGCGCTCAAGTGCATGGGCGGCGTCATCCAGGGCAAGCTGTGGCCCCGCGACGAGGAGGAGCGCCTCAAGGCCCTCGACGCCGGGCTCGACCTCGATCAGGTGCTCACCACCGACGACCTCGTACGCTCCGACGACGTGTTCTTCGCCGCGACCGGCATCACGGACGGCGAGCTGATGCACGGCGTGCGGTTCCAGGGCGGCGCGGCGGTGACGCACTCCCTCGTCATGCGGGGACGGTCGGGCACGATCCGCAAGATCGAAAGCGAGCACCAGCTCTGGAAGCTCGGCGCCTACAGCGCCATCAACTTCGACACCGCCGTATAGGACCTCAACTGCCGAACAGGCGGCGGCGGGGGCGCTTCGGCGAGCGGGCGACGACCCTGCCGCCGAAGACGAACCCCGCGAGCTCGATCACGGGCGCGTCCGGCGCGAAGTCGGTCGCGCCCGGCGGGAGCCGCACCTCGTTCCTGAACGACCGGACGCGGGCGTCCGGGGCGGTCACGATCCGCACGCCCTCGGGCACCGTCAGGTTGACGGTGCCGGCCATGACGGCGAGCTGCACCACCACGTGCCGCGACTGGAGCAGCGCCTCGCACAGGTCCATCGTGACCGTGCCGCCGAGGGACGTCACCGGCACCTGGGAGGGCACGACCCACCGGCCGCCGCGGGTCTCCGTACGGAAGAAGGCGGTGACCGGGCGGCTGTCCATCCGGAACGGCTGGCTCTCGGGCGGCAGCAGGTCGACGGTCAGCTCGGCCAGCTCGCCGAGGGTCCTGGCGGCCCAGACACGCTCGATGCGTTCCTCGTGCTCCAGCGGCGTGAGCCGCCCGTCGGTGACGGCGTCCGTGAGCACCTCTACGATCCGCTCCCGGTCGGCGTCCGAGGCCCGCAGCAGGGAGGGGTCGGGCGTGTCCGGAGTGCGCTGCGCGAGGAACGCGGAGATCCACTTCACGGCTGAGGACTCGCTGCTGCTCACATCTTCGAGAGTAAGCGGTCCGCGTACGACGGTCACCATGCGGCGCTACGCCCGGCATCGCCCTCCCGGAATTGACCGGGGACTTCATGGCCACTTAGCGTGAGGAGCGTGGTCGCGGGGGCGGTGACACGGCAGGTCGGCAACCTTCCAGCCGACCTGACGAGTTTCGTCGGCCGAAGGCATGAGCTGGCCGAGATCAGGCGGCTGCTTTCGGTGTCGCGCCTGGTGACCCTCACGGGCGTGGGCGGCGTGGGCAAGACCCGGCTGGCCCTGCGGGCCGCCGCCGAGCAGCGCCGCGCGTTCGACAGCGTCTGGCTGGTGGACCTCAGCACCGTCACCGATCCCGCGCTCGTGGCGGAGACCGTGGCGGCGACCATGGGCGTGCGGGACGAGACCGCGGACTGCCCGCTGGACGCGCTGGAGCGGGTGCTCTCCTCGCAGCGGACCCTGCTCGTGCTGGACAACTGCGAACACCTGCGTGACGCCTGCGCCGTGCTCGCCGACCGGCTCCTGCGGGCGGCCCCCGAGTTGCGCATCCTCGCGACGAGCAGGCAGTCGCTCGGCATCACAGGCGAGCATCGGATGAAGGTCTCGCCGCTGCCCGTCCCCGAGCCGGACCGGCCGCTCAACCGCAGATCACTGGAGTTGTACGACGGGATCAGCCTGCTGACGGAACGGGCGGCGGCCGTCCTGCCCGGATTCGCCGTCACCGAGGACAACCAGGCGGCCGTCGCCGAGCTGTGCCGCCAGCTCGACGGCATCCCCCTGGCCATCGAGCTCGCCGCGGTGCGGCTGCGGGCCCTGTCGGTGAACGCGCTCGTCGAGCGCCTGCGCGACCGCTATCGCCTGCTCACCGGAGGCAGCAGTGCGGCCGTGCCACGTCAGCAGACCCTGCACGCGCTGGTCGACTGGAGCTTCCAGCTGCTGCCCGCGGCGGAGCGGACGCTGTGGACCCGGCTGTCGATCTTCCCCTCTCACTTCGACCTGGACGCCGTCGAGGCGGTGTGCGCCGGCGACGGCATCGAACGGGACGACGTCCTCGACCTGCTCGACGCGCTGCTGGACAAGTCGCTGCTCCTGCGTGAGGAGCACGAAGGCACGGTCCGCTATCGCATGCTCGACACCCTGCGCGAGTTCGGCCGCATGCGGCTCGGCGGGCCCGCGGAGCGCCGGGCGCTCCAGCGGCGGCACCGGGACCACTATTTCCTGCTGGCGCGGCAGGCGGCCGCCGAGTGGTTCGGCCCCGACCAGTCCTCCTGGCTCAGGCGGCTGAACCTGGAGCACGCGAACCTGCGCACGGCGATGGACTTCTGCCTGCAGGAGCCCGGCGAGGCGGAGACCGGGCTGCGGATGGCCCTCTGCCTGAACGACCCCTGCTGGCTGGCCAACGCCTTTTACAACGAGGGCCGTCACTGGCTGGACCGCATGCTGTGGGCGGCGCCCGAGCCCACCGTCCTGCGGGCGCTGGCGCTGTGCGCCGACACGGAACTGGTGCTCATCCAGGGGGACATCGACAGGGGCCGGCGGCTGCTGGCCGAGAGCCGGGCGCTCGCCGAGGGCCTGGGCGACCCGGAAGTGCTCGCCCACACGTCCCTGATGGCCGGAATGACGGAGCACTACTCAGGCGACTACGCGAAGGCGAACCGGCTGCTCGAACGGGCGGTCGCGGAGGAGGAGGCCGTCGGAACCCTGAGCGGCCTGCTGACCGCCCTCATCACGTTCGCGGCCGATGTCGGCTACCTCGGCGACCATGCCCGTGCCACGGAGCTGTTCGAGCGCGCTCTCGCGCTGACCGAGGCCCACGGCGAGCGCACCGGCCGGGCCTGGGTGTACACGATCTTCGCCATCGACCTGTGGCAGGCAGGGGAGAACGCCCGAGCGCTGGCGATGGCACGCGAAGCCCTCCTTCTCACCCGCAACCTGGGCGACCGGCTGAACATCGCGATGAGCATGGAGGTCATCGCCTGGGTGCAGGCCGGCGAGGGCCGGCACGCTCTCGCGGCCCGGCTGCTCGCGGCTGCGGAGGAGATCGGCCGTTCCGTGGGCATGACGCCGTGCCGCGACAAGCGGTTCACCGAGTTCCACGGGCGGTGCCTGGACGATCTCCGTACGCGTCTGGGCGACCGGGCCCTGAGCCGCGAGACCCGCAGGGGGCAGCGGCTGACGATGCACGAGGCGATCGAGGAGGCGATCGGCGACCGGGCCGAGCGTGAGCCCGCGCGCGTGGACGAGACGGTCGCGGAGGCCGAGCCCACCCCGCCCGAACACCCCGCGGCCGCGGCGCCGGCGGCCGAGCCGTCCCCGCTCACCCGGCGTGAGCAGGAGATCGCCGAGCTGATCGCCCAGGGGCAGAGCAACAAGGAGATCGCCTGCTCCCTCGTCATCTCGCAGCGCACCGTGGAGGGCCACGTCGAGCACATCCTCGACAAACTCGGCTTCGCCTCCCGGGCCCAGATCGCCGCCTGGATGGCCGCACGCAGGGCGGGCGGCAGGTCCTGACCGGCGCACCCCATTGACCGGGCGGGTGGCGGCTCCTACGCTGGCCGAAACTTGAACCCCCCTCATGTTCGTGGAGGCCCACGATGCCAGTAGAGGACACGGCGTCGGCGCGGGGCACGGCCCCCGCTCCCCGCGACCGGCAGGCGCGGCTCGCCACCTTCGCGGTGTTCTTCGTCCAGGGCCTCACCTTCGCCACGCTGCTCACCCAGGTGGCGGCGCTGCAGAAGAAGCACGGCCTGACCGACGGCGAGCTGACCATCCTGCTCCTCGTCGTCCCGGTCATCGCGGGGGCCGGGAGCGCGCTCGCCGGCGCCGCCGCGTCGCGATGGGGCAGCCGCCTGATCCTGCGCGTGGTGCAGCCGGTCGCCTGCGCCGCCGTCGTGCTCGCGGGCCTCGCCCCCAACGTCCCCATGCTGGTGGCGGCCAACATCCTGTTCGGCCTCGGCCTCGGCGGGGTGGACGCGGGCATGAACATGCAGGGTGTCGCGGTCGAACGTGAGTATGGCCGGGCGGTGCTCACCGGGTTCCACGCGCTGTGGAGCGTGGCGGCGGTCATCGGCTCGGTGTGGGCCTCCGCGGCGGCCACCCTCGATCTCGGCCTGCCCGTCACGTTCGCCATCGCCCTCGTGCCGGCCGCCGCCGTCTCCGTCCTCGCGTCGCTCTGGCTCTACCGGCCGGAGGAGGAGCACCGCGCGGCCCCGGCCCCCGCCAAGACCACAGACCAGACCGCGAACGCGGCCAAGCCGGCCGGCGTCGCGTGGCGGCCGATCATCCCCCTGTGCCTCGCGATGGCGTTCCTCTACGTCGGCGACTCGTCGGTCTCCAACTTCGGCACCGTCTTCATGGACAAGGTCGTGCACGCCTCGGCGACCGTGATCCCGCTGGCCCTGGGTGCCTACCAGCTCACCACGTTCCTGGTGCGGGTCGGCGGCGACTTCGCGGTGCGCCGTTGGGGCCCGGCCGCCATCGTGCGCGCCGGAGGCACCGTCGCGACGCTGGGCTTCGTCGCGATCGTGGCCGCGCCGACCGTGCCGCTGGCGATCGCGGGCTTCGCCCTCACCGGGATCGGCCTGTCCGTCGTCGCCCCGCAGTCGTTCTCCGCGGCCGGCCGCCTCGACCCCGCGGGCACGGGCGTGGCGATCGCCCGCGTCAACATGTTCAACTACGTCGGGTTCATCGTCGGAGCCGCGCTCGTCGGCGGCCTCGCCGACGCCTCCGGCTATCGGGTCGCCTTCGGCGCGCCGCTCGTCCTCGCCGCCGCGATCATCCTGCTCGCACGCGGCTTCCAGCCGCGCAAGGCCGAACCGGCCGCCACGACCACC
Source organism: Microbispora sp. CSR-4 (assembly GCF_008033685.1). NCBI lineage: Bacteria > Bacillati > Actinomycetota > Actinomycetes > Streptosporangiales > Streptosporangiaceae > Microbispora > Microbispora sp. CSR-4. The sequence continues at coordinate 60,084 of NZ_VJVX01000004.1, forward strand.
GTCGTCACTCCCTGACGCCCCCTCCGGCGTTCTTCGCCAGGACGCGTACGGCCTCGGCGACACGGTGGGCGGGCAGGCGGGCGAAGCCGATCACCAGCCCCGGCGATCCGTGCGCCGAGGTGACGACCTCCGTGGTCAGGCCCGCGGCCCGGGCGGCCTCGGCGAGGCCGCCCGGATCACCCCCGCCCTCGGCGTTGACCTCGGCATAGAGGTGCAGCCCGGCCGAGATGCCGCGCACGGTCATCCCGGGCAGGTGCTCGGCCAGCGCTCCGACGAGGGCGTCCCTGCGCCGCCGATATTCCCTGCGCACCCGGCGCAGGTGCCGGTCGTACGTCCCGCCCTCGATCAGGTGGGCGAACACGTACTGGTCGACGACCGGCGAGCCGAGGTCGGACTCGCCGCGCGCGAGCCGTACGGCACGGGCGACGTGCGGGGGCGCCGCGATCCAGCCGAGCCGCAGCCCCGGGGCGAGGGCCTTGCTCACGCTGCCGGCGAGCACGACCCGGTCGGGCGCGAGGCCCTGCAGGCATCCGACAGGGTCGCGGTCGAAGCGGAACTCGGCGTCGTAGTCGTCTTCGAGCACGAGAGCGCCCGTGTCGGCCGCCCACTCGACCAGCGCGGCGCGGCGGGCCGGGGACAGCACGACGCCGGTCGGGTACTGGTGCGCGGGGGTGACCATCACGGCGTCGGCGTCGTCCGGCAGGGCCGCGACGACGATCCCCTCATGGTCGACGGGCACGGGGACGATCTCCGCCCCGGCCCGCCGGAGCAGCGGAAGCATGCGCGTGCTCGTCGGGTCTTCCACGGCCAGCACGACGCGCCTGCCCCGGTCGCGCACCAGGGCCTCGACGACGAGGCTGATCCCCTGGGCCACCCCTGTCATGATCACCAGATCGTCCGGTGAGGCGTCGGCCGCGCGCACCCGGCCGAGGTACGCGGCGAGCTCGCGGCGCAGGGCCGGCACGCCGCCGGGGTCGCCGTAGTCGAGCCCGTCGTTGGGCAGCGTGGCCAGCACGTGCCGGACGGCCGCCAGCCATGCCTGCCGGGGAAACAGGCCGAGGTCCGGCGACGTGGGCCGGTGGTCATAGTGGGGCCGGCCGTCCTCCCGCCGCTCTCCCTGCCGCTCGGGGGTGGCCTGCCGCCCGGCCCCCGCCATGACCCCTGCCGCCACGCCTGCCCCGACCCTGGCCGCGACCCTCGTGCCCGCGCCCGTTCTCGATTCGAGCAGCCCCTCGGCCACGAGCTGCTCGTACGCCTCGACCACGACGCCGCGCGACAGGCCGAGATCGCGGGCGAGGTCGCGGGTCGCGGGAAGACGGGCGCCGGGGACGAGCCGCCCGGACCGGACCGCCTCGCGCAGCTCGCGGGCGATCTGCCCGGCGAGCCCGCCCGCGGCCCTGTCGACCACGAGATGAAGATCGGCCATTGGTCCACTCTAACGGCGGCCGATTGGACCAGCAGTAAGGACCAAGCCGTCCCTAGCATCCCTCGCATGAACACTCATGTGGCCGGAGCCGCGGGTGCGATGTTCCTCGTGGGGACGTTGGCGGCGGTCTCCGGCGTCATCGAGGACTATCCGGTCTATGGAGGGCAGGCGGTCCGCTACGCCCTCGCCGCCGTGGTCATGCTCGCCGTCGCCCGGGCGCGCGGGCTCGGCCACGTACGGCTCCGCCCGCGTCAGTGGGGGTTGCTCGTCGCGATAGCCCTGACGGGGCTCCTGCTGTTCAACCTCTGCGTGGTCGAGGCGAACCGCGCGGCCGGGCCCGCGCTGCCCGGCATCGTCCTCGGCACGGTGCCGCTGGCGCTCGCACTGGTGGGCCCGATCTTCACCGGCGCCCGGCCCTCCCCGCGCGTCGTGGCCGCGGGTCTGGTGGTGGCCGCCGGGGCCACTCTGGCGACCGGCGCCGGCAGCGGGAACCTGCCCGGGCTGCTGTGGTCGCTGGGCGCCCTGGTCTGCGAGCTGTGCTTCTCGCTGCTGGCGCTGCCGCTGCTGCCGCTGATCGGCCCTCTCAGGCTGTCGGCGTGGACGGCCGCGCTGTCGGTGCCGTTCCTGCTGGTCACCGGCCTCGTCCTGGACGGCCGTGACATGCTGCGCGTCCCGACCGCCGCGGAGGCGGGTGGTCTCGCCTACCTCGCGCTGGTGGTGACGACCGTGGCGTTCTTCCTGTGGTATCGCTCACTGCCTCACCTGGGCCCGGACCGGGCCGGGCTGTTCGCCGGGGTGGTTCCCGTCGGGGCGCTCACGACGGCCGCCCTGCTGGGGATCGCCGTCCCTTCTGCGGCCGACCTGGCCGGAGCGGCCCTCGTGATCAGCGGGATCGCCCTCGGGCTCCGGTCACCCGCTCGGGGTGCTCGGCGCGCTCGGCGTGCTCGGTCTCCTCGGTCTGCTCGGGGCCCCGCTCGGCCGGCGGCGGCTCCTCGCTCGGCGTCCGCCGCCTCCCGGGAGGGGTCCACCAGGTGATCTCGCCCTCCTTCACCTGCCGCAACACGAGCGTCAGCAGCGACACCGCCAGGCCCACGAGAATGCCGATCGCGAAGACGACCATGACCCATACTTCGCCATGCATGGCCCCTCCTCTCTCTGTCCTCTGTGTTATTTATCCATATTTATGATCGAATATCCGGTTTGAAGTTGTTCAAAACGAACGCATGGCCCGGGCATGATGACCATCGCCCGCGAGCCGTACGCTGTGCAAAGACCATGGGCGGCTCGCGGGGCGGGCACGCCCGACCAGGCAGACCACGAGGAACCGAGGACGATGCCGGAGTTCGACTACACCGACCTGCTCCCGCTTGGACCGGACGAGACGGAGTACCGCCTGATCACCAGCGAGGGGGTGCGGGTCACCGAGGCCGCCGGGCGCAGGTTCCTGGAGGTCGAGCCGGAGGCCCTGCGGCTGCTCACCGAGACCGCGATCCACGACATCTCGCACTACCTGCGGGCCTCCCACCTGGCCCAGCTCCGCAAGATCGTCGATGACCCCGAGTCGAGCGGCAACGACCGCTTCGTCGCCCTCGACCTGCTCAAGAACGCGAGCATCTCGGCCGGCGGCGTGCTGCCGATGTGCCAGGACACCGGCACCGCGATCGTCATGGGCAAGCGCGGCAGGCACGTGCTGACCGACGGGCGCGACGCCGAGCACCTCAGCCGCGGCGTCTACGACGCCTACACCAAGCTCAACCTGCGCTACTCGCAGATGGCCCCGCTGACCATGTGGGACGAGAAGAACACCGGCTCCAACCTGCCGGCCCAGATCGAGCTGTACGCCGAGGACCCCAACGGCCACCCGGACGAGTACAAGTTCCTGTTCATGGCCAAGGGCGGCGGCTCGGCCAACAAGTCGTTCCTCTACCAGGAGACCAAGGCGGTGCTCAACGAGAAGCGCATGCTCGCCTTCCTGGAGGAGAAGATCCGCTCGCTCGGCACCGCCGCCTGCCCGCCGTACCACCTGGCGATCGTCGTGGGCGGCACCAGCGCGGAGTACGCCCTGAAGACCGCGAAGTACGCCTCGGCCCGCTATCTCGACTCCATCCCGACCGAGGGCTCCCCGAGCGGGCACGGCTTCCGCGACCTGGAGATGGAGAAGAAGGTCTTCGAGCTGACCCAGAAGCTGGGCATCGGCGCGCAGTTCGGCGGCAAGTACTTCTGCCACGACGTACGCGTCATCCGGCTGCCCAGGCACGGCGCGTCGTGCCCGGTCGCCATCGCGGTGAGCTGCAGCGCCGACCGGCAGGCGCTCGCGAAGATCACGCCGGAGGGCGTCTTCCTCGAACAGCTGGAGACCGACCCCGCCCGCTTCCTGCCGGACACGACCGACGAGCACCTCGGCGGCGACGTCGTCAGCATCGACCTCAACCGCCCGATGCCGGAGATCCTCGCCGAGCTGAGCAAGTATCCGGTGAAGACCCGGCTGTCGCTCACCGGCCCCCTCGTCGTGGCCCGCGACATCGCCCACGCGAAGATCGCCGAGCGGCTCGACGCCGGCGAGGACATGCCGCAGTACATGAAGGACCACGCCGTCTACTACGCCGGCCCGGCCAAGACCCCCGAGGGCTACGCGTCCGGCTCCTTCGGCCCCACCACCGCCGGGCGGATGGACTCGTACGTCGAACGCTTCCAGGCCGCGGGCGGCTCGATGGTGATGCTGGCCAAGGGCAACCGGTCGAAGCAGGTGACCGAGGCGTGCCAGAAGTACGGCGGCTTCTATCTCGGCTCGATCGGCGGCCCGGCCGCCCGGCTCGCCCAGGACTGCATCAAGAAGGTCGAGGTCCTGGAATATCCGGAGCTGGGAATGGAGGCGGTCTGGAAGATCGAAGTCGTGGACTTCCCCGCCTTCATCGTCGTCGACGACAAGGGTGACGATTTCTTCGCCGACACCACCGGTCCCGTCCTTACCATCGGAAGGCGCTGATCTGCGGGGAGGTTGTCAGGATCTTTGACAGAAGATCTCAACAATTTCCCGGCATGGTCTCTACAGGTCGCACTACACAAATCGGTAAGCTGCCACCCATGCGTGCGCCGTCCGGATACTTGCTAGCCGCGCGCTATCGGCTGATCGAGCCGGTCGGGCGCGGCGGGATGGGCACTGTGTGGCGCGCGCGTGACGAGCTGCTCGACCGCGAAGTGGCTGTCAAGGAGGTGCGGCTCCCGCTGGTCCTCGACGAGGAGCTGCGGGCGGAGCTGTGCGCGCGCACCGAACGCGAGGGCCGGGCGACCGCCATGGTCGCCCATCCCTCGGTCATCACGGTCTTCGACGTCATCACCGAGGACGACCGCCCCTGGATCGTGATGGAGCTGCTCAGGGCGCGGTCGCTGGAGGAGCTCATCCGCCAGGAGGGCCCGCTGCCGCCGCGCCGGGTGGCCGACATCGGCCGGCAGGTGCTCGGCGCGCTGCGCGCCGTCCACGCCAAGGGCATCCTGCACCGCGACGTGAAGCCCAGCAACGTGCTGGTGACCGACGACGACCGGGCGGTGCTGACCGACTTCGGGCTGGCCGCCCTGGAGGGCGACGCCTCCATCACCCAGGCCGGGATCGTCCTCGGCTCCGCCGGATACATCGCCCCGGAACGCGTCCTCGGCGACAAGGCGAGCCCGGCGGCCGACCTGTGGTCGCTGGGCGCCACCCTCTACACCGCCGTCGAAGGCCGCGGCCTGCACGGCCGCCGTACGGCGGCGGCCGCGCTCGCGGCGCTGACCAGCGGCGCTCCGATCCCCATGGACAAGGCGGGCCCGCTCGCCCCTGTCCTGCGCGGCCTGCTCCAGATCGACCCCGCGGCCCGGCTCGACGGAGTCCGCGCGGCCCACGCCCTGTCCAGGATCGCGGCCGGAGGCACGGCCGACGACCCCTTCGCCTCCCCGTTCCGCACCGGCCGGCCCACGCCGCCGCCCACCGCCCCGCAGCCCACCGCCCCCGAGACCCGCAAGCCGCCGCAGCGCAGCCAGCGGGGACAGCACCGGGCCGAGTCGCGCCCCGCGCCCAAGGTCACCCCGCGCGACCGCGACTCCGGGCCCCACCGCCAGCAGTGGCCGTACGGCCAGCCGCACCGGCCCGGGGAGCACGTGCAGCCGCAGGCGTACGATCCGTACGCCTCGGGGCGGTACGACCTGCACGGCCCGCACGGGCAGTCCGGACAGTACGGCCAGTTCGGTCAGAGCGGTCAGCTCCGGCACAGCGGATCCACCGGGTCCCACAGCGGCCCGTACGGCGGCTCACACGGGGGCTCGCACAGCGGTCCGCACGGCGGTTTCTATGGGGGCTCACACGGGGGCGCGTACAGCGGCCCTCACCAGCAGTCCGGGCAGCCGCACCAGCGCGGTTATCCGCGTGACTACGGCTACTCGCGGGAGGCGCCGTCCGTGCCGTCCCAGCGGCGGCGGCCAAGCGAGGGCCTGCACCGCAAGCCGTCCGAGCCCGCCTTCCACCAGGTCGTGCGCAGTCCGATGATGCGGCACGTGGCAAAAATGATCAAGCTGCTGCTCCCCCGCCGGTATTGGCCGCGAATCTTCATCAAGTAACCAGAAAGCGATTTCCAAGGCAGAATCGCTATCTTTCTAGATATGCCGGAACAGCACCCTGGGCCACTCGCCGACCGCTATGAGCTGCGCACCCGCATCGGACGGGGGACCATGGGCACCGTCTGGCGAGCGTACGACCGGTCGCTGGGCCGGGAGATCGCGGTCAAGGAGATCCGCCAGGACCCCTCGCTCAGCCCCCGGCAACGGCAGGAGCTGCGCGAACGCATGATGCGCGAGGGCCGCATGGCCGCGCGCGTCAGCCATCCCTCCGTCGCCACCATCCACGACGTCATCGTGTCCGACGGCATCCCGTGGATCATCATGGAGCTCGTCGAGGGGCGCTCGCTGGAACAGGTGATCGACGAAGAGGGCCCGCTGCCGCCGCGTCTGGTCGCGGAGATCGGCTACGACCTGCTCGGCGCGCTCCGCGCCGCCCACGCCCAGGACATCCTGCACCGCGACGTCAAGCCCGCGAACGTGCTGCTGACCGAGACGGGCCGAGTCGTGCTGACCGACTTCGGCATCGCCAAGGCGCTCGGCGACCACGCGCTCACCCAGACCGGCATGGTGATCGGCTCGCCCGGATACACCGCCCCGGAGCGAGCCCGGGGCGAATACACCGGCCCCGAGTCCGACCTGTGGTCACTCGGCGCGACGCTCTACTTCGCCGTCGAGGGACGCCCGGCCTATGAACGCGCGACCGTCGGCGAGACGCTGGCCGCCCTGATGACGGAGGAGGCCGACCCGCCCGCGCAGGCCGGCGCCCTGCGGCCGGTCCTCGACGGGCTGCTCGTGAAGGACCACACCGCGCGCCTCACCCCTGAGCGCGCCGCCGCGATGCTCCGCCTGATCGCCGACACCCCCACGGGCTCCATTCCCGCCGTCCCCCCGGCACCCGCACGCGACGCGACGGCGCGTCCGGACGGCAACGCCTCGGCCGCCCGGCCGGCCGGGGGCAACGTGCCCGAGGACGACGATGACGACGCTAACCGCACAATGGTCGTCCCCCGCCCCCCGGCGCCCCCCCGCCCCCCCGCCCCGCCTCCGGGCGGCGCCAGGAACGGCACCACAGGCAACACCGCAGCCAAGCCCGTCGGCAGGCCCGAGCACGCCCCCGAGCGCGTTTCGGAGGCCGCTTCGGGGGCCTATTCCGGGGGCACTTCCGGGAGCGCTTCGGGGAGCGCTTCCGGGGGCGGGGACAGGCACAGCACCACGGTGCCCGGCAGGCTGCCCGGCTCTGGGCCCATGACGCCCCCGCCGCCCGGCCCCGGCTCAGGGAACAGCTTCGGGAGCAGCTTCGGCAATGGCCCGGCGCCAATGCCAGGGCCTCACCCTGGCCCGCAGCCTGGCGCTTTCCCGCCCGGGGCCATGCCGCCCGGTGCCATGCCGCCCGGAGGCGTGCCACATGGGGCCTTACCGCCGGGGGATGGGGTTCCGGGGAAGCCGCCCAGCCTGGGCACGGACCTGTTCGCGATGCAGAGTCCCTCCGGCCCGGACGCCAAGACGCAGGTCCGGGTGCTCGTGACGATGGGAGTCGCGCTCTTCGGCGTCCTCGCGCTGATCCTCCTGGGCGTCTTCATCTTCGCGAAGTGATCGTCGCCCCGGACCTCCGGGCACCGTCGGCCAGATGTCCACGGACTCTGGCCCGGCCTGTCAGTGCTGTTGAGCATCCAGACGCCACCAACTAGGCGACCCGAGCCCTGGCCCGGTCTGTCAGTGCTGTTGAGCGCCCGGATACCGCCGACCACGTGACCCGAGCCCCGACCCGGCCGATCACCGCGCTCAGCGCCCGGACGCCACCGACCAGGTGACCCGAGCCCCGACCCGGCCGATCACCGCGCTCAGCGTCCGGACGCCACTGACCAGGTGACGCGAGCTCTGGCCTGGTCGGTCACTGCGCCGGAAGGAACCTCCGGTCCTCGCGAAGCCCGCTCCGCTGGGCCTTCGCTGCGGTCCTCACTCCCTTCCGCTCCGCTCCCTCGCCCCCGTCGAACCGTGGAGGGGGACTGGCGAGTGTTGCGCCGGATGTCCGGACACTGCTAGCAAGGTCACGAATACCTTCGGTGTCCCCCTGGAGTGACCGGTGCGCAAAGGGATCAGCTACGCCGACGCGGTCAAACTGCTCGGGCAGGAGAGCACGGTCGCGAAGATCCTCACCGGCACCCTCGCCGGGGCTGTGCCGGGGTTGTCCTTGCTCGACGTCAAAGACGAGGCGGTACGGCTGGCGGGAGAGGCGACCGGCAAGCTCCGCGACCGTGTGACGGGCCTGAACCGGTACGACCGTACGGCCCGGCTGGAGGCGGCCCAGGCCGTCCTCGTCGTGGCGGCGTTCTTCGAGGCCCTGGACGAGTTGCCGCTGCCGTTCGATCCGAAGGAACTCCGCCTCGACCGGGACGAGCAGGCGGCGCTGTCCGGAGCCGGCCCGCAACCAGGCTCGTTCATCCACACCCTGATGACGATCGAGCCGGCCGGTCTGCGCGCCAATCAGTCGTACGCCGTCATGCTCGACTCGATCACCGAGTATTACCGCACGCTCGCGGCGGCGCTGACCGGGTTCGTCTCCGGACTGGCCGTACGCGACCGTCTCGACGCGACCGAGTGGGCACGCGCGAAGACGGCGATCGAGGTGGAGCTGCCCGAGGCCGCGCGCCGAAAGTACGAGGAACTTCACCGGCGGCTGGCTCAGGATGTTCCCGAGTTCGCGTTGTGGCAGGACATGATCTCTCGGCAGCGGGTCGAGACCGGCCTGGCCGAGCTGGAGGCGCTGCTCACCGAGGTCGCCGCCAACACCAGGACACCCGAGCACCGGCATACGCTGTCCCTGGCGCACCGAGCAGCCCTACACCGGCCCATCGCCCAGTCGGGTGAGGTCCCCTCGGGCATGCGCATGCCCACGCTCGTCGAGGCGTACGTGAACCCGGACTTCCGGCTGGCCGAGTACGGCGAGCGGACCGATCCGAGCGCGGAGTGGTGGTGGGCGAAGGCGGAGCAGAGCGACGACATCGTCGGGTTCCTCGCCCGCTACTTCACCTCGCCCGAGGCCACCACGATGCCGCTGGTCGTGCTGGGCCAGCCCGGCGCCGGGAAGTCCGTGCTCACCAAGATCCTGGCCGGTCGCCTGCCGGACGGTGACTTCCTGCCGGTGCGGGTGCCGCTGCGGGAGGTGCCGGCCGACGGGACGATCCAGGAGCAAATCGAATCGGCGGTGCGGAATGCCACCGGCGAGCACCTGAGCTGGCCGGAGCTGGCGCGGTCGGCGGGCGGCGCGCTGCCGGTCGTCATGCTCGACGGGCTGGACGAGCTGCTCCAGGCCACCGGGGTCCATCGTTCCGACTACCTGAGCCAGGTGGCCGAGTTCCAACGTCGAGAAGCCGAGCTTGGTCGCCCGTTGGTCGTGCTCGTGACCACGCGCACGGCCGTCGCCGACCGGATGCGCTTCCCTCCGGGATGCCTGATGATCCGGCTGGAGCCCTTCAAGGAGGAGCAGGTCCGCCGCTGGCTGTCGGTATGGAACACCGCGAACCAGGACTATTTCACCACTCAAGGACTGAAACCGTTGCCGGCCGAGACGGCCCTGGCACATGGTGACCTGGCGTCGCAGCCGCTGCTTCTGCTGATGCTCGCGCTGTACGACGCCGACGCCAACGCCCTGCAACGCGGCGAGACCGGGCTCAGCCAGGCGGAACTGTACGAGCGGCTGCTGACCCGCTTCGCCCGCCGCGAGGTGCGCAAACACCAGCCGGGCCTGCCGGACGCGCAGATCGACCAGGCCGTGGAGACGGAGCTGCGCACGCTGGCCGTCGCGGCGTTCGCGATGTTCAACCGTGGCAGACAGTGGGTCTCCACCGACGACCTCAACAGTGACCTGGCCGCGCTGCTCCCGACTCCGACGGCCCAGACCGCAAGCTTCCAGGCGCCCCTGTCCCGAGCCGACCGGGTGATCGGGAAGTTCTTCTTCGTCCACCAGGCGTCCGCCGAGAGGGACGGCGGCAAACTCCAGACGTACGAGTTCCTGCACGCCACCTTCGGCGAGTATCTGATCGCCCGGATGGTGCGCGACGTGCTGCGGAGCATGGTCGCCCGCGAGAGGGCCGCCACCGACCCGTTCTTCGGCCGCCCACAGCCCGACGACGGGCTGCTGTACGCGCTGCTGTCGTTCGCCGTGCTGACCGAGCGGCAGCCGATCGTGAAATTCCTCCGCGACCTACTCCCTGCCCTCGATCGCGAGCCCACCATCGACCTGCTCGTCCGCCTGCTACACACCGCGGAGACCCGAAGGGACCAGAGCTACCCCGACTACCGCCCGAATAAGTCGACGTTCATCACCCGGTACGCCCACTACACCGCCAACCTGGTGATCCTGGCCTCGCTCGCCGCCGATGGAATAACGGCCAGCCGACTATTCCCCCACGACGATTACCCCGCTGGCGCCCGGGCGGCGGAAGGGCCAATGCTGACGGCGGACTACCTGTGGGAATGGAAGTGGCACATCGAGCAAGGTCATCTCTCGTCGGCAGCAAGCTCGTTAGCCGAGGCGTGGCGGCACACGGAAGAAGTGCGGAGGACAGTCGAGGAGATCATTCGGGGTCTGCGGAGGGCCTACCGGTCGGATCCGGAGGGAGTCGCGGAGGTCTTCCGGGAGGTGACGGGGGAGGAACTGCCCGAGGAGGTCACACGCGGGGCCGCGGATGAGAGTGCCCGTTCGGAGGGCGGGGATCCGGGCAGGAACGATGCGATTGACGAGAGGCTGTAGGACTGAGACATGGACGAATATCGCATCGAGCACGACTCCATGGGCGAGGTCCGGGTGCCCGCCCGTGCGAAGTGGCGGGCCCAGACCCAGCGGGCGGTGGAGAACTTCCCGGTGTCCGGCCGGGGGCTTGAGCCGGCGCACATCGCGGCGCTCGCCCGCATCAAGGCGGCCTGCGCGAAGGTCAACGCCGAGTACGGCGTCATCGACAAGGACATGGCACAGGCCATCCAGGAGGCGGCCGAGGAGGTCGCCGAGGGCAAATGGGACGACCAGTTCCCCGTGGACGTCTTCCAGACCGGCTCGGGCACCTCGTCCAACATGAACATGAACGAGGTCATCGCCACGCTGGCGCAGGAGCGGCTCGGCCGGCCCGTCCACCCCAACGACCACGTCAACGCCGCCCAGTCGTCCAACGACGTCTTCCCGTCGTCCATCCACGTCGCCGCGACGTACGCCGTGGTGCACGAGCTGACGCCCGCGCTGGAGCACCTGGCGACCGCGCTGGAGGAGAAGGCGACGGAGTTCGCCGACGTGGTGAAGGCGGGCCGCACCCACCTGATGGACGCGACGCCGGTCACGCTCGGCCAGGAGTTCGGCGGCTACTCCACCCAGATCGAGCTGGCGCTCGAACGGCTCCAGGCGACGCTGCCGCGCCTGGCCGAGCTGCCGCTGGGCGGCACGGCCGTGGGCACCGGCGTCAACGTGCCGGGACCGGGCTGGGCGCAGGCGGTGATCGCCGAGCTGAGCCGGACGACCGGCCTGCCGTTCACCGAGGCCAGGGACCACTTCGAGGCGCAGGGCGCGCGTGACGGCGTGGTCGAGCTGTCGGGCATGCTCAAGGTGATCGCCGTCTCGCTCAACAAGATCGCGAACGACCTGCGCTGGATGGGGTCGGGCCCGCGCGCCGGGCTGGGCGAGATCAACCTGCCCGACCTGCAGCCGGGGTCGTCGATCATGCCGGGGAAGGTCAACCCGGTGATCCCGGAGGCCGTCACGATGGTGGCCGCGCAGGTCGTGGGCAACGACGCGGCGATCACGATGGCCGGGGCCTCGGGGGCGTTCGAGCTCAACGTGATGCTGCCGGTGATGGCGCGCAACGTGCTGGAGTCGATCCGGCTGCTGGCCAACGTGTCGCGGCTGCTCGCCGACCGGTGCGTCAGCGGGATCACCGCCAACGTGGAGCGCCTGCGCGAGTACGCCGAGTCGTCGCCGTCGATCGTCACCCCGCTCAACCGGTACGTGGGGTACGAGGAGGCAGCCAAGATCGCCAAGCAGGCGTTGAAGGAGCGCAAGACGATCCGGGAGGTCGTCATCGAGCGCGGCCACGTGGCGAACGGCACGCTGACCGAGGAGCAGCTCGACCGGGCGCTGGACGTGCTGTCCATGACCCGCCCCACATAGGAGGGAGCGCATCTATGTCGTCGTCCGCCATGTGCCGGGAAGAGCGCGGTTTCTATCGTGAGGCAGCATGAGCCTTGAAGGACGTACGGCCCTCGTCACCGGCGCGGGGAGCGGCATCGGACGGGCGTGTGCCCGGCGCCTGGCCGCCGAGGGCGCGCACGTCGTCGTCGCCGACATCAACGCCGAGGCCGCGAGCAAGGTGGCCGCCGAGATCGGCGGCACGCCGGTGGCCGTCGACCTGTCCGATCCGGAGTTCCTGGTGGCCTGGCGGGGCCAGCTCCCGCCCTCGCCGCACACGCACCTGCGCGCCGACATCGTCGTGAACAACGCGGGGTTCCAGCACGTGGCCCCGATCGAGGAGTTCCCGCCCGAGATCTTCAACAAGATCATGCGGGTGATGGTCGAGGCGCCGTTCCTGCTCGTGCGCGACGTGCTGCCCGGCATGTACGAGCGCGGGTGGGGCCGCATCGTCAACATCTCCTCGGTGCACGGCCTGCGCGCCTCGCCGTTCAAGGCGGCCTACGTGACGGCCAAGCACGCGCTGGAGGGCCTGTCGAAGGTGATCGCCCTCGAAGGGGCGGCCCACGGCGTGACCTCCAACTGCGTCAATCCCGCGTACGTCCGGACGCCGCTGGTGGAGAACCAGATCGCCGACCAGGCGCGCACCCACGGGATCAGCGAGGACGATGTGGTCGAGCAGATCATGCTCGCCCCCGCGGCGATCAAGCGGCTGGTCGAGCCGGACGAGGTGGCCGAGCTGGTCGCCTACCTGTGCGGGCCGCAGGGATCGTTCGTCACCGGCGTCTCGATTCCCATCGACGGAGGATGGAGCGCGCGCTGACCACATCGTCTCCCAAGAACGCGACGGCTCCGGCGAGCGGCGCGCACGCCTATCTCGACCTGCTCGCCCGGGAGGCGTCGGCGGTCGAGTTCGAGGGCCCGATCCTGCAGGCCAGGGCGGCCGGGGCCGACTCGGCCACGCTGGAGGAGCTGGAGCGGGCCAAGGTCGCGGCGCTCCAGGTGCGGGCCGTGCTGCGCCGGCGGGCCAAGCGGGAGGCGGAGCTGTCGGCGCTGTTCGACACCGCCAGCGACCTGGCCGGGCTGCGCGATCTCGACGCGGTGCTGCAGGCCATCGTGCACCGATCCAGGCAGCTGCTCGCGACCGACATCGCGTACATGACGCTGAACGACCCCGAGCGCGGCGACACCTACATGCGGGTGACCGACGGGTCGATCTCGGCCAGCTTCCGGCGGCTGCGGCTGCCGATGGGCGCCGGGCTGGGCGGGCTGGTGGCGCAGAGCGGCACGCCGTACAACACGGCGGACTACTTCGCCGACCCCAGGTTCCGGCACACGAACACGATCGACGTGGCCGTCCACGAGGAGGGCCTGGTGGCGATCCTCGGGGTGCCGCTGCGACTCGGCACGCAGGTCATCGGCGTGCTGTTCGCGGCCAACCGCAGCGCCAGGCCGTTCGCGCAGGAGGAGGTGGCGCTGCTGTGCTCGCTGGCGGCGCACGCCGCCGTGGCCATCGACACCGCCCGGCTGCTGCAGGAGACCCGGGCCGCGCTGGGCGAGCTGAGCGAGGCGAACACGCTGATCAGGGCGCACAGCGAGTCGATCGAGCGGGCCGCGGACGCGCACGACCGGATGACCGGCCTCGTGCTGCGCGGCGGCGGGGTCGAGGACGTCGCGGCGGTCGTCACCGAGGTGCTGGGCGGCCGGCTGACCGTGCTCGACGACGAGGGCCGCCCCCTCGTGGGCGAGTCCCGCGACCTCGACACGGGCGTCTTCGACGCCGCGCAGTCGTCGCGGGCGCTGGGCCGCACGGTCAAGCGGGGGGACGCGTACGTCGCGTCGGTGGACGTGGGGGCGGCGCCGCTGTGCACGCTGGTGCTGCGGACCGACCACCTGGTGTCCGACACCGACCAGCGGATCCTGGAGCGCGCCGCGATCGTCACCGCGCTGCTGCTGCTGTTCCGCCGCAGCGTCGCCGAGGCGGAGGGGCGGGTGCGCGGCGAGCTGCTCGACGACCTGGTGTCCCGGCCGGAGCTGCGCGGGCTGGACGACCGGGCGCGGCGGCTCGGCATCCATCTCGACGCGCCGCACGTGCTGGTCGTGGCGCGGCACGACGGGCAGCGGGAGCGCGGCGCGTTCTGGGCGTCGTCGCAGGCGACGCTGGCGCACGGCCTCGCCACAACCAGGGGCGACGAGGTCGTGCTGCTGCTGCCCGGCGACCGGCCGGGCGCGCTGGCCCGGCGCGTCGCGGCGGAGCTGAGCGCCTCTCTCGGCCGCCCGGCGACGGCGGGAGCCGCGATGGCCACGGGTCCGGCGACGGCGGGGGCGTCCGCCTACGCCGAGGCCCGCCGCTGCGCCGGGGCCCTGGTCGCGCTGGGCCGTACGGGTGACGGCGCGAGCGCCGGGGAGCTGGGCTTCGTCGGCCTGCTCGTGGGCGAGCGGCGCGAGGTGTCCGGCTTCCTCGCGGGCGCGCTCGGGCCGGTGCTCGACTATGACGCGCGCCGGGGAACCGCCCTGGTCAAGACCCTCAACGCCTACTTCGGCACGGGCGGCTCGCTGTCGCGTACGGCCGAGGCCCTGCACATCCACGTGAACACGGTGACCCAGCGGCTCGACCGGGTGGGGCAGCTGCTCGGCGACGACTGGCAGGAACCGGAGCGGGCCCTGGAGATCCAGCTCGCCCTGCGGCTCCACCGGCTGCGCACCCACATGCCGGACGCCTGAGGTGTGTGGCGGCGCCCCATAGGAGTGACCTCGGTCACTGCATACCGTGTGCGGAACCCCCCATCGGAGGAGTTCCCATGGCAAACACCCCCCCTGCACGGATCGGAAAGGTGGTCGGGGCCAGCCTGATCGGCACCACCATCGAGTGGTACGACTTCTTCCTTTACGGCTCGGCCGCCGCCCTGGTGTTCAACAAGCTGTTCTTCCCCACCGAGGACGAGCTGACCGGCACCCTCCTGGCGTTCCTCACCTATGCCGTCGGCTTCGTCGCCCGGCCACTCGGCGGGCTGGTCTTCGGCCACTACGGCGACCGGCTCGGCCGCAAGCGGCTGCTGGTCATCAGCCTGCTCATGATGGGCGGCTCGACGTTCCTCATCGGCTGCATGCCGACGTACGCCGCGCTCGGCGCCGGCGCGCCGTTGCTGCTGACCGTGCTCCGTCTGGTGCAGGGCTTCGCCCTCGGCGGCGAGTGGGGCGGCGCGGTGCTGCTGGTCTCCGAGCACGGCGACCCCCGCAACCGCGGTTTCTGGGCGTCCTGGCCGCAGGCCGGCGCTCCCGGTGGCAACCTGATCGCCACCGGTGTGCTGGCGCTGCTGGCCGCGGTGCAGTCCGAGGAGGCCTTCCTCGCCTGGGGCTGGCGGATCGCGTTCCTGCTGTCCGGCGTCCTTGTGCTTATCGGCCTGTGGATCAGGCTCACGGTCACCGAGTCTCCGGTGTTCCAGCAGGCGCTGGAGCGGCAGGAGGCCGCGCCGAAGGCCCCCATCGTCGGCGTGGTGCGCCACCACTGGCGCGACGTGCTGGTCGCGATGGGCGCCCGGATGGCCGAGAACGTCTCCTACTACGTGATCACCGCGTTCGTCCTCGTCTACGGCACCACGGCGGCGGGCCTGCCCAAGGGCACCGTGCTCAACGCCGTGCTGATCGGCTCGGCGATCCACTTCGTCACGATCCCGCTGTGGGGCGCGCTGTCGGACCGGATCGGCCGCAAGCCGGTCTATCTTCTCGGCGCCGCCGGCGTCGGGCTGTGGGCCTTCGCGTTCTTCCCGCTGATCGACACCAAGAGCTTCTTCCTGGTCACCGTGGCGGTGACGATCGGCCTGGTGCTGCACGGCGCGATGTACGGCCCGCAGGCGGCGTTCTTCTCCGAGCTGTTCGCCACCCGGATGCGCTACTCGGGCGTGTCGATCGGCTACCAGCTCGCCTCGATCGCGGCGGGCGGCGTGGCCCCGCTGATCGCGGTCGCCCTGCTCGACGCGTACGGGTCGAGCGTGCCGGTGTCCGTCTACGTGGTGGCGGCGGCGGTCCTCACGATCGTCGCGGTGGTCGCCTCCAGGGAGACCCGCGACCGCGACCTGTCGGCCATCCAGCCGACCTCGGGCGCCGCCCACGCCGCCGCGATCGTGAAGGAGGCCTGATGAAGGCCCTGGCCGCCCTCGCGCTGGCCCTCCCCCTGGCCGTCGCCGCCCCGGCGGAGGCCACCCCATCGCACGCCTCAGCGTGCCCGAAGGTGATCGTGCCGGGCGCGCAGAAGCAGGTGATCGCCTGCCTCGACGACCTGACCACGAAGGGCACCCTGGTCTCCGGGCACACCGACCAGTCGGACTGGTCGGGCCTCAACTCGCCCGGCGCCGTCAACCCCAGCGGGGTGCCCGGCATGCAGATCGACGGCTACTTCCCCGACACCTCCACGGGCGACACCAACCACGGCTGGAACCACGACGCGCAGTTCGTGATCCGGCTGCCGAAGACGTGGAACGGCGGCCTGGTCGTCGCGGGGTCGCCCGGCAACCGGGAGACCTACGCCAACGACTTCACGATCTCCGACTGGGCGCTGGCCAAGGGCTACGCGTACGCCGCGACCGACAAGGGCAACACCGGCGTCGAGTTCTACCGCGACGGCGCGCGGCCCGGCGACGCGGTCGCCGAGTGGAACCACCGGGTCAGCGAGCTGGCGGTCGCCGCCAAGGCCGTCGTCAAGCAGCGGTACGGCAGGCCGGCCCGCACGACGATCGCGGCCGGGCAGTCCAACGGCGGCTACCTGGTCCGCTGGCAGATCGAGAACCGTCCCGACCTGTTCGACGGCGGCGTCGACTGGGAGGGCACGCTCTTCACCACCGACGGGCCCAACCTGCTGACGTTCCTGCCGCCCGCGCTGCGCGCGTACGCGAAGGGCGACAGCGCAGGGGTGGCGGCGGCGGGCTTCGCGCCGGAGTCCGACTTCCTGTGGCCGTTCCACTACCAGTACTACTGGGACCTCACCCAGCGCCTCTACCGCGAGGAGTTCGATCCCTCCTACGACGGCGACGCCGAGGCCGGCACGCCGTTCTGCGCGTCCGGCACGCCCGGCTGCGACACCGACTACGACTACGCCTCCCGGCCCGCCGCG
Source organism: Microbispora sp. CSR-4 (assembly GCF_008033685.1). Classification (NCBI taxonomy): domain Bacteria; kingdom Bacillati; phylum Actinomycetota; class Actinomycetes; order Streptosporangiales; family Streptosporangiaceae; genus Microbispora; species Microbispora sp. CSR-4. The sequence goes on from NZ_VJVX01000004.1 coordinate 77,382, forward strand.
GTGAAGCAGGCGATGGCGCGGGTGAGCCTCACCGGGAAGATCAAGCGGCCGCTGGTCATCGTGCACGGCACCCTGGACACGCTGCTGCCGATCCGGGAGGATTCCGACGTCTACGCCAAGATGATCGGTGATCGGCACCGCGGCCGGCTGATGCGCTACTACCGCTTCGAGGGCGGCAACCACGTCGACAGCCTCTACCCGTCGTTCCCGGACCGGCTGCGGCCGCTGCTGCCGTGCTTCCGCAGCGCGTTCACCGCGCTGGAGAAGTGGATCGGCACGGGCACCCCGCCGCCCCCGAACGCCACCCTGCCTCGCCCGGCCTCGGGCGACCTTGAGAACACCTGCACATTGGGAGCGACACCATGACCCAACCCATATCCGCCGAGCGCGTCAGCACGTCCCGTCTGACCCTCAACGTCCTGTCCGTTCCGGGCTCGGCGGGTGACCCTGTGGTGTTCGTCCACGGCAACGTCTCCTCCAGCGCGTTCTGGCGGTCGACGATGACCGCGATCGCGGCCGAGGGCTTCCGTCCGTACGCGGTGGACCTGCGCGGCTTCGGCGACACCGACCCCGAGCCGGTGGACGCGAGCCGCGGCGTGCGCGACTACTCCGACGACGTGCTCGCGCTGCTCGACCGGATCGGTCCCGCGCACCTCGTGGGCTGGAGCCTCGGCGGCGGAGTCGTCATGCAGGCCCTGCGCGACCGGCCCGACGTGGTCCGCAGCGCCGTCCTGGTCAACCCCGTCTCGCCGTACGGCTTCGGCGGCACCACGGGCCCGGACGGCGTGCTCACCAGCCCCGACGGCGCGGGCTCCGGCGGCGGCGCGGCCAACCCCGAGTTCGTGGCCGCGCTCCGGGCGGGCGACCGGTCCGCCGACTCCCCCGTCTCGCCCCGGAACGTGCTGCGTGCCACGTACGTCGCCGCCGGGACCGACCTGGGCGAGGAGGAGGACGCGTTCGTGGAGTCGATGCTGTCCACCCGCATCGGCGACGACCACTACCCGGGCGACTCGGCGGCCTCGGACGCCTGGCCGAACGTCGCCCCGGGCAAGCGGGGCGTGCTGAACACGATCGCGCCGACCAACTTCCGGATCGACGACCTGCACGAGATCGACCCGAAGCCGCCCATCCTGTGGATCAGGGGCGACCAGGACGTGATCGTCTCCGACACGTCGCTGTTCGACCTCGCCCACCTGGGCGCGATCGGCGCCGTGCCCGGCTGGGACGGCACGCCCGCGCAGCCCATGGTGGCCCAGACGCGGGCCGTGCTGGACCGCTACGGCGACTACCGGGAGGTCGTCATCGAGGGCGCCGGCCACGGCCCACACCTCGACAGGCCCGAGGAGTTCCGCGCGGCCCTCCTCGACCACCTGCACGCCTAGCTATCGGCGGTCGCGCAGGACGCGGACGGCGATGCGCCGCAGCAGTGAGGGAGCCTGCGGCGACGCCCCGGCGGGCAGGACGTGCACCTGCCCGCCGCGGCGCACCGTCAGCCCGAACAGCAGGTCCACGTCCTTCTGGTCGACGCGGAGCGCGGGCCGCCACGACCCCGGGCCGAGGCAGTCGCCCCCGCCGATCCGGCTGACCGGCACCCGCGCGACGAGCTGACCGGCCACCCGGCCGGGTATCCCCGGCTCGACCAGCGCGGGCACGACCATGCTGCGCCCGCGCCCGTCCTGCTCGCGCAGCACCAGCTCGGTCGGCGGCCCCCCGCTCGGCGGCACGTACGGCACGGGCACGACGACGAAGACGTGCCCCTCCTGCCTGGCGACGGAGGCGCGCGACGAGACCAGCGCGATCGACTCGGGGAACGACTTCGGCTCCACGCAGACGCCCAGCTCGCCGCGCTCGGACCAGCACGGCACGACGAGCCGTTTCGGCTCGCCGGCGAGCGCGCCCGCGCAGCTCATCGGCAGGGCGGGGCGGGCCACCCGGGTGCGGCCCGTGTGCACGCCCCGCATGCGCACGTGGATCTCCCACAGCCCGGCGGGCAGCGGCCCCCCGAGGGCCGCCACGCCGGCGTCGAGGCGCGCCTGGCCGTTCACCCACACGCGCACCTGGCCGCCGTGCTCCTGGTCGCCGAGGCTCGCACGGCCCACCGAGCAGGTGACCGGCAGCGAGTGGACCACCCCGGTCTCCGCGTGGCGTACGCAGACCTCCACGCGGGCCCTGCGCACCGCGTCGGTCACGTCGGCGCCCTCGTCGTCGAGCAGGCCGTCGAGCAGGCCCTCGACCCCGGGCGGCGGGGTCCACAGCAGCCGGTCGCCCCGCTGCCGCAGCCAGAGCGGGGCGCCTCCGGCCCGCAGGATCTCCACGCTCAGGTCGAGCATCAGCACGCCCTGGTCCCAGCGCAGCTCCCGCAGCTCCGCGCTGAGCTTGGCGCCCCGGGACGCCTCCGCGAGCGCGACCAGCGCGTCGAGGCGGTCGAGGCGCAGCAGCGCCGCACGGGCGCGCAGGTGCGCGGGCAGATGAGTGTCGAGCGCGGCGGGAAAACGGTCGAGGGTGAAGCGGCGCAGGAACGAGAAGAGGATCATGCGCTCGTCGGGCTCGGCGGCGAGGAACCGCGCCCCCGCGAGACGGCGCAGCCCGAGCGTCTTGTACCAGTGGGCCTGGATGCGCTCCCGCTGCGGGCCCGGCTCGGTGTAGGCGTCCACCACGTCGAAGATCGCGTTGAGGCCGTCGAAGAGCGCCTCGGCGTCCGGCGTCTCCTCCTCCGCCGTGCCCGGCGACGGCGGGCCCAGGTGGCAGCAGATCTCGTCGGACAGCACGGCGATCACCTTCGCGGCGAGGTACGCCCTGGTCACGAACGCCTGCTCGGACAGCGGCCGGTCGGCGAAGCGGAGCTGGCAGGTCTCCAGGAAGTCGCGGCTGAACAGCTTGTGCGCCGTCGGCAGCGCGAGCAGGTGGTCGCGCAGCACGTCGGCCCGGTCCCGGTCGCGGGAGAACGCGGCCGGCGGCGGCCCCTGGTCGGCGAGCCTGCCGATCAGCACGTCGGCGTCGGTGTCCACGGCCCTGTCGTACATCCGCTCCAGGGCGTCCGGCTCCAGCCGGTCGTACTGGCCGATCAGGTAGACGTACTCGCCGCGGGCCACCGACAGGCCGACGTTGCGCCCGCGCGCGGGCGAACCACTGTGGTCGAGGTGCAGGACCCGCACGTTGTCGCGTTGCTCGGCGATGGCGTCGAGCCGCCTGCGGGTCCCGTCCGTCGATCCGTCGTCGGCGAAGACGACCTCGTACTCATCCGGCGGCAGCGACTGCTCCAGCACCGAGCGCACGGACGCGCCGAAGGCGTCGTTCGACAGCCCGGGGTTGGACACGGGCATAACCACGCTGACCTTCACACCCATGAGGCCAAGCGTGCAGTGCGAGCCCCGCCGTACGCGCGGGCTTGCCGAAAGGTCGAGAAACCCTGACCAGAGTTTCGCGGTCAGTACCAGCCGGTCGACTGGGAGTGCGCCCAGGCGCCGCAGGGCGTCTTGTAGCGGCCGGCGATGTAGCCGAGACCCCATTTGATCTGGGTCGCGGGGTTCGTCTGCCAGTCGGAGCCCGCGCTCGCCATCTTGCTGCCGGGGAGCGCCTGGGGGATGCCGTAGGCACCGCTGTAGCGGTTCATGGCCCGCTCGTTCCAGTGGCTCTCCCTGTCCCACAGCTTCTCCAGGCAGCCCCACTCGCCGCCCCAGCCGCGCGCCTCGGCCATCTGCTTGCCGAGCGCCTTGTTGCTGCCGGGGTCGGGCGTGGAGCCGGGCGGGAAGTTGGCTGGGCTGAAACCACCGCCGCCGGGGGCCTTCTCGGCGATCTCGACCGGGTCGAGGCCCTTCTTCCGGTCGTCGCGGGTGCTTTCCAGCCGCTCCTTGCGCAGCGCCTGGACCGCCTGCTCCTTGAGGATGTCGGTCTCGGGATCGGGCGCGTTCGGGTCGAGCGCGAGGAAGCTGTCCGGGTCCAGCACCTGCTTGGGCGCGTTGCTGTGCTCGATCGAGGTGCGGACGACGAAGGCCGTCCCGCCGGCGAGCACGGCCAGGCTGACGGCGAGGATCGCCATCCCCTTGGGGGTCAGCCGGCCCGACCCCGAGCGGCCGCCGGTTCCCCGCCGCGGGCGGGCGGCGCGGGGACGATCCTTCAACTGCTGACCAGAGCTCACGGCTTATGAGCTTGCCCTGTGGTGGGGGGTGCTCCGCAACCGAATCGTGGTACCTGTTTGGTGACGTCTTGACTCGATGGCCGATCACATGGACTTTCCCCAACAATGTGATTTTAATCACACTTTGCGCCACAGGGAGGGGCATGGGTGCCCGCGCACCAGCCTGCTCCCGCTTCTTGATGATGAGGTGCTGACGGTGTCACAGGGCTGTGACAAATAGGGAAATGGTGAGGTTCGCACCATAATGACCGAGTGGCAGGCATCCTCCTGGTCGAAGACGACCCCTCGGTCCGCGCCGGACTCGAGCTCGCGCTCACCCGGCAGGGCCACTCGGTGACCGCGTACGCCACGGGCGAGGAGGCCCTCGAACACGTACGCTCCCGCCGCCCCGAGATCGCGATCCTCGACGTCATGCTCCCCGGCATCGACGGAGTCGAGGTGTGCCGCCGCATCCGCAGACTCGATCCGCTGCCGATCATCCTGCTCACGGCCAGAGGCGACGACCTCGACGTGGTGGTGGGGCTGGAGGCCGGCGCGGACGACTACGTCGTCAAGCCCGTCGAACCGCGGGTGCTGGACGCTCGTATCCGCGCCGTACTGCGCCGGCTGGAGTCCGCCTCGCCCGACCGCCTCACCTTCGGCGACCTCGTGATCGACCGCGGAGCCCTCAAGGTGAGCCTTTCGGGCAAGGAGATCCACCTCACCCCGACCGAGCTGCGTCTGCTCCTCGAACTGGTCCGCCACCCCGGCCAGGTGCTCAACCGCCGCTATCTCCTGCGCGCCGTGTGGGACCACACGCACGTGGCGGACTCGCGGCTGGTCGACGCGTGCGTGCAGCGCATCCGCGCCAAGATCGAGCCGGTGCCCGCCGACCCCGTCTACATCCACACGGTGCGCGGCTTCGGATACCGCTTCAGCCCGCCATGACCCCGACATGAGCTGGGTGCCCACCGGGTTGCAGGCCCGGCTGGTGATCACCTTCCTGCTGGTGGCGGTCACGGCGTCCGCCATGGTGGCGGGCCTGGGCTACCAGATCATCCGCCGGGGCATGCTCGACCGCGCGGAGCGGACCGCGGTCGCCGACGTACGGGAGACGCTCTCCAAGATCACGCTGCCGATCGGCGCGAGCGACGTGGTCTGGCCGAGCGACACCACCGTCACCGACGAGGACCTCAGCGGGGTCGTGCAGGCGCTGGAGGCGCCGGAGCGCACCGTCATCGTGACCTACGGCGACCACCGCAGCTCCAGCGCCGGCGCCAGGTTCACCATGGCCGACGTGCCCGACCAGCTCCGCTGGCAGGCGGCCCGGCGGCTCGTCTACCAGAGGGTGCTGCTCAGGGACCATCCGTGGCTGATCGTCGCCACGCAGATCCAGCGGGCCACCCGCGACGACATGCTGCGCCCGACCGGCCTGACGGCCTACGTCTTCGTGCCGCTGTCGGACGAGGAGGCCGTGCTGTTCCGCCTCAGGAACGCTCTCGCGCAGGCCGGAGCCATCACACTCGTCCTGGCGCTGACCCTGGCCCTGCTGTCGGCCCGGCGGGTGCTGCTGCCCGTACGGCGGCTGGGCGCGGCCGCCCGCGCCCTCGGCGCAGGTGAGCTGCACGTCCGCCTCCCCGTACGCGGCCGGGACGAGCTGGCGGAGCTGACCGCGACGTTCAACGAGACGGCGGCGGCGCTGGAGGGCAGTGTCTCGGAGCTGCGGACGCTGGAGTCGATGTCGCGGCGGTTCGTCGCGGACGTCTCACACGAGCTGCGCACGCCGCTGACCGCGATGACCGCGGTGACCGACATGCTGTCGGAGGACGCCGACGACCTGCCGGAAGACGCCGGGGAGGCGGTGCGGATCGTCGTCCGCGAGATCGACCGGCTGCGGGTGCTGGTCGAGCACCTCATCGAGATCAGCCGGTTCGACGCGGGCGCCGCAACGCTCCGCCGGGAGACGGTCGACGTGGGCGACACGCTGGCCGACTGCCTGGAGGTGCGGGGCTGGGCCGACCGGGTGAAGCTCACCGTGCCCGTCGGGCTCACGTTCTCGCTGGACGCCCGGAGGTTCGACGTGATCGTCGCCAACCTCGTCGGCAACGCGCTCAACCACGGCGCGCCTCCCGTGGTTGTCGGCGCGCGGGTGGCGGTTGGCGGCGAGCATCACGGGGCGCTCGAAGTGAGCGTGCGCGACCACGGGAGCGGCATCCCCGAGCAGGTGCTTCCCCACGTCTTCGACCGCTTCTACAAGGCCGGCACCGACCGGGCCAGGAGCGTGGGCAGCGGTCTCGGCCTGGCCATCGCCAAGGCCAACGCCGAGTTGCACGGCGGCTCGATCAGGGCCGAACGCTGCGACCCCGGCACCCTCTTCCGCGTCTGGATCCCGAAACCATGAGCCGCGGACGGACCAGGCGCGCGTCCAGGGCCCTGCTCGCGGGCCTGCTCGCGGCACTGCTCATGGTGTCGGCGGCCTGCGGGGTCGCGCCGACCGGGGTGATCGACGCCGGTCCCGCCCCCGTCATCAGCGGCACGCCCACCCTCGTCACGATCTACATGCTGCGGGACGGCCGGCTGTGGCCCACCCGCGTCGCGGCGCGCTCACCCCACGTCAACGACGTGCTCTACGCGCTGTTCGCGGCCAGCGGGCGGACGCCGAACCAGCTGTCCACCGCGCTCACCGGCCTCACGCTGGCCCAGGTGCAGCTCGTCAGGTACGCCCCGGACGCCGGCAGCCGCAACGACCCCGACGCCACCCTCAGCCTGCGCGTACGGCTGTTCGTGAGCGGCTGGAAGATCACCAGGACCGCCATGGCCCAGATCACCTGTACGGCGCGGCTGCGCCCGGAGATCTGGGCCGTGGAGATCGCTCACGCGACTCCCGACAAGAACGGGCCCCTGAAGGTCCACACCTGCCGGGAGTTCTGGGATCTGGCCCCCAAAGACGGCCAGCTCCCCCCGTGAGCCTTGTGCCCCTCTCGTCGATCGCGGCTACTACAGCGTGATGTTCTCCAGCATCTCGGTGACCAGGGCGGCGATCGGCGACCGCTCGGACCTGGTCAGCGTGATGTGGGCGAACAGCGGGTGGCCCTTGAGCTTCTCCACCACGGCGACGACGCCGTCGTGCCGGCCCACCCGCAGGTTGTCGCGCTGGGCGATGTCGTGGGTGAGCACGACCCGCGAGTTGGCGCCGATGCGGGACAGCACGGTCAGCAGCACGCCGCGCTCCAGCGACTGCGCCTCGTCCACGATCACGAAGGCGTCGTGGAGGGAACGGCCGCGGATGTGCGTCAGCGGCAGGACCTCCAGCATGCCCCGGTCGATGACCTCCTCGATGACCTCGGGAGACGTGACCGCGCCCAGCGTGTCGTAGACCGCCTGGGCCCACGGGCCCATCTTGTCGTTCTCGGAGCCGGGCAGGTAGCCGAGCTCCTGGCCGCCCACGGCGTACAGGGGGCGGAAGACGATGATCTTGCGGTGCTGACGGCGCTCAAGCACCGCCTCCAGCCCCGCGCACAGCGCCAGCGCGGACTTTCCTGTGCCGGCCCGGCCGCCCATCGACACGATGCCCACGTCGGGGTCCATCAGCAGGTCGAGCGCGATCCGCTGCTCCGCCGACCGGCCGTGCAGCCCGAAGACCTCACGGTCGCCCCTCACCAGACGCACCGACTTGTCCGGCAGGACGCGGCCGAGCGCCGAGCCGCGGCTCGACAGCAGCCGCAGGCCGGTGTGGCACGGCAGGTCGCGCGCCTCTTCGATGTCGGCGCTGCCGGCCTCGAAGAGGGCGTCCATCTCCTCCGTGGTGACCTGGAGCTCCGCCATGCCGGTCCAGCCGGACTCCACCACCATGCCGGCGCGGTACTCCTCCGCGGCCAGGCCGATGGACGCCGCCTTGACCCGCATCGGCAGGTCCTTCGACACCAGCACCACGTCCTTGCCCTCCGCCGCGAGGTTCTGCGCGACGGTGAGGATGCGGGTGTCGTTGTCGCCCAAGCGGAAGCCCGCCGGGAGGCAGGACGGATCACTATGGTTCAGCTCGACCCGGATGTTCCCGTCGCCGATCGGCATGGGCTCATCCAGCCGTCCGTACCGCACTCTGAGGTCATCGAGGAAGCGCAGCGCCTCCCGGGCGAAGTAGCCGAGCTCGGGGTGGTGGCGCTTGGCCTCCAGTTCCGTGACGACGACGATCGGGACGACGACCTCGTGCTCGGCGAAGCGGCTCATCGCCGCCGGGTCGGCGAGCAGGACGGACGTGTCCAGAACGTAGGTGCGGGATGTGGACGGGTTGCTCGAGGACACTGCCACGCGTTCTCCCCCGGGCGCCTGAGGGCGCCCTGCCTTGACTGGTGGTGAACGGACCGGGCCCGTGACCTGCGAGAGCAGACCGGGGCTCCGGCCCTCCTCGCATGGTGGTCGCGCAAGGACGGGCCCTCTCCCGAGGTGGTGGCCGCCGATCCCCTCGACGGCCGCTCAGCTACCACGTTACGTAACGAATCTCCCCAGCCCAATAGGTTTTCGCTGGTAAAAAGACGCTGGTCACGTACCGTCTCAGGAGCCGTACCGACGGTGCCGTGCGGCGTACGAGCGGAGCGCCCGCAGGAAGTCGACTCTGCGGAAGTCGGGCCAGTAGGCCTCGCAGAAGTAGAACTCGGAGTGGGCGCTCTGCCAGAGCAGGAATCCGGAGAGCCGCTGCTCTCCCGAGGTCCGGATGACGAGATCCGGGTCGGGCAGGCCGCGCGTGTAGAGATGCTCAGCGATGTGCTCGACGTCGAGGACCTCGACGAGGTCCTCGATGCTTGCGCCCTTGCTGGCATGCTCCTGGAGGAGGGAGCGCACCGCATCAGCGATCTCACGCCTTCCTCCATACCCAACGGCAACGTTCACAATCAGGCCCGGACGATGCGATGTGGTTTCTTTTGCGTGTTTGAGGACACGAGCCGTGTGATCGGGCAGAAGGTCGAGCGAGCCCATGGGATTGAGGTGCCATCCCTGGTCCACGAGGTCCTGGACGAGGTTCTCGATCACCTGGAGCAGCGGATCGAGCTCGGCCTTGTCCCTGGACAGGTTGTCGGTGGAGAGCAGCCACAGCGTCACGTACTCGACCCCGGCCTCGCGGCACCACACGAGCAGCTCGGAGATCTTGTCGGCGCCCTTCTGGTGGCCCCGGCTGACGTCCCGCAGGCCCATGGCCCGCGCCCACCTGCGGTTGCCGTCCACGATGACGCCGACGTGGCGGGGAATCTGGTCGGAGGACAGCTTCCGTTCGAGCCTGCGCTCGTACAGCTTGTACACGAGATCGCGCGCGCTCATGCGACCTTCTTCCTCGCGACGATGGGCTCGATCACCAATTATCGCGGGCGAACCGGTGTGCCCTGCCCTCCCCGGGCCGGGGCGGCCCGCCGGGGCGGCGCGCCCCGGCGGGCGCCGGCGGGCACCGGACGAGCCGCCGGACCACTCAGCCCAGGCGCTGGACCAGGGCGCGGTACTCGTCCCACAGCTCCTTCGGCATGTGGTCGCCGAAGGTCTCGAAGTGGGGCGGGATCAGCGCCGCCTCCTCGCGCCACACCTCGGGGTCGACGCTGAGCAGGAGCTCCATGTCCTCGGGCGCGATGTCGAGGCCCTCGGTGTCGAGCGAGGCCGGCAGGTTGCCGATCGGCGTGGGCACGGCGTCGGCCACGCCGTTCAGCCGGTCGACGATCCACTTGAGCACCCGGCTGTTCTCGCCGAAGCCCGGCCACAGGAAGCGGCCGTTCGCGTCCTTGCGGAACCAGTTGACGTAGTAGATCCTCGGCAGCTTCTCCGGATCGGTCATCCTGCCGATCTCCAGCCAGTGGGCGAAGTAGTCGCCCATGTTGTAGCCGCAGAACGGCAGCATCGCGAACGGGTCGCGGCGCAGCTCGCCGACCTTCCCCTCGGCCGCCGCGGTCTTCTCCGAGGCCACGTTGGCGCCCAGGAACACGCCGTGCTGCCAGCCGAACGACTCGGTCACCAGCGGCACCGCGGTCGCCCTGCGGCCGCCGAACAGGATGGCCGAGATCGGCACCCCGGCGGGGTCCTGCCACTCGGGGGCGATCGTCGGGCACTGCTCGGCCGGCGTGGTGAACCGGGCGTTCGGGTGGGCGGCGGGCTCCGGGGAGTCCGGCGTCCAGTCACGGCCCTTCCAGTCGATGAGGTGCGCGGGCGGCTCGTCGGTGAGGCCCTCCCACCAGACGTCCCCGTCGTCGGTCAGCGCGACGTTCGTGAAGATGCTGTTGCCCCACAGCGTCTCGATCGCGTTGGCGTTCGTGGACCGCCCGGTGCCGGGCGCGACGCCGAAGAACCCGGCCTCCGGGTTGATCGCGTACAGCCGGCCGTCGGGGCCGAAGCGCATCCAGGCGATGTCGTCGCCGATCGTCTCGACCTTCCAGCCCGGGATCGTGGGCTGGAGCATGGCGAGGTTCGTCTTGCCGCACGCCGACGGGAAGGCCGCGGCGACATACCGCGCCTCGCCCTGCGGCGGCGTGAGTTTGAGGATCAGCATGTGCTCGGCCAGCCAGCCCTCGTCGCGGGCCATCACGCTGGCGATCCGCAGCGCGTAGCACTTCTTGCCCAGCAGCGCGTTGCCGCCGTAGCCCGAGCCGTACGACCAGATCTCGCGGGTCTCCGGGAAGTGGCTGATGTACTTGGTCTGGCTGCACGGCCACGGCACGTCGGCCTGGCCGGGCGCCAGCGGCGCGCCCACCGAGTGGACGGCCTTCACGAAGTCGCCGTGCTCATGGTCGCGCTTGCCTCGGCCCTCGTTGGCTCGTGCCTCGCTCTCTCGGGCCTTTCGCGCCGCTCCGCGCTCCTCGATGAGCCGCAGCGCGTCCTCGCCCATCCGGGTCATGATCCGCATCGACACCACGACGTACGGCGAGTCGGTGATCTCGACGCCGAGCTGCGAGATGTTCCCGCCCAGGGGACCCATGCAGAACGGCACGACGTACATCGTCCGGCCCCGCATGCAGCCCTTGAACAGCGTGGCGAACGTGCGGCGCATCTCGTCGGGCGCGATCCAGTTGTTGGTCGGCCCGGCGTCCTCCTCACGCTCGGAGCAGATGAACGTGCGGTCCTCCACGCGGGCGACGTCGCTCGGGTCCGAGGCCGCGTAGAAGCTGTTGGGACGCTTGGCCAGCCGCGTGAAGGTGCCCTGCTCGACCAGGAGGTTGGTCAGGCGCGTCCATTCGGCCTCGGAGCCGTCGCACCATTCGATCCGGTCGGGCTGGGTCAGCTCCGCGATCCGGGTCACCCAGGCCGCCAGATCGCTGTGACTCGTGGGCGTGGGTACCTCTACTGAAATGGACACGGGGGCGGCTCCTTAATCTCTCAGGGCCAGAGCATCATCGGCGAAGAATGGCCTCCGAATCCAATTGGAGTAGACCATCGAGTTTCCACTCCGTTAAATCGGCGCCATTCTCTACTTCATGGCCACGGATGCCATCCGCACAGGCAGTGGCCGTGATGTTGTGGGACCTTACCCACTCTGGCCCTGTTGGAAAAACGTCGCTCTTCCCCTTACCCGCAGCACCGTCCTTACACATTGGTATAGGCCAATTCGACTGGTCCAGACCTTTCGGCGAATTGGTTCAGTCCAATCCGCCGGGGCCCTCCGCCCTGATCCTGTCGACGTGCTGGAGGGCATCGCGCAGGTCAGCGAGCCAGCTGTCGGTGTGCTTGCCGACGAGCCGCACGCACCAGGCCAGCGCGTCGCTGCGGCTGCGCGCGACACCCGCGGCGACCAGGGTGTCGAGGACCTGCCGTTCCGGCTGGCGGAGCCGGGTCATGACGGGGACGGAAAGAGTGGTGAACATCACGGTCTCGCCGCCCACGACGACACCCCAGGAGACCTTGCGGCGGAAGCGGTGCTCGGCCTCCCTGGCGATGTCGATCCTGCGCTCGCGCGTCTCCTCGCGGAACCGCTCGACGTACCCATCCATGGCCGCCGCACGCTCCGGGTCGGGGAGCCCTTCGGCCACCGACAGCGGCGGAAGCGTGCCCAGCACGGTGATCTCCTCGCGGTCCACCACGACCTTGGGGGTCTCGGCGAACCAGTTGTCCGGCAACCGGCCGGCGAACCAGGCGCTCAGCTGTTCTTCTGAATGCATGTAATCAACATTACATCGCTATTGCACAGCAGCCTAGGTTGACAGTCGCTACTTTTTGAGGGCTACTTTCAAATTATGGCTACTCTCACTTCTCGATGGTGGGCGCTCGGCGCCCTCGTGCTCAGCGCCCTTGTCATCGGCATGGACGCGACCGTGCTCAACGTGGCGCTGCCGACCCTCGCGGCCGACCTGCACGCCTCGACCGGCGACCTGCAGTGGATCGTCGACGCCTACCTGATCCCGTTCGCCGCGCTGATGCTCCCGGCGGGCGCGCTCGGCGACCGGTTCGGCCGCAGGCGCCTGCTGCTGGCCGGGCTCGCGGCCTTCGGCATCGCGTCGGTGATCGCGACGTACGCGGGCGGCACCGGCGCCCTGGTCGCGGCCCGCGCGTTGATGGGGGCGGGCGGCGCGGTGATCATGCCGCTGTCGACCTCGATCCTGCCGGTGGTCTTCCCACCGGCCGAGCGCGGGCGCGCGATCGCCGTGTGGACGGCCGCCATGGCGCTCGGCCTGCCCCTCGGCCCGGTCGTGGGCGGCTACCTGCTCGACCACTTCTGGTGGGGCTCGGTCTTCCTCGTGAACATCCCCATGATCGTCGTCTCGATGGCGGCGGTGGCCGCGTTCATCCCCGAGTCGCGCGACCCCGCCGCGCCGCGGACCGACCTGCCCGGCGCGCTGCTGTCGGTGACGGGCCTGGCCGCGCTGGTGTACGGCGTCATCGAGGCCCCGGCGCGCGGGTGGGGCGACCCCCGCGTGCTGGCCGGTCTCGGCGCGGGGGCGGCGCTGCTGGCGGTGTTCGTCCGGGTCGAGGCCCGCACCCGGCAGCCGATGATGGACCTCGGCCTGTTCCGCAGCCGGGTCTTCGTCTGGGGCGCGGCCGGCGCGACGTTCGTGAGCCTCGGCATGTCGGGCGTGCTGTTCGTCGTCCCCCAGCACCTGCAGGCCGTGCTCGGGCACGACGCCCTCGGCACCGGTGTGCGGGTGATCCCCATGGTGGCCGGGCTGATGGCCGGGGGCCTGGCCGGAGAGCGGCTCACGGCCCGCCTCGGGCTGCGCGTGGTCATGCCGGCGGGCCTGGTCCTGCTCGCCGCCGGCTTCCTCCTGGGCGCCGCGACCTCGGTGTCTTCCGCGTACGGCTTCGTCGCGGCCTGGCTGGCCGTCCTCGGCGCGGGCGTGGGCCTCGCCATGGTCCCCGCCATGGACGGCGTGCTCGCCACGCTGCCCGAGGAGCGGTCGGGCTCCGGCTCGGCGACCCTGCAGACCGTGCGCCAGGTCGGCGGCGCGCTGGGCGTGGCCGGTCTCGGCAGCATGCTCTCGGCGGCGTACGCCTCGGGTCTGCCGGACCGGGTCCCGGAGGGAGCGGCCGGCTCGGTCACGGCCGCGACGGCCCTGGCCGCGCGTGCGGGAGACGCCGCGCTGCTGGGCGCGGCCAGGGAGGCGTTCGTGGACGGCATGGACCTGGTCCTGCTGGTGTGCGGGGCCCTGTCGGTGCTGACCACCGTCCTCGTGGCCGTCTTCCTACCGGGGAGTACGGCAGGGCGCGGGAAGACGGCAGAATCAGGGCATGAGCTCACCTCAGCGCGCTGACCGGACCTCGCCCGCCTCCGACCGCGCTGTCACGAGCCTGCGCGAGCGCAAGAAGGCCAAGACCCGCAGGACCATCCAGGAGCAGGCGCTGCGGCTGTTCGCCGAGCAGGGATACGACGCGACGACGGTCGAGCAGATCGCGGAGGCGGCCGAGGTCTCCCCCAGCACGTTCTTCCGCTACTTCCCCACGAAGGAGGACGCGGTCACCCAGGACGACTACGACCCGCTCCTGATGGAGGCGATCAAGGCGCAGCCGCCGGACCTGCCCCCGCTGACCACGCTGCGCGCCGCGTTCCGCACCGCCTTCGAGGCGATGGAGCCCGAGGAGCTCGACCGGATGCTCTCCCGGACCAAGCTGACCACCTCCGTGCCCGCCCTGCGGGCCCGGACGATGGAAGGGCTGTACTCCACGATCGAGATGCTCGCCGGGGCGGTGGCCGAGCGGGCGGGCCGCGACCCCCGCAGCCCCGCCGTACGGACGCTGGCCGGCGCGGTGATGGGGGTCATGCTCCCGGCGATGTTCACCTGGGTGGAGCACGACGGCCGGATCCCGCTGCCCGTGCTGCTCGACGAGGCACTCGGCTACCTGGAGGCCGGGCTGCCGATCTAATCGGCTTTGTCGGGAACCACCTGAAGGACCAGCTTGCCCTGGATGTGCCCGCGCTCGGCCCGCTCGTGGGCCTTCGCGGCCTCGGCGAGCGGGAAGACCGCGTCGATGCCGACGCGCAGCCGGCCCTCCTCCAGCAGGCGTCCCAGTTCGGCCATCTGCTTGCCGTCCGAGTGGACCTGGCCGCCCCGGAACGTGATGCCCAGCTCGGCCGCGTGGTCGCGGTGATACTCGCCGTGGAAGACCGGGCTGATCACGCCGCCGGGCCGCACCACCCGCAGGAACCGGTGGGCGTCCGGCCCGCCCACGCTGTCGATGAGCACGTCCACGTCGCGCACCGCGTCCTCCACGCGCGTGGTCGTGTAGTCGACGAACTCGTCCACCCCCAGCTCGCGCAGGAACGTCTCGTGCCGCCCCGAGGCGACCCCGATGACGTACGCGCCCTGTAGTTTGGCGAGCTGCGCCGCGAAGTGGCCGACCCCGCCGGCGGCGCCGTTGACCAGCACCCTGCGGCCCTCGCCGAGCTTGATGTGGTCGAAGACGAACTGATAGGCGGTGAGCCCCGCCATCGGCACGGCGGCCGCCTCGACGTGGCTGAGCGAGGCCGGCTTGCGGGCCAGGTGGGACGCGGGCGAGGTGGTGTATTCGGCGTAGCCCCGGCCTCCGTTGCCCAGAGCGCCGGGAAAGCGCACGAGCCCGAAGACCTCGTCGCCCTCCCGCCACTCGCCGACGCCCTCGCCGACGGCGACGACCACGCCGGAGATGTCCGAGCCCGGCGTGTACGGCAGGGGAAACGCGGGCCGCATCTCCTCGGGAATGTTCGAAAAGCCTATGCGGGCGTACCAGTCGGGCGGGTTCATCCCGGCCGCGTGCACCCGGACCAGCACGTCCCCGGGACCCGGCTCGGGGCGGGGAACCTCCTCCAGCGCCAGGACCTCGGGGTCTCCGGTCCAGTGCATGGGACGGCCTTCATGGTGGGCATCGGTCCTCCTGACGACTACGATTCGGAGCGATGCTCCGGATAATAAGCGGAGCACCGCTCCACATGTCAAGTGCGAGGATCGACGCATGACGGGCCGACAGCAGCGCGCGGACGCGCAGCGCAACTACGAGCGCATCCTGGAGGTCGCCAGGACCGTGGTGGAGGAGCAGGGCACCCAGGCGTCGCTGCGCGACATCGCCCGGCGCGCCGAGGTCGGCATGGGCACGCTCTACCGCCACTTCCCCACGAGAGAGGCCCTGCTGGAGGCCCTGCTCCGGCAGCGGTTCGACACCCTGGCGGCCCGCGCGGAGGAGCTGGAGGGCGCGGACGACTCCCGCGAGGCGCTGCGGCAATGGCTGCGGGAGTTCCTCAGCCGCGCGAGCGCCTACCGCGGCCTGAGCTCTTCGATGATGACGACGATCGGCGACGAGGACTCCGCCCTCCACGCGTCGTGCTCCGCCATGCGGGAGGCCGCCGGGCGCCTGGTCAAGCGGGCCCAGGACGACGGCCACATCCGGCCGGACATCGACGGGATGGACGTGTTCGCGCTGGTCAGCGCAGTCGGGTGGATCGCCGAGCAGGGCCCGGTCGTCGCCGGGCGGCGCGACCACCTGTTCTCGCTCGTGCTGGACGGCCTGGCCGCCGGCGCGGTCAGCGGACGCGCGCCGAGATCTGCGGACTGACCCGGACGACCCCGGCGAGGTTCTTGGTGTAGACGTTCGCGATCTTCACGACGTCGCCCGTGTGCGGGGCGTGCAGCATCTTCCCGTTGCCCCAATAGATGGCGACGTGCGAGATGTAGCCGGGGTTGGTCGGATCGTTGCGCCAGAACAGCAGGTCACCCGGCTGCGCCTGCGACAGCGGCACCTGCGGCCCGGTGACCCACTGCTGATAGGTCACCCGCGGCATGCGCACGCCCGCCTGCGCGTACGCCCACTGCACGAGCCCCGAGCAGTCGAAGCTGTCGGGCCCCTCGGCGCCCCACACGTACGGCCGGCCGAGCTTGCTGACGGCGGCGGTGAGCGCGACCTTGAGCTGCTCCGCGGACATGAACGCCGTCTGCGGCCACACCTTGCGGCCCTTCGGCGCCACCACCACCGGGTTGATCGTGGCGACCTGGCTGCCCTTGGGGAGGATCTTCAGCAGTCTGAGGCGGAGCTTGCCGGAGTCGACCTTGGGCGCGCTCACGACCAGGGCGTTGCCGTCCGGGATGCCGAGCGCCGACGCCGTCCCCTTCGAGACGATCGCCGCGATCGAGCCCATGCCCACCGTGGCGTACGCGCCGATGCGCAGGCGCCGGGCGCCGCTCTGGACCTGCGAGCCCAGCTGCACGCCGCCGTCGTTGCCGAGCTCGAAGGAGACCGCCATGTCGCCGGCGGCGATGTTGCGCCACAGCTCGTCGGAGGAGGCCGTGACCTTCGGCGTGTACGAGCGGAAGGTGGACGGGTCGACGCCCATCGTGGGCACCCGCTTGCCGTCCACGGTCACCTCGGCCGCGCCGGTCGCCTCGGCGGCGGCCACGCCCTTCACCTTGCGCACCTTCTCCACCACCTCTGGGGGAAGGGGCCGGGTGGCCACCACGAACAGGTGCGGGCGGATCAGCCGCTGCAGCGGGGCCACCGGCTGCTGCGACACCGTCTGAGCGGCCGGGGCCTGGTGGCCCTGCGCCGGGGCCGGCATCTCACGGGCCTGCCGGGTCGCGGCCACGTAGCCGTGGCCCGCGCGCCGCCCGGACAGGGCCGCGACCACGTCCGGGTCCCCGGATTGCGGCCGGAGATCCCCGAGCACGAGCACGTCGATGGTCAGCACGGCGACGAGCGCCGCGGCGATGAGGGGAACCGTCCTGCGCAGGCGCCCCGGGCGGGGCAGCCGCGGGCGATAGGCGAGATCCTGACGAGCCTCGGACACGGCTCTCGCGAGCTTCCTGCCTAAACGGGTGGACGGCCGCGCTCGGCGTTCGAGCACGATCTCACCCCTCCCGCGGCGAATGGTCCGGTCAGGGACGAGACTGCCGCACAGCCGGGAATCCCGCAAACGATTCCGGAATTCCCGGCCGGGGCGAAAAGGGTCAGTTGCCGATGTACGGCACGGCTTCGAGGATCTCGACGGTGTTCTGCCTGCCGTTGGGCAGCGTGTACGTCGCCTTTTCCCCGATCTTCTTGCCGTTGATCGCGGACCCGAGGGGAGAGTTCGGCGAGTAGACGTCGATGGGCGCGCCGCTCTCCTCGCGGGAGGCCAGCAGGAAGGTGACCTCCTCGTCGTCGCCGTCGAAGCGGACCGTCACGGTCATGCCGGGGCCGACCACGCCCTCGGCGCGGGGCGCCTCGCCGACCCTGGCGTTGTCCAGGATCTGCCGGAGGTGGAAGATGCGGGCCTCCATCTTGCCCTGCTCGTCCTTGGCGGCGTGGTAGCCACCGTTCTCCCTGAGGTCACCCTCTTCCCGGGCGGCTTCGATCTTCTTGGCGATGTCCGTGCGTCCCGGGCCCGAAAGGTACTCGTACTCCTCCTTGAGGCGGTCGTACGCCTCTTGCGTCAGCCAGGTGACGTTGTCGTTCTGGGAGACGGCCACGGGCTCTCCTTGTTTCCGTAAGTGACTCGAAAGGCTGTCAAGTTAACGCCTTCGAACGCTTCCCCAAAGATTCCACTATACGAGATCGCAGTAGTCGACATGAACTGCTGTGGCCTGGGAACTCGTCCTCAGACGTTCGGTGAACTCGAGATCCGACCGGCCCTTGGGAATGGTTATCTCACGGCTGCCGACCTCCAGGTGCTGGGTGTCGAGCGCCTGGATCCGGCACATCGCCGCCCGGTCCGCGGGCTTGTGCACGGTGAAGGTGATGGCGGCGGAGTCCGCGGCGCTCGCGTCGAAGGTGATGACGTCCGCACTCACCGAAGGGTTCCCGTTCGCGCGGAGCATCACGTAGCCCCAGCCGCCCGCGAACACCGCCACGATCAACGCGATCACGACGTACGACACCAGCCTGGAGGGCCGCGCCGGGCGGGGCGCGAACTCGTCCGGCGTGCCGAGCACCGGGCGTGTCCCCTGGCCGCCGACCTCATCGGTGGGCATCGCGGAATCTCCCTGAGGATTGTCGGTGTTGTGCGAGACGATCGTCCGCACAAGTCGACCGTGCCGGTGACGCCGGCCAGCCGGGTCCGAAACGCACGGTCTCTAAGAAGCTAACCTCTTTTCGTAGCCATAGAACACCTGAGGAGAGACGTGAGTGCACCGTTGAGGCTGATGGCCGTGCACGCGCACCCGGACGACGAGTCGAGCAAGGGCGCCGCCACGATGGCCCGCTACGTCGCGGAGGGCGCGGAGGTGCTCGTCGTCACGTGTACGGGTGGTGAACGCGGCTCGATCCTCAACCCCAAGATGGACCGGCCGGACATCCTGGAGAACATCGGCGAGGTCCGCCGCCAGGAGATGGAGAAGGCGCGCGAGATCCTCGGCGTCCAGCAGCGGTTCCTCGGCTTCGTCGACTCGGGGCTGCCCGAGGACGAGAACGAGCCGCTGCCCGAGGGGTGCTTCGCCCTGCAGCCGCTCGACGTGGCGTCGGCGCCGCTCGTCGCCGCCGTCCGGGAGTTCCGGCCGCACGTGATCCTCACGTACGACGACAACGGCGGCTACCCCCACCCGGACCACATCATGACCAACCGGGTGTCCGTGGAGGCGTTCGAGGCGGCGGGCGACCCCGACCGCTACCCCGGCACTGGCGAGCCGTGGCAGCCGCTGAAGCTCTACTACCACATGGGCTTCACGCGGGAGCGGTTCGAGGCGCTGCACAACGCCATGACCGAGCGCGGCATGGGCTCGCCGTACGCCGACTGGATCTCGCGGTGGGAGGACCGCCCGCAGAAGTGGGAGGTCACCACCAGGGTCCCGTGCGCGGACTATTTCGAGGTCCGCGATCTCGCCCTGCTCGCGCACGCCACCCAGGTCGACCCCGACGGGTTCTGGTTCGTCTGCCCGCGTGAGCTGCAGGAGGAGATCTGGCCGACCGAGGACTACCACCTCGCGCGGTCGCTCGTGGACACCACGCTGCCGGAGGACGACCTGTTCGCGGGGATCGCCGCGGGGGTCACCCCTGCCTGCTCGTAAGCTGAAGGCGTGGATGCAACCAGCTACGGGCCGGGTCTTCTCGGCTTCGTCGTCGTCGCCGCGATCGGCCTGGCCCTGTTCTTCCTGCTGAAGAACATGAACAAGCAGATGCGCAAGATCCAGGTGCCGCACGACCAGCATGAGGACGAGCGGCGCGAAAACGGGCCCAAGGCGTGAGCACGGACGTCAGGGTCGTCGACAACCCCGCCGCGTCGCGCTACGAGATCATCGTGGACGGCGTGGTCGCCGGGTTCGCCCAATACCGGCTGCGCGACGGCGCGATGGTCCTGCCGCACACCGAGGTGCGCGGCGAGTTCGAGGGCCGCGGGCTGGGCGGCGCGCTGGTCGGCGGAGCCCTCGACGCGGCCCGGGCGGCCGGCCTGCGGGTCGTGCCGCTCTGCTCGTTCGTGGCCTGGTACATCCAGCGGCATCCGGAATACCGCGATCTCGTGGACGACGACTACCGCGACCTGGTCGACACACCCGGCTGAGCCGACACACCCGGCTGAGCCGGGCGGATCATTCGGGTAGCGCGGGGCCCGAAGACCAGGCACGCTCCAGCGCCTTCGGCAGGCCCCACCAGCCCAGCGGGGTGAGCACCTCGGCCCGGTCCACGATGCCGAGGTGCGCCCACAGCGGCGTCACCGCCGTGAACAGCATCTCCGTCGCCTCCAGGTCCTCCGGCTCGTCCGGGTCGATGTCGACGTCCTCGGAGTCGGCGATGAACCGGGCGATCCGCTCGGGCGAGGCGAGCACGCCCGGGCCGTACCGGACCAGGGCGATCACCGACGCGAGCCAGTCGGCGTGGTGGATGGCGCACAGCGACGCCAGTATCGAGTCCTCGTGGCTGAGCTCGCCCTCCATGTCGAAGAACCGGGCGGCGTCCTCCTCGTCCGGAAGGTCGGAGATCGGCGCGGCGATCCCGGCGGCGACCGTGAGCCACAGGTCCTCGTCGCGTTCGGGCAGATCGCCGTCCTCCAGCCCGGCGCAGGCGCGCAGCACGTTGCCCGGATAACCGGGGCGGGTCAGCGTCACCCGCAGCCGCCGGGCGGCCGAGCGGAGATCGGCCTCGGGGAAGGGCGGCTCCGGCAGGTCGTCGAGCACCCGCCGCAGCTCGCCGAGCGCGAACGCCTCCTCCTCGTCCCAGGCGGCGTACAGCTCCTGGTCCTGCTCGTCGTTGACCACGACGTTGGGCACCCGGCCGTCCGGCAGCGGGGTGCCGAGCCAGCGCTCCTGGAGCTCCTCGTAGGCGTGCCGGGCGCCGGGGTCCCCGGCGGCGAGCGCGTCCGGGTCGATCTCCCCGGCCGCCAGCCGCTCCTCCAGGAACTCGACCAGCCGCTCGTACATCTCGGTCGCGACCGGGCCGCGCTCGCTCTCCTCCGGCCACAGGAAATAGCTGCGGGTGAGCATGATCGGCTCGGTGCCGCTCGACTCCAGCCAGCGCTGCACGTCCCCGACCGTCGCCACGCCGGACTCGATGCTCATCAGCACGGCTTTGGCCGACTCCCAGAACCTGACCGACAGCGGGTTGCCCGCCGCGAGAAGCTGCCGCCTCAGGTCGGGCAGGGCGACCAGGGCGTGTCCGGACGGCACGGCCAGCAACACCCGTGCGACGTCGCGCCGCGTCATGGCGGCCGCCGGGCGTCCCGAGTGCCTGATAGCGAAGTCCAGATCCAAGCCCACGTCCTGTGAGCCTACGCCGGGACGGGCCGGAACACATCCCCACGGTCCCCCACGAGTTCCCCCGGACGTGGCGGCCCGCCCAGGCCGGGGCGCGTACGGGCCCGGAAGGTGCGGCGGTAGGTGTCCGGAGGCACGCCGACAGTGCGGTTGAAGTGCCGGCGCAGCGTCGTGGCGGTGCCCATTCCGGTGGCCGCCGCGATGACGTCGATGCCGTCGTCGGTGGTCTCCAGCAGCTCCTGGGCGCGGCGGATGCGCTGCACCAGCAGCCACTGCAGCGGGGTGGTGCCGGTGACCGACCTGAAGTGGCGGCTCAGGTTGCGCGAGCTCATCCGCGCCCGGCGGGCCAGGTCGTCCACGGTCAGCGGATGGTCAAGACGTTCCATGACCCAGGGGAACAGTTCGGCGAGCGGGTGGTTGCCGGGGGCGGGCACCGGGGTGGTGACGAACTGGGCCTGGCCGCCGTCCCGGTGCGGCGGCACGACCAGGCGGCGGGCGACCGTGTTGGCGACCGAGGAGCCGTGGTCGAGGCGCACGAGGTGAAGGCACAGGTCCATGGCCGCGGCCTTGCCCGCGGAGGTGAGCACGCTGCCGTTGTCCACGTACAGGACGTCCGGGTCCACCTCCACCCGCGGATAGCGGGCGGCCAGCTCCTCGGTGTGCGCCCAGTGCGTGGTCGCGCGCCTGCCGTCCAGCAGGCCGGCGGCCGCCAGGACGAACGCGCCCGTGCAGAGGGAGGCCACCCGCGCGCCCGCCTCGTGGGCCGCGCGCACCGCGTCGACCAGCTCGGCGGGTGGATCGACCTCGGCGTCGGCCCAGCCCGGGACGATCACGGTGTCGGCGTGCGAGAGCCGGTCGAGCCCGTGGTCGGGCTCCAGCCGGAACCGCCCGGCCCGCACCGCGCCGGGACCGCAGACGACGAGGCTGTACCAGGGGTCGGCCACGTGGCTCAGGTCGGCCCCGAAGACCTCGTAGGCCAGCGCCAGCTCGAAGTGCAGCATCCCGTCGGTGACGGCCAGCGCGACAGTGCTCATGTCCGGAATTGTACGGGTGATGGCGTTCCGGACACTCGTGCCGGACGCCCGTCCTCGTCAGGATGTCCGCGACGGATCATTCGACGAATCATTCGGGCGAGGAGGAGAACCGGTGGAATCGGGTCTCACGGTGGCGGTTTACGGCGCGTACGGGCATACCGGGCGATTCTTGGTGGCACGGCTGCGGGAGCGCGGGTTCGTGCCCGTGCTGTCCGGACGGGACGCCGCCAAGCTGGAGAAGGCGGCGTCGGAGACCGGGCTGGAGGCCCGCCCGGCCCCGGTCGGCGACCCGGCCTCGCTCGACCGCGCCCTGGCCGGCGCGGCGGCCGTGATCAACTGTGCCGGGCCCTTCGCCGCGACGGCCGCGCCCGTGATCGAGGCGGCGCTGCGCGCCCGGATCCCCTACGTGGACGTGGCGGCGGAGATCGAGGCCAACGTCGACACGTTCGCGAACTTCGCGGACCGCGCCCGCGCCGCCGGAGCCGTGATCGTCCCCGCGATGGCCTTCTACGGCGGTTTCGGCGACCTGCTGGCCACCGCCGCGATGGGCGACTGGACGGCCGCAGACGAGGCGCACGTCGCGTACGGGCTGAGCGGCTGGCACCCGACCGCCGGGACCCGCGCCTCGGGCGTGGTCTCCGGGCAGCGGCGGGGCGGCCGGCGCGTCCGTTATGCGAACGGCCGGCTGGAGTATCGCGACGACAAGCAGCCGACCCTGGAGTGGCCCTTCCCCGCCCCGATGGGACCGCGGGCCGTCATCGGAGAGTTCACGATGGCCGACGTCGTCACCATTCCCAGCCATTTGTCCATCCCCGACGTGCGGACGTACATGACGGTCGAGGCCGCCAGGGACCTGTCGGATCCGGGCACCCCGGCCCCGGCCCCGGTCGACGAGCACGGGCGGTCCGCGCAGACCTTCCTCGTCGACGTCGTCGTGCGCTCCGGCGGCAGCGAACGGCGGGCCGTGGCACGTGGCCAGGACATCTACGCCGTCACCGCGCCGCTCGTGGTGGAGGCGGTCGAGCGCATCCTCACCGGACGGACCAGGACCGCCGGCGTCGCCTCCGCCGGTGAGATCTTCGACGCCCTCGGCTTCCTCCACGCCCTGGCCCCGCACGTCTCCTTCGAACTGCGCCGATAACGCGGATCACCCGCGTCCTGCTCCGCGTGGCAGTCCGGCGCGCCACCGGCGCGGACGGATCCCGCGCGCGCCCCCGAAGCCCGTCCGCCGCGCCGTACCCTGATCGTCCTTTTCCGGCGTGTGAGAGGCTGGCCTTATGAACCGGCTGGGCGGCGAGACCTCTCCCTACCTCCTGCAACACGCGGACAATCCCGTCGACTGGTTCCCCTGGGGCGAGGAGGCGTTCGCGGAGGCCCGCCGGCGCGACGTCCCTGTGCTGGTCAGCGTGGGCTATTCGGCGTGTCACTGGTGTCATGTCATGGCTCACGAGTCGTTCGAGGACGAGGCCACCGCGCGGCTGATGAACGAGCTGTTCGTCAACGTCAAGGTGGATCGCGAGGAGCGGCCCGACGTGGACGCGGTCTACATGGGCGCGGTCCAGGCGATGACCGGGCAGGGCGGCTGGCCGATGACGGTCTTCGCCACCCCCGACGGACACCCGTTCTACGCCGGCACCTACTTCCCCCGGCCGCAGTTCCAGCGGCTGCTGCACGCCGTGTCGCAGGCCTGGCGGCAGGACCGTGAGGGCGTCCTGACCCAGGGCCAGAAGGTCGTGGAGGCGCTCGCCGACCGCACCGGGGTGCCCTCGGGCCCGCTGCCCACCGCCGAGACCCTCGACCTCGCCGTACGGAACCTCGTGGAGACCTTCGACGAGCGGCGGGGCGGATTCGGCGGCGCGCCCAAGTTTCCGCCATCCATGGTCCTGGAGTTCCTGCTGCGGCACGGCACCCCGGAGGCCATGGCCATGGCAGAGAAGACCATGGAGGCGATGGCCAGAGGCGGCATGTACGACCAGCTCGGCGGGGGCTTCGCCCGCTACTCGGTCGACGCCGGCTGGGTGGTGCCCCACTTCGAGAAGATGCTCTACGACAACGCGCTGCTGCTGCGGGTCTACGCCCACTGGTGGCGGGCGACCGGCTCGGTCCTGGCCAAGCGGGTGGCCCTGGAGACCGCCGAGTGGCTGCTGCGGGAGATGCGCACGTCCGAGGGCGCGTTCGCCTCGGCCCTCGACGCCGACAGCGAGGGACCGGACGGCACCCACGGCGAGGGCCTGTTCTACGTCTGGACGCCCGAACAGCTCCGCGAGGTCCTCGGAGAGGACGACGCCGCCTGGGCGGCCTCGGTGTTCGAGGTGACCGGCACGTTCGAGCACGGCACGTCTGTGCTCCAGCTTCTCGCCGACCCCGACGACCCGGCCCGGTTCGACCGGGTCCGTACGGCCCTGCGCGCGGCACGGGAGCGGCGGCCCCGGCCCGGCCGGGACGACAAGATCGTGGCCTCCTGGAACGGGCTCGTGATCGCCGCCCTGGCCGAGGCGGGCGCGCTGTTCGAACAGCCGGTGCTGATCGACGCCGCGCGTGAGGCGGCCATGCTGCTCGACGAGCTGCACACGGTGAGCCGCGGCCCGGCCCGGCTGCTGCGGACCTCCCGCGACGGCCGGGCGGGCACCAACGCCGGCATGCTGGAGGACTACGCCAACACCGCCGAGGGCTTCCTCGCCCTCTATGGCGTCACCGGCGAGACCCGATGGTTCTACCGCGCCGGAGACCTGCTGGAGACCGTGCTGGCGCGGTTCCCCGACGGGTCAGGGGGGTTCTACGACGCCCCCGACGACGGCGAGCGGCTGTTCCAGCGGCCCCAGGACCCGACCGACAACGCGACGCCCTCGGGCCAGTTCGCGGCGGCCGGGGCGCTGCTGTCGTACGCCGCGCTCACCGGCTCCGCCCGGCACCGGGAGGCCGCCGAGGCGGCGCTGGGCACGGTCTCCGCGCTGGCGGAGCGGTACGCCCGGTTCGCCGGGTGGGGTCTCGCGGTGGCGGAGGCGGCGCTGCGCGGCCCCGCCGAGGTTGCGATCATCGGCCCGGCCGACGACGCCCGCACCCGCGCGCTGCACCGGGCCGCCCTCATGTCCGGCACGCCGGGGCTGGTCGTCGCGCTGAGCGCGGGAGATCACGCCGACGTGCCGCTGCTCGAAGGGCGGGGCATGGTGGACGGCTCACCGGCGGCCTACGTGTGCCGGCGCTTCACCTGCCGGGCGCCGGTCACCACGCCCGCCGAGCTGCGCGCCGAACTGGCCCGATAGAGAACTGGCCCGATAGAAGGGCACAGGAGAAGCGGCACAGGAGAAGCGGCACAAGCGGCACGGCGGCCTCTCCCGGCCCGGCCGCTCCTCAGGCCGCGCCGCTCTCAGGCGTGCTCCCGGCCGTCAGCGGCCGGGAAGCTGCCCGACCGGGAGCTCCGGCCCGGGGAGCTGCCCGATCGGGCCGCTCTGATCACCTTGATCGTTCTGGCCGGTGCGCCGGGTGCCCGGGTCGGTCTGGCCGGGCCGCCTGGCGCCCGTGCCGGTGGCGCCGGGGTCGGATCTGGTGGTCCCTCTGGTGGTCCCGGCCTCGGGGCCGGCGCGGGTGGCGGGGTCGGCGGCGTCCAGGTCGCGGGTGCCTGCCGGGCCTGCCGGACCGCCGATGCCGTTCGCGCCGCCTCTTGGTGGGGCCTCGCCGTCCTGGCCGGTCGCGCCCTCCTCGTCGCCCCCTGCGGGCGGACCGGGCATGCCGGGCCCGTCGGGGCCGGGCATCGTCACCCCGTCCGGCACGGGCGGCCCGGAGGGTCCCGACGGATAGGCCGTGGGAGACCCGCTCTGCTGCGGCAGCGCCATGCCGTAGGCGTCCCAGTAGTAGGGGTTCCAGGTGACCGGGTCGGGGAACTCCCGGACCGGCTTGCCCTCCATGGCGGTGCTCATGAAGGTCTTCCAGATCTCGGCGGGCAGCGTGCCGCCGTACAGCTCGCCGTAGCCGGGGATGGTCACCGGCTTGTTGTCGTCGCGGAACATGTCGACCGCGACGGCGAGCTGCGGGACGTAGCCGGAGAACCACACGGCCGCCGACTCGTCGGTGGTGCCGGTCTTGCCCGCGACCGGGCGGTCCCACAGCCGCGCGGCCGTGCCGGTGCCGCCGCGCACCACCTGCTCCAGCGCGTACGTCGTGTCGGCGGCGGTGTTCTCGCTGAAGGCCCGGACGCCGGGCGGGGCGAACTTCCGGGTGAGCCCGGTGGAGTCGGTGACCGCCCGGATCACGTGCGGCTCGTGGTGAATGCCTCCGGCGGCGAAGGTGGCGAACCCGGCGGCCTGCTGCACGGCGCTCACCGACGCCACCCCGAGGGGCAGCGTGGCGGCGCCCTGGTGCGGGGCGAGCTGCGCCGCGGGGATGCCGGCGGCCTTGGCCGCGGCGACGACCTTGTCGAGGCCGATGCGCTGCCCGAGGTCGACGAAGGCGGTGTTGACCGAGAACTGCGTCGCCTGGAGCAGCGGAATCGCCGGTCCGTACGACTTGCCGCCGGAGTTGGGGATGTCGGCGGAGCCGATGCGGATGGGGGAGTTGCCGTAGACCAGCGTGTCGAGCCCGTATCCGGCTTCGAGCGCGGCGGCCAGCGTGTAGGGCTTGAAGGTCGAGCCCGCCTGCACCTTGGCGGAGAAGGCGTTGTCGTACTGGTTGGTCTCGTAACGACCGCCGTAGAAGGCGACGACCTCGCCGGTCGCGGGATCGACGGCCGCCAGGCCGGTGCGGACCTTCTTGGGGGTGTCGGCCGGCAGGACCGACTTGACCGCGTGCTGGGCCTGCGCCATGAGCTTCTTGTCGAACGTCGTGGTGACCTTCAGGCCGCCGTGGTTGATGTCCTCGTCGGTGAAGCCGAGCCGGTTCAGCTCCGCGCGCACCTGCGCCAGCATGTAGCCGTTCTGGCCGCCGAGGGACAACGGCGCCCGCTGCTTGGCGAGGGTGGGGAACACCTGGGCACGGGCCTCTGCGCGGCTGATCGCGCCGATCTCGCGCATGCCCTGGATCACCGACGTCCATCTGGCCTTCACCGCGTCGAGCGCGGCCCCGGTCGGGTTGGCGAACCGGGTCGGCTGCTGGATCACGGCGGCGAGGTAGGCGCCCTCGGCCGCCGTCAGGTTCTGCACGTCCTTGTCGAAGTAGGCCCGCGCGGCGGCCTGGATGCCGTAGGCCCCACGGCCGAAGTAGATGGTGTTGAGGTAGCGCTCCAGCACCCAGTCTTTCGGCTTGGAACGATCCACCTTCAGCGCGATCATGATCTCCTTGAGCTTGCGCCCGATGGAGCGTTCCTGACCGAGGCCGCTGTAGTAGTTGCGCACCATCTGCTGCGTGATCGTCGAGCCGCCCTGGAGCTGACGGCCGGTGATCGTGGACCACACGGCGCGGGCCGTACCTGACAGCGAGACGCCCTGGTCCTGGTAGAACGTCCGGTTCTCCGCCGCGATGACCGCGCTTCTGACGACCTGGGGGACCTGCGAGAGCGGCACGGTCTTGCGGTTGACGCCCTCGTTGGCGAGGACCGTCTTGCCGTCCCGGTAGTAGATGACCGAGCCCTGGGCCGTCGCCAGCTCCTGCGTGCTGTCCGGGATGGGGGTCAGCGCCCACACCACGGCGAGGAACACGGCGAGCCCGACGATCGCGGTGGCCAGGCTCAGGAGGAAGACGCGCAGCAGCCGTCTTCGCCGGCGAGGCTTCGGCGCGCCGCCGTCCCCGCCGCCTCCTCCCCCGTTCGGGCCGTCGAGCGACGCCCGCGGTTCCGCGGCGCCCTCCCCGATCGGGCCCTCTTCGGCGCTGTCCACGCTGTGACCCCCGATAAGTCCGATACCCCCGCTACGCCCTTTTGTGCCCGCTGAGCTGGGCGGATGGAACCACGGTAAACGATGGCCTTCTATGGTCCGGCACTTCCCGCCACGTCTGTGGAAAAGCCTGCCCGAGGCGGCGAAGACTGTGGAAAACGCGGGTCAACCCCCGGCCGCACGGACGAGCGGGAGGGTCCGGTAGGGCACCGGCGTGTCGAGCGCGATCACCGATTCGGTCCGTACGACGCCCTGGACGTCCACGATGAGGTCGATGACGCGCTGGAGGTCGGCGTTGCTGCGGGCGACCACACGGCAGAGCATGTCTCCCCCGCCGGTGATCGTGTGGACCTCCAGGACCTCCGGGATGAGCGCGAGCTGGTCGGCCACCGGCACGTGCCCCGCGACCTGCCTGATGTGCAGCGTCACGAACGCCGTCACGTCGAAGCCGAGCGCGGCAGGGTCGATGTCCGGGCCGTAGCCGGTGATGACGCCCTTCGCGGCCATCCGGTCGAGCCGGGCCTGCACCGTCCCCCGGGCGACGTTCAGCCTGCGGGAGCACTCCAGCACGCCGATCCTGGGCTCGGCGGTCAGCAGCGCGACGAGCTGTGCGTCGAGGTGGTCAATCGTCATAACGATTTCCCCTTGTACGAGGCGGAGACTGAGCACATTGTCCACCAAAACAACTCACTGTTGCGCAAATTGGCCATGCCCACGGACAGTTGGCCTATGAACGATGTCTTTCCGGTTCACGGCATGGACGCGGTGGTCTTCGCGGTCGGCAACGCGAAGCAGGCCGCCCACTACTACTCGACCGCCTTCGGGATGCGCCTGGTGGCCTACCGGGGGCCGGAGACGGGCAGCCGCGACGAGGTGGCGTACGTCCTCGTGTCGGGCTCGGCCCGGTTCGAGCTGCGCGGAGCCGTACGCGCGGGCACGCCGCTCGCGCGTCACGTGGCCGAGCACGGCGACGGTGTGATCGATCTCGCGCTGGACGTGCCGGACGTGGAGACGGCCTACCGCCACGCGCTGGCGCAGGGCGCCCGTGGCCTTGAGGAGTCCCACGTGGTCGAGGACGACCACGGCAAGGTCGTGGTCGCGGCGATCGCGGCGTACGGCGAGACCCGGCACACCCTGGTCGACAGGTCCAACTACACCGGCCCCTACCTGCCCGGATATGTCGCGGCGGAGCCCATCGTCGCGCCGCCCGCGGTGAAGAACGGCCGGCTCTTCCAGGCGATCGACCACTGCGTCGGCAACGTCGAGCGCATGGAGGAGTGGGTGGAGTTCTATGAGAAGGTCATGGGCTTCACCAAGATGGCGGAATTCATCGGCGACGACATCGCCACCGAATACTCGGCGCTGATGTCCAAGGTCGTCGCGGACGGCACCCGCAAGGTCAAGTTCCCGCTGAACGAGCCCGCCGAGGGCAAGAAGAAGTCGCAGATCGAGGAGTTCCTGGAGTTCTACGGCGGCCCGGGCGTGCAGCACATCGCGCTGGCCACCAACGACATCGTCACGACGGTCGACGCCATGCGGGAGGCGGGGATCGAGTTCCTCGACACGCCCGACTCGTACTACGACGACCCGGAGCTGCGCTCCCGCATCGGCGAGGTCCGTGTGCCGGTCGAGGAGCTCAAGAAGCGCCGCATCCTCGTTGACCGCGACGAGGACGGATACCTTCTGCAGATCTTCACCAAGCCGGTGGTGGACCGTCCGACGGTCTTCTTCGAGCTCATCGAGCGGCACGGGTCGCTCGGCTTCGGCAAGGGCAACTTCAAGGCGCTCTTCGAGGCCATCGAGCGCGAGCAGGAGCGCCGCGGCACCCTCTGACGCCCGCAGCGCGCCCACTGACGGCCGTCGGCAGCCACTGACGGCCGTCAGGGCACCCTCTGAGCCCCGCCGGCACCCGCCGGACACCCGGCCACGCCCCCCAGGCCACCCGCTGACGCACCCTTTGCGCGTGCCCGGCTTTGCCCGAAGGGCGGCAGGGTGACCATTCAGCCATGGGAACACCGCCGCCTCCGGGAAACCCGTACGAGGAACCGAGGATTCCCTGGACGCCCCCGCCCTTCGGGCAGACGGCGCCGCGGCTCGCCGGCCGCTGGCGCCGCCTGTTCGCCGGGATCACCGACACCGTGCTCGTGGGGCTCGTCACCTCGCCGCTCACCGTGGACGACCTGAGGGTCGCGTACGACGGCGCGACGGAGGCGGTGGCGCGGATCCCGGTCGGCGACGGCCTTGTCGTCGGGGTGATCGGGTTCCTCTACTACTGGCTGCTCCAGTCGTTCTGGAACGGCCAGACGGTGGGCAAGAGGCTGTTCGGCATGCGCGTCGTGCGGGAGAACGGGGAGCCGGCCGGTCCCGGGCCGATCGCGGTGCGGCAGGCGGTGGAGATCGTCCTGTCATGGCTGTGCTGCCTCGGGCTGGTGAACCTCGCGTGGATTCTGTTCGACCGCAGGAAGCAGGCCCTGCACGACAAGGCGGCGCGGACGCTCGTCGTGGACGCCTGAGACCCGCCCGCCCCACACGCCTCACGAGAACCGCGGCAACCCCTGCGAGCAGGCAAAACACCCGGAGTCGCTTCCCGGACCACATCACCTGCTCGCGTAGAGTTGCCACACATATGTCCTCGCATCGTCTTCCTTCGCGCCCGGCGCCGACCGCCGCACCGACCACCACGCCCGCCCGTGTGCGGGCCGGCCGGTCGATCTCCGTCCTGATCTGCGCCGTGGCCGTGGGCGCCGCCACGGCCTGCGCGCCGTCCGAGGGCGCGGTCACGCCGTCCCTGGCGGCGGCCGCGCCGGCGTCGCCGGGCACCGGCGCGTCGGCGAGCACCGTCGGGGCCCCGGGGATCGGCGACCCCGACTTCCCAACCGACGGCAACGGCGGCTACGACGTCCAGCACTACGACCTGCGCCTGTCGTACGACCCGGCGTCGCGGAAGCTCGCGGGCAGCGCCACGATCGAGGCGAAGGCCGTACAGGACCTGACCTCGTTCGACCTCGACCTGCACGGGCTCACGGTGAGCCGGGTGACGGTGGACGGCGGGGCCGCCTCGTTCAGCCGCAGCAAGGACGAGCTCGTGATCGAGCCGGGCGGTCAGATCTCGAACGGCGCCCGATTCGAGGTCACGGTCGACTACTCGGGCGTGCCGGAGCCGATGCGCGACTCCGCCAACCTCGGCGAGTACGGCTTCATCTCCACCCCGGACGGGGCGTTCGTCACCTGTGAGCCGAACGGCGCGAAGACCTGGTTCCCGTCGAACGACCACCCCTCCGACAAGGCGACCTACGACTTCCGGATCACCGTCCCCGCGGGGCTGACCGCGATCGCCAACGGCGAGATGGCAGGGACGCCGCAGACGAACGCCGGCAAGACGACCTTCGTGTGGCGGGAGAAGCACCCGATGGCGAGCTATCTCGCCACGATGACGACCGGGAAGTTCCAGATCCGCACCGGCACGAGCGCCAGGGGCCTGCCGGTCTACGTCGCCGTCGCCGACAACTACCGCGGCTCGCTCGACCAGCTCTACACGCAGACGGCGAAGATCACCGACTACTGGTCGACCGTGTTCGGGCCCTACCCCTTCTCCTCCACCGGCGGCGTGATCGACGACTACGCGGCGGGGTACGCGCTGGAGAACCAGACCAAGCCCATCTATGGCGGTTTCTCCCCCGCGCCCACGATCATCGCGCACGAGCTGGCGCACCAGTGGTTCGGCGACAGCCTGACCATCAAGCGCTGGCGGGACCTGTGGCTCAACGAGGGTTTCGCGACGTACGCCGAATGGCTGTGGGCGGAACACACCGGTCAATACACGGCCGATTCGGCCTTCCGGCGTTACTACGCGAACGCGGCCGACCCGATGTGGAGCTATCCACCGGGCGCGGCACGGCCCGACGACCTGTTCGGCGCGGCCGTCTACAACCGCGGCGCGATGACGCTGCACGCCCTGCGCCGGGAGATCGGCGACGACAAGTTCTTCCCGCTGATCAGGGCGTGGACGGACGCCCACAGGTATGGCAACGTCACGACGCAGGAGTTCATCTCGATGGCCGAGCTGATCTCGGGCAAGAACCTGAAGTCGCTGTTCGACGCATGGCTCTACGAGCCGAGGCGTCCCGCGCCGATCCCCTGATCCACACGGCCCCGATCAATGGGCTGGCGAGCTCAGGAGGCCGATCCTCTGATCCGCACCGTCCTGATCACACGAGCTCAGGAGAACAGCAGCTTGTAGCCGTCCCGCCGCAGGGCGCTGAGCACCTCGTCGCAGTGCGCCGGGCCGCGGGTCTCCAGTTGCAGCAGGACCTCGGCCTCCTCCAGGTGCAGCCGGGAGCCGAACCGCTCGTGCACCACGTCGAGCACGTTCGCGCCGAGGTCGGCCAGCCGGGCCAGCAGCGCGGCCAGCGCCCCGGGGCGGTCGGTCAGCCGGATGCGGAAGGCCAGGTAGCGGCCCGCCGCCGCCAGGCCGTGCCGCAGCACCCTGGCCAGCAGCAGCGGGTCGATGTTGCCGCCCGACAGCACGACGACCACCGGCGGCTCGAACGCGTGCGGCTGGTCGAGCAGCGCCGCGACCCCCGCCACCCCGGCCGGCTCCACCAGCAGCTTCGAGCGTTCGAGGCACAGCAGCAGGGCCCGCGACAGCGACTCCTCCGAGACCGTCACGACGCTGTCGACCAGATAGTGGATCAGCTCGAACGGCAGGTCGCCCGGCCGCCCGACCGCGATGCCGTCCGCCATCGTCGACGCGGGCTCGACCATGACCGGCCGGCCCGCGGCCAGCGAGTCGGGATAGGCCGCGGCCCGCTCGGCCTGCACGCCCACCACCTTGATCCCAGGGCGCTGGGACTTCACCGCGAGCGCGACCCCCGCCGCGAGACCGCCGCCGCCGATGGGCAGCACGATCGTGGCCGTGCCGGGAAGCTGCTCCAGGATCTCCAGGCCGACCGTGCCCTGCCCGGCCACCACGTCGGGGTGATCGAACGGGTGGATGAACACGGCGCCGGTCCTGTCGGCGTGCTCCCTGGCCGCCCGCAGGGCCTCGTCGACCGTGTGCCCCGCGAAGATCACGTCCGCGCCGTACGCCCGGGTGGCCTCCACCTTCGGCAGCGGCGCGCCCTCGGGCATGTAGACGGTCGACTTTGCCCCGACCAGCGACGAGCCCAGCGCCACGCCCTGCGCGTGGTTGCCCGCGCTGGCCGCCACCACGCCCCTGGCCCGCTCCTCCTCGCTCAGCCGCGCGATCCGCACGTACGCCCCGCGGACCTTGAACGACCCGGCCCGCTGGAGGTTCTCGCATTTGAGGTGCACCGAGCCGCCGACGATCTCCGACAGCACCCGTGAGTGCAGGACGGGCGTCTGCGCCGCCACTTCCGACAGCAACTCGCGTGCGGCGACGACGTCCTCGTACGTCACCTGTGGGACAGCCATGCGCCAATCATCACAGGTTCCGGAAGGCGACATGCCTTCAGAGCCCGGGTGACCAATAACTGTCTCCGGCGATGACGAGGGCGGCGGCGCCGACGAGACCGGCCTCCTGACCGAGCGAGGCGGGCACGACCCGCACCCGCCCGGCGAACCCCATCCGGGTGTGCTCCCGCAGGGCCTCCTCCAGGGGCCCGAACAGCAGGTCGCCCGCCTGGCTGAGCCCGCCGCCGACGGTCACGAGATCGAGGTCGCACAGGTTGACGGCCGAGGCGATCGCGATGCCCAGGGCGCGCCCCGCGCGGCTCATCGCGGCCAGCGCGATCGGGTCGCCCGCCGCGGCGTCGGCGGCCAGCCTGCGCGCGGTCGCCGTCCCCTCCTCCTGGTAGAGCCCATCACGCGTGACCTCGGCTTTCGGCGACCAGCCCTGGGCGAGCGCCCAGGCGGCGAGGCCGGGGCCGCGGGCGATCGCCTCCAGGCAGCCGTAGCCGCCGCAGCCGCACGGCGGGCCCTCGGGATCGACCACGACGTGGCCGATGTGACCCGCGTTGCCCGTTCCGCCGTCGATGAGCCTGCCGCCGAGGACCAGCCCGCCGCCGACCCCGGTCGACACGACCATCCCCAGCATGGCCGCGCTCCCCCGCCCAGCGCCGCGCCAGTGCTCGGCGACGGCCAGGCAGATCGCGTCGTTGTGGATGCGGACCGGGACGCCGGGAAAGCGCCCGGCGAGCCTGCCGCGCAGCGGGAATCCCCGCCAGCCGCCCATGTTGAGCGGCGAGACCTCCCCCTCGGGCCAGGTCATCGGGCCGCCGCAGCCGACGCCCACCCCGGCGATGGCGTCGGGCACGTCCAGCCGGTCGAGCACGCCGGTCAGCGTCCGCCACAGCGTCTCGGCGTCGGCGCCCTGCGGAGTGGCGGCCCGCTCGGCGGCCACGACCCGCCCGTCCGGCTCCACCAGGCCCACCGCGAACTTCGTGCCGCCGATGTCGACGGCCAGGGTGAGGTCGCTCACGCACCCGCTCCCCTGCCGGTGGACAGTCCCGTGCCGCTGGAGAATCCGGAGCCGCTGGAGAAGACGAGCAGCGACGCGGTGAAGCCGTGCACGTGGTTGTGCCCGCTGACCGGCCCGACCTCGCCCGCGGCGAAGAACCCCGCCACCCCGATCGGCCCCAGCGTCTCGCGTACGGCGAGCGCGTCGTGGTCGGGCGTGCCGAACATGCCCGAGCCCCTGCCGTTGCAGGAGAACAGCAGTGCCCCCTCGACCCGGCCGGGCTGCTGCTGCAGATGGGCGTCGAGCAGCTCGTAGAGGTCCTCGTCGGCGGTCTCGGCGTCCCTGACCTGGAACCGCACCGTCCTGCCGATCTCGATGACGTCGCCGACGGCCACCGCCTCGCGTTCGGGGTCGATGCCGATGACCCCGCGGATCAGGAAGTCGCCGCGCTCGTGGCGCTCGGCGTACTCGTCCATGGCGATGCCGATCTGTAAGCCGGCGGCCACCAGGTCGCGGTCCTCCTCGTCGAGGGCGCTGACGATGTCCTCCAGCCGCGCCAGCGCCGGTTGACCGGCCAGCTCGAGCAGCACGTTGTCCTCCGCCCGGGTGACGACCATGGACGGGCCGATGGGCCGGCAGCCCTGGCTGACGACCGTCCCGATGTTCACCTCGCCACCGATGATCACACCGATCGCGCCGGAGTCGTGCACCTCGCCGTTGGCGAACAGCCGTACGGAGCCACGGCCCTGGAGCCCGTTGGCCAGGCCGCCCACGATCGGCAGATCGCCCATCACCTCGTGGGAGTGCTCGATGAACGCGTCGGTGGGGAAGCTGTAGGGGTCGGCGAGCAGGATCGCGGCCCGGTCGTCGGGGACGCGCTCGGGCAGCCCCACGACCACGAACCTGTCCTCCGTCCTCAGCGTCTCCAGGGCGAAGGTGTCGATCCTGGCGCCGCCGAGGGAGGCCGCCCACGCGCTCACGGCGGGGGTCAGCTCCACGCCCTGGCCGTGCCCGATCACGCCGGTCGCACTGCAGCCGATCACGTCGGCCCCGGACGCGACGGACATCGCCCGCCGCCCCGCGCTGGCCACGTCGTCCGGGTCGTCCCCACAGACGAAGAAACACACCAGATCTGGCGGACCCGACAGGCCGGCCAACGCCTGGCGTACGGCCGTCTCGGCCGCTTCCACCAGGTTGGCGCCCACGGCGAGACCGTCGGCGAAGCGGCTCGTCAATACCGCCATGTCTCGCCCTCTCTTCCTCCGCGACAGAGTTTCCTTGGGCCGATTCTCCCCACTGAACGGAGGACAACGCACAGGCCGCCCGTCCAATTGGCCCCGCGGCCCACAGCCGTGTCTTCAAACCCGGCTGCCGGATCGCCTGATGGGGACGTAGGCTCGACTCCGTGCACAAATCGCCCACGCCTGCCCCTAGCACTCTGCGTGAACTGCGCGAGAGTGGACACCGATACCGTACGGTCAAGGCCGAGATCAGGGAGAACCTCCTGGCCCGGCTGCGGGCCGGCGAGACCCGGTTCCCCGGCATCGTCGGCTTCGACGACACCGTCCTGCCCCATCTGGAGAGGGCGCTGATCGCCGGGCACGACCTCGTGCTGCTCGGCGAGCGCGGCCAGGGCAAGACCCGCCTGATCCGCACGATCACCGGCCTGCTCGACGAGTGGTCGCCCGTGGTCGAGGGCTGCGAGATCAACGACCATCCGTACGAGCCGGTCTGCGTCCGATGCCGCCGGCTCGCCGCCACCCACGGCGACGACCTGCCGGTCGCCTGGAAGCACCGTGAGGACCGGTACGGCGAGAAGCTGGCCACCCCGGACACCTCGGTCGGCGACCTCATCGGCGACGTCGACCCCATCAAGATCGCCGAGGGCCGCACGCTCGGCGACCCCGAGACGGTCCACTACGGCCTGGTCCCCCGGACCAACCGGGGCGTCTTCTCCGTCAACGAGCTGCCCGACCTGGCCGAGCGCATCCAGGTGGCGCTGCTCAACGTGCTGGAGGAGCGCGACATCCAGGTCCGCGGCTACAACCTGCGCCTGCCCCTCGACATCCTGCTGATCGCCAGCGCGAACCCCGAGGACTACACCAACCGCGGCCGGATCATCACCCCGCTGAAGGATCGCTTCGGCGCGGAGATCCGCACGCACTACCCCCGCACCATCGAGGACGAGCTGGTCCTGATCCGCCAGGAGGCCGACCTCGGCGCCCTCGGCGCGGACCTGCCCGACCACCTGGTGGAGGTGATCGCCCGGTTCACCCGCCTGGTGCGCGAGTCCACCGCGGTCGACTCCCGCTCGGGCGTGTCGGCCCGCTTCTCGATCGCCGCCGCCGAGACCGCCGCCGCCTCCGCCGTACGGCGGGCCGCGCTGACCGGGGAGGAACGGCCGGTCACTCGGGTCTGCGACCTGCCCGGCGTGGTCCACACGCTGCGCGGCAAGGTCGAGTTCGAGGTCAGCGAGGAGGGGCGGGAGATCGACGTGCTCGCCCACCTGCTGCGCCGCGCGACGGCCGAGACCTTCCGCGCCTCGCTCGGCGGCGCCGATCTCGCGCCGCTGCTCGACAAGTTCGGCGAGGGCGCGCAGGTCGAGTCGGGCGAGCTGGTGCCGGCCCACGAGCTGCTGCGCAGGATCGGGCGCGTCGAGGGCCTGTCGAAGATCATGACGCGGCTCGGCATGGGCGAGGGCGACGAGTCGCCCGGCCACGCCGCCGCCGCGCTGGAGTTCACGCTGGAGGGCCTCTACCTGATGCGCAGGCTGTCCAAGGACGAGACCGACGGCGGTTCCGTCTACCGGACCTGAGCCGGGGCGGGCCCCGTCCCACTACCCACCGAACAAACTCCCGCCCGTCCCGCCGGACTTCGGCAAGGGCGGGTGGCCCTGAAAGGTTGCGTGGTCGCGTGTCCTACGTCTACGGGGAGTATCGCGACGGGCCGGATCCGCTGGCTCCGCCCTACGACGTGCGCTCGGCGCTGGACGACATGGGCGACGCCATCCTGTCCGGCTCGACGCCGATGGACGCGCTGCGCGACCTGCTGCGGCGCGGGCTCCCCGGCGCTCCCGACCGCCGCGGCCTGGACGACCTGCTCCGCCAGGTGCGGCGGCGCCGCCGCGAGCTGCGGGAGAACACCCGGCTCGACGGCACGCTGGAGCGCGTGCGCGCCCTGCTCGACAAGGCGATCGGGCAGGAGCGGGCCGAGCTGTTCCCGGATCCCTCCGACGACGCCCGCTTCCGTGAGGCGGCGCTCGACGCGCT
The DNA here is from genome assembly GCF_008033685.1 of Microbispora sp. CSR-4. NCBI lineage: Bacteria > Bacillati > Actinomycetota > Actinomycetes > Streptosporangiales > Streptosporangiaceae > Microbispora > Microbispora sp. CSR-4. The sequence goes on from NZ_VJVX01000004.1 coordinate 115,108, forward strand.
GCCCTCGGACACGGCGCGGGCGGTCCAGGAGCTGGCCGACTACGACTGGCGGTCGGCCGCCGCGCGGCAGACGTTCGAGGAGCTGCGCGACCTGCTGCGCCGGGAGGTCCTCGACAGCCAGTTCCGCGGCATGCGCGACGCGCTGGCCAACCCCGATCCGGCCGCGATGGAGCGGGTCCGGCAGATGATGTCGGACCTCAACGACATGCTGGACCGCGACGCCCGGGGTGAGCACACCCAGGAGGACTTCGACCGGTTCATGCAGCAATACGGGGACATGTTCCCCGAGAACCCACGCAACCTCGACGAGCTGGTCGACCAGCTCGCCCGCCGCGCCGCCGCCGCGCAGCGGATGCTCGCCTCGCTCACCCCGGAGCAGCGCGAGGAGCTGGCCGGGCTGATCAACAACACACTGGAGCAGGCCGGCCTGGCCGAGCAGATGCGCCGGCTCGGCGACGCCCTCTACGCCCGCCGTCCCGACCTCGCCTGGAACACCCCCGAACGGGTGTCCGGCGAGCAGCCGATGGGCATGGGCGACGCGGTGACGGCCCTGCAGGAGCTGGCCGACCTCGGCGACCTGGAGACCGCGCTGCGTCAGGACTACCCCGGCGCCCGGCTCGACGACATCGACGAGGCCGCCATCCGGCGGGCGCTCGGCCGCTCGGCAGTGGACGACCTGGAGGCCCTGCGGCAGATCGAGCGCGAGCTGGAGGCCCAGGGCTACCTGCGGCGCAACCGCGGCAAGCTGGAGCTCACCCCCAAGGCCGTACGCCGGCTCGGGGAGACCGCACTGCGCCGGGTCTTCGCCTCGCTCGACTCCGGCCGGCGCGGCGACCACGACCAGCGCGACGCGGGCACGGCCGGGGAGCCCACCGGATCGACCCGTCCGTGGCGTTTCGGCGACGAGCAGCCCATCGACGTCGTCCGTACGGTCGTCAACGGCGTACGGCGTGGCGGCGGCGCGCCGGTGGCCCTGACCGTGGACGACTTCGAGGTCGTGGAGACCGAGCGGCGCTCGGCGGCGGCCGTGTGCCTGCTGGTCGACCTGTCCTACTCGATGGCCCTGCGCGGCACCTGGGCGGCGGCCAAGCAGACCGCGCTCGCCCTCCAGGCGCTGGTGGCCTCGAAGTTCCCGCAGGACGCCGTGCAGATCATCGGCTTCTCGAACTACGCGCGGGTGCTGCGGCCCGACGAGCTGGCCGGGCTCGAATGGGACATGGTGCAGGGCACCAACCTGCACCACGCCCTGCTGATCGCGGGCCGTCACCTCGACCGGCATCCGGACTTCGAGCCGGTGGTCCTGGTGGTGACCGACGGCGAGCCGACGGCGCACCTCATGCGCAACGGCGTGCCGCGCTTCGAGTGGCCGCCGTCGCAGGAGACGCTGACGCTGACGCTCGCCGAGGTCGACAAGATGACCCGGCGGCGCGCGACGATCAACGTCTTCATGCTGGCCGCCGACGACCGGCTGCGCGAGTTCGTGGACGAGGTCGCCCGGCGCAACGGCGGCCGGGTCTTCTCCGCCAGCGCCGACCGCCTCGGCGAGTACGTCGTCAGCGACTTCCTCCGCGCCCGCCGCACCCGCTGAGCATCCGAGCTCCCGGGGGCTCCCCAGGCTCCCGGGGCTCCCAGGGCTCCCGGGCCCCGGGACTCCTGGGGCGCCGGGGAGGAGACGGACCGCTGGACGGTTCGCCGGCCGCCTGCCGGGCATTAAGCAGATCTGCGCGGGCGGGGGCGCTCACGGGGGCCGGGCAGCACCGGACACCGGACACCGAGCACTGGACACCGAGCACTGAGCACTGTGCAGCGGGCGCGGGCGGGGAGGCGGACGGCCGCGGGCCGGGAGATCGATAATCGATTGCCGACCTGGTTGCAATCGGCGGACGATAGACAGGCATCCCCTGTTCGCGCTGGTCGTTCCACATGCCCGTGGAAGGAGCGCTCCCATGTTCGCAGCGGTCGGCCTCGTCGTCCTCATGATCCTCACCGGCGTGCTGTACGAGATGGCGGTCCACAACCGCCCCCGCCGCCGGAAGTAGCCCGCGCCCTCCCGGCGTCCGACGCGCCCGTGACGAGCGCGTCCGGGCACTGCGGAGCCGATCACTCAGGCGATAGCCTCTGCCCATGTCGCCTCTCGACCATCTGCTGCTGTGGTTGCACATAGGGTTCGCGATCTTCGCGCTCGGTCCGCTCACGGCGGTCACGAGCGTCACGCCGCGTTACATCCGGGCGCGCGATCTGAGCGTGCTGCGGTATCTGCACCGCGCGACCCGGATGTTCGGCCTGCTCACGATCGGGGTCTTCCTGTTCGGCCTGCTGCTGGGCCGCAGCGCGCTCGGCGCGCCCTACCTGTCGGTGTCGATGACGCTGTTCGTCGTGGCCGCCGTCCTGCTGGTGATCGTCGAGCGTGACCAGCGGACGGCCATCGCGGCGCTGGCCAGCGAGTCGACGGAGGACGACGCCAAGGTGCAGACCGGCCGGATCGCCGCGCTGGGCGGCATCAGCGCCCTGATCTGGCTCGTCATCCTGTTCCTGATGGTCTTCTTCAACCCCTGAGAGTCCCGCTTACCCCTGAATGTCCGGTAGAACGTTTTTGGCCGGAAACGGGGGAAAGAGGAGCGGGTGCACCTAACGACGCGTCGCCGGGCGGCGTGGGCGCTGGTCGCCCTCGCCGTCGGGGCCTTCACCTACGTCACCGCCGAGGTGCTCCCCATCGGCCTGCTCACGGTGATCGCGGCCGACCTGGACCGGTCGCCGTCCGAGACGGGCCTGCTCGTGACGGGGTACGCCGCCGTCGTGGTGATGGCGTCGCTGCCGCTCACCCGGCTGACCCGGCGGGTGCCGCGGCGCACGTTGCTCACCATCACGCTCGGCGTGTTCGTCGCGGGGATGCTGCTGACCGCCGTGGCGCCGAACTATCCGATGCTGCTGGCCGCCCGGCTGCTGGTCGCGGCCACCCAGGCGCTGTTCTGGTCGGTCGCGACCCCGGCCGCGGCGGCGATGTTCCCCCCGGAGATCCGGGGACGCGCGATCGCCCGCATGTCGATCGGCAGCTCCCTCGGGCCCGTGCTCGGCGTCCCCGCGGGCACCTGGCTCGGCCAGCAGGTCGGCTGGCGGGCCGCGTTCGCCCTGGCCGCCGCCGTCGGCCTGATCACCTGCGTCACCGTGGCGACGCTCATGCCCGGCCGCCGGCAGCCGGGCGCGGGCTCCGGCGGTCACGAATCCGGCCGCGGCGCGACCCCGGACGCCCGCCGCTACGCGCTGCTCATCGTGGCCACCGTCATCGGAGTGGGCGGCTATCTCACCGCGTACACCTACATCACGCCGTTCCTGCTGGACTTCGGCGGCTTCGCCCCGGCCGCGCTCAGCCCGCTGCTGCTCGCGTCCGGGATCTCCGGGGTCGCGGGGACGATCGTGGTCGGCCGGCTGCTCGACACCCGGCCGCGGGCCGCCATCACCGGTCCGCTGGCCCTCATCACGTGCGCGCTGCTCGCCCTGTACGCCTTCGGAGCCCTGCACCCGGTGGCGGTGGTGGCCCTCTGCGTGACGGGCATGTCGTTCAGCGCGCTCGCGGCGGCCATCGCAAGCCGGGGGCTGCAGGTGGCCCCGGGCAGCACCGACATCGCCTCGGCCGGCACCGGCTCGGCCTTCAACATCGGCATCGCGGGCGGGTCGCTGCTCGGCGGCGCGCTCATCGACCATGCCGGGGTCCGCAGCGTGACCGTGGCGGGCGCCGTCCTGACCGCCGCGGCGCTCGCCGCCCTGGTGGGCGAACGGTGGATGGCCCCCGCCCGCCCCTCCGCGCCGGAGCGTACGACCCCGGCGCGGAGCGCGCAGTAAGCAGGGCGCGGAGCGCCCGATAAGCGGAGCGCCCGATAAGCAGAGCGCGGAGTGGGCGCTGAGATCTCAGCCGAGGGCCTCGGTGAGGTCGGCCAGCAGGTCGTCGACGGTCTCGATGCCGACCGACAGGCGGACCAGGTCGGCGGGGACCTCCAGCGGCGACCCGGCGGCCGACGCGTGGGTCATCCGGCCGGGGTGCTCGATCAGCGACTCGACGCCGCCGAGCGACTCGCCGAGCGTGAACAGCTTGGCCCGGTTGCAGATCTCGACCGCGGCCTCCTCACCGCCCTCGACGCGGAACGACACCATCCCACCGAAACGCCGCATCTGCTTGGCCGCGACCTCGTGGCCGGGGTGCTCGGGCAGGCCCGGATAGAGCACCTGGACGACCTTCGGGTGCGACAGCAGCAGGTCGACCACGCGCTCGGCGTTGTCGCAGTGCCGGTCCATGCGCACGCCCAGCGTCTTGAGGCCGCGCAGCGTGAGCCAGGAGTCGAACGGCCCGGCCACCGCGCCCATCGCGTTCTGGTGGTAGGCCAGCCGCTCGCCGAGGTCGGCCGACCGCGTCACCAGCGCCCCGCCGACCACGTCGGAGTGGCCGCCGACATACTTGGTCGTCGAGTGGACCACGACGTCGGCGCCCAGGCTGAGCGGCTGCTGCAGGTAGGGCGAGGCGAAGGTGTTGTCCACCGCGAGCACCGCGCCCCCGTCGTGGGCGATGGACGCCAGGGCGGCGATGTCCGCGACGTTCAGCAGCGGGTTCGTGGGCGTCTCCACCCAGATCGCCCGCGTCTCCGGCCGTACGGCGGCGCGCACCGCGTCGAGGTCGCCGAGCGGCACCGGGTCGAAGGCGACCCCCCACTCCTGGAGCACCCGGGAGAACAGCCGGTAGGTGCCGCCGTACGCGTCATCGGGGATCACCACGTGGTCGCCGGGCTTGCAGACGGTGCGCAGCAGCGTGTCCTCGGCGGCGAGGCCCGACGCGAAGGCCAGCCCGCGCACGCCGCCCTCGACGGCGGCCAGCGCCTCCTCCAGGGCGGTCCTGGTCGGGTTGGCCGACCGGCTGTACTCGTAACCCGCCCGCAGGCCGCCCACGCCGTCCTGCTTGTAGGTCGAAACGGCATATATGGGAGGGACGACGGCTCCCGTGTGCGGGTCCGCCTCCTGGCCCGCGTGGATGGCCAGCGTCTCGAAACCTTGGTTCATGGGGTCGAGCGTAGCCGTCCGCACCGCCTGGTCACGGCGGGTGTGCGGCGGGCGCGCCAGGCCGGGCGCGCCAGGCCGGGTACGCCACGCGGCACCGGCGGCCGACGTTCCGGCGCCGGTGCGCGCGCGACGGCGTGATCAGTGGTTGGCGAGGAAGGCCAGCAGGTCCTGGCGGGTGACCATGCCGACCGGCTTGCCGTCGTCGAGGACCACGGCGGCGTCGGCCTTCTCCAGCGCCTCGACCGCCCGGGCCACCGGCTCACCGGAACCGATCATGGGCAGCGGCGCGGACATGTGGCCGCCGATCTCGTCCTCCGACCGCACCCGGCCGCGATAGAGGCCCTCGAGCAGGTCGCGCTCCACGATCGAGCCGATGACCTCGGCCGCCATGACCGGCGGCTCCTCCTTCATGACCGGAAGCTGGGAGACGTTGTACTCCCGCATGATCGAGATCGCGGTGCCGACCGACTCGTGCGGGTGGACGTGGACGAACTCGGGCAGCCCCGGCGTCTTGCGCCCCAGCACGTCGCCGACCAGGCCCTCCTCGCTCGACGTGGTGAGGAAGCCGTAGTCGGCCATCCACTCGTCATTGAAGATCTTCGACAGGTAGCCGCGGCCGCCGTCCGGCAGCAGCACGACCACGACGTCGTCCGGCCCTGCCGCCTGGGCCACCCGTACGGCGGCCACCACCGCCATGCCGCACGATCCGCCGACGAGCAGCGCCTCCTCGCGGGCGAGCCTGCGGGTCATGCCGAACGAGTCCTTGTCGGAGACCGCGATGATCTCGTCGCAGATCGTGGTGTCGTACGTCGCGGGCCAGATGTCCTCGCCCACGCCCTCCACCAGGTAGGGACGTCCGGTGCCGCCGGAGTAGACGGAGCCGACGGGGTCGGCGCCGATGACCTTCACCCGGCCGCCGGAGACCTCCTTGAGGTATTTTCCGGTGCCGCTGATCGTCCCGCCGGTGCCGATGCCGGCGACGAAGTGGGTGATCCTGCCCTCGGTCTGCTCCCAGATCTCCGGCCCGGTGGAGTGGTAGTGGCTCGCCGGGTTCTCCGGGTTGGAGTACTGGTCGGGCTTCCAGGCGTTCGGGATCTCGCGGGCCAGCCGGTCGGACACCGAGTAGTACGAGTCGGGGTGATCGGGCGAGACGGCGGTCGGGCAGACGACGACCTCGGCGCCGTACGCGCGGAGCACGTTGATCTTGTCCTGGGCGACCTTGTCCGGGCAGACGAACAGGCAGCGGTAGCCCTTCTCCTGCGCCACGATGGCCAGGCCCACACCGGTGTTGCCGGAGGTAGGCTCGACGATCGTGCCGCCGGGCTTCAGCGCGCCGCTGCGCTCGGCCGCCTCGATCATCCGTACGGCGATGCGGTCCTTCACCGAGCCGCCGGGGTTGAAATACTCCACCTTGGCCAGGACCTGGGCGGGCGCGCCCGCCGTTACCCTGCGCAGCCGGACGAGCGGGGTGTTGCCCATCAGCTCCACCAGCGAGTCGTGTACGCGCACCGCGATGACCACCTTGTTTGCCGAAGCTTGTCAGCCTGCCGTCAGCCGTGATTCCGATAGGGGTGGCCGGAACTCGGCTAGTTTCTTCTTTCAAACCGTACCGTGAGCATGGAGGAGGGCGGGTGGTCTGGACGTCCGGCGCGGTGCGCGCCGCGCGGCGCATCGCGACCGCCGCCGCGCTGGGCGGGGGCGGGCTCACGGCGCTCGGAGCGGTCACGTACGGCCTGCTCATGGCCGAGGCCATGGTGGCCCGGCGCATCGTGGGGCAGCCGCACGGTCTCGACGGCCCCGACTCCGACGGCGTGTACGGCGCCTTCCCCGGCGAGCCGATCCGGATGGCCGTCCTCGGCGACTCGACCTCCGTCGGCCTCGGCATGAGCAACGCCGAGGACACCCCGGGTGTCCGTATCGCGTACGGGCTGGCGGCGGTGGCCGAGCGCCCGGTGCGCCTCACCGTCGTCGGCCAGTCGGGCGCGGCGTCGGTGGACCTCGGCGTCCAGGTGGACCGCGCGCTGGAGGCCCGGCCGGAGGTCGCGATCATCTTCATCGGGGCCAACGACGTGACCACGGCCACGCTGCCGGCCCATGCCGTACGGCACCTGCAGAAGGCGGTGCGCCGGCTGCGCGAGGCCGGCGCGGAGGTGGTCGTGGGCACCTGCCCCGACCTGGGCACCGTACGCCCGATCGCGCAGCCGCTCCGCTGGGTCACCCGGCGCTGGTCGCGGCAGCTCGCCGCGGCCCAGACGGTCGCCGTCGTCGAGGCGGGCGGCCGTACGGTGGCGTTCGCCGACCTGCTCGGACCCGAATTCGACGCGAACCCGGCAGAGATGTTCGGACCTGATCGTTTTCACCCATCTGCCCGAGGCTACCTACAAGCCGCGTACGCAGTGCTACCGTCTGTATGCGCCGCGTTGGGGTTGTGGCCCGAGCCGGAACCCGTGCGCGTCGAAGGATCGCAATACCTCTTGGCCGCAATGGCCGTGGAGGAACCCGGCACCGAGGTCACCGCGACCCGTGTCGCCGGCCGGGCGGTCGGCCCCCATGGACGATGGGCGGCGCTGCTCCGCCGGAGACCCGGGCCGCTTCCGAACGCCTAGAGCCGGTTACCTCCTGCGGCCGGGCCATCACCCCCTGTAGGAGCGAAATGATCCGGCCCCAGCTGAACCACGCGAAACCCGCTCTGGCGCTCGCCGCGACCGCCCTGCTGGCGGGGGGCGCCCTCACCGGCTGCTCCGGCGGCGACGAGGCCGCCAAGGACTACCCGGCCTGGCAGAACACGCAGGTGAACGCGGTCAGCCGGGCCACCACGGGAGGCGGCGTCGCGGCCACCACCTCCATGCGGCCCGACGGCTCCCTGGAGACGGTCGTCCTCGACCTCGCCACCGGCCGCCGGCTCTGGGCACACGCCGCGACGATGGTGGGCCGGCTCCCCGGCATGGGGGTGCAGGCCCCGGCGACCGTGGAGACCGGCGGCGGGCAGGCCGTGGTGATCGCGCTCGATCCCCCCGCCGCCGGCCGCAAGGGCGCCACGCTGGTCGCCAGGGACGCCCGCACCGGGCAGCAGAAGTGGATCAGGCCCGTGCGGTCCACCTTCGGGCCGCAGCGCTGCGGGACGTACGTCTGCGTCTCCGAGGACACCGCGCTCTCCAGCGCGCGGGTCGTGGTCCTCGATCCCCGCGACGGAGCCGTGAAGTGGCGCCTGGCCGGCATCGCCGAGGTCGAATGGTCCGACGCGTCCAAGGTCGTCCTGCTCCGGCTCGCCTCCCACCCCGTGCTGGAGGCCCGCGCGCTCAAGGACGGCAAGGCCGTCTGGCAACTGCCGATCGAGCAGGCCCTCGGCCCCGACGTCGACCTGAGCGGGGGCTGGGCCTTCGGCGCGACGGGCGACAAGATCATCGGGTACGTCGCCCCGTATACCAACCCCCAGACCAAGGAGACCTCGACGTTCGGCCTGTTCTCCGCCCGTCTGACCGACGGCGCCGTCGACTGGATGCGGCCGTCCGTCGTCCGCGTCTATCCCAGCGGCAACCCCGCGTACGCGCCGGTCGTCCGGCCGGTCGACGAGCAGGGCCAGTACGGCGGGTTCGCCCGGCTCGACGCCAAGACCGGACGGGTCCTTGGGCAGATCACGCCCGCCCAGGTGCCCGGGTCGGGCTGGTGGCTCGCCTTCCCGCCCGAGATGAACAAGCTCGGCTTCCTCAAGCGCGACGCGCCCGGCTCGGTCTTCGACCTCAGCACCGGCGAGCCGACCCCGGTGAGCGGCGCGACCGGCTGGTCGTTCTGCGTGACCGACCCCAAGCCGCTGCCGCTGCGCGGCATGATCCCCGGGTTCTACTCGATCGCGGCACTGTGCGAGTTCGACCTGGCCACGGGCAAGCGCAAGGACTCCTCCGTCCCGCCGCCCTCCTGGTTCACCGGCAGCCAGAACGGCTGGCGCCTGTGGCGCGACGAGAAGGGCGCCCTCCACGCCCTCAAGGACGGCACCGCCACCACCCCCGGCATGTACGGCTGAGTCTCCCACCACCGAGCGAGCCGTCGGAGCGCGCCGCCGATCTGGACTGAGAAGCGCGCGGGAGCGAAGCGACCAGAGCGCGACGAGGGAAGATGGCGGAGTTGAGCGCTCCGGCGCGCGAAGCGGGCAACACCGAGCGAGCCGTCGGAGCGCGCCGCCGATCTGGACTGAGGAGCGCGCGGGAGCGAAGCGACCAGAGCGCGACGAGGGAAGACGGCGGAGTTGAGCGCTCCGGCGCGCGAAGCGGGCAACACCGAGCGAGCCGTCGGAGCGCGCCGCCGATCTGGACTGAGAAGCGCGCGGAAGCGAAGCGACCAGAGCGCGACGAGGGAAGACGGCGGAGTTGAGCGCTCCGGCGCGCGAAGCGGGCAGCACTGTGCAGTAGTACAAAATTCTGGTGAGTGGGGCCTGCGGCGTGGCGGGCGGCGTACCGAGGGGTAACCTCCGGTGAGGAGGCCCCCCGGAACCCCGTGCGGAGGGGCACGAGATCAGGCAGGAGAGTCACATGCCCGAGGCAGTCATCGTGGCGACCGCGCGGTCGCCGATCGGCCGCGCCTTCAAGGGGTCACTCAAGGACATCCGCCCGGACGACCTGACCGTGCAGATGGTCCGCGCCGCGCTGGCGAAGGTGCCGCAGCTCGACCCGAACGACGTCGACGACCTCATGCTGGGCTGTGGGCTCCCCGGTGGCGAGCAGGGCCACAACCTGGGACGTGTGGTCGCGGTGATGCTGGGGCTCGACAACGTGCCGGGCACCACGGTGACGCGCTACTGCTCCTCCTCCCTGCAGACGACGCGGATGGCGTTCCACGCCATCAAGGCGGGCGAGGGCGACGTGTTCATCTCGGCCGGTGTCGAGACCGTCTCCCGCTTCGTGAACGGCAGCTCCGACATGCCCCAGGCGCAGAACCCGCTGTTCGACGAGGCGAAGGCGCGTACGGAGGAGACCGCCAAGGGCGGCGCGCCGGTGTGGCACGACCCGCGCGAGGACGGCGCGCTGCCGGACGTCTACATCGCCATGGGTCAGACGGCCGAGAACGTCGCGGCGCTGAAGGGCGTCTCGCGGCGCGAGCAGGACGAGTTCGGCGTGCGCTCGCAGAACCTCGCGGAGAAGGCCATCGCCAACGGCTTCTGGGAGAGCGACATCACCCCGGTGACGCTCCCCGACGGCAGTGTGGTGAGCAAGGACGACGGCCCGCGGGCCGGCACGACGTACGAGGCGGTCTCGCAGCTCAAGCCGGTCTTCCGGCCGGACGGCACGGTGACGGCGGGCAACTGCTGCCCGCTGAACGACGGCGCCGCCGCGGTGGTCGTCATGAGCGACACCAAGGCCGCCGAGCTGGGCATCACGCCGCTCGCCCGGATCGTGTCGACCGGCGTCACCGGCCTGTCCCCGGAGATCATGGGGCTCGGCCCGATCGAGGCGTCGCGGCAGGCCCTCGCCCGCGCGGGCATGTCGATCGGCGACGTCGACCTGGTCGAGATCAACGAGGCGTTCGCGGCCCAGGTGATCCCCTCCTACCAGGAGCTGGGCATCGACATCGAGCGGCTCAACGTGAACGGCGGCGCCATCGCGGTGGGGCACCCCTTCGGCATGACCGGCGCCCGCATCACCTCCACGCTGGTCAACAGCCTCCGGTTCCACGACAAGTCGATCGGGCTGGAGACGATGTGCGTCGGCGGCGGGCAGGGCATGGCGATGGTGCTGGAGCGGCTGTCCTGATCGGCGGAATTCACGCCGGTCCGGGCCGGAGCCGGGACCGGCGTGGGCTCCTCAGCCGTGGAAGTCGGGGCCGGCCCGCGTGGGCTCGACCCGGATGATCACTCGCTTCTCCCGGATCATGGCGTCGCGGTAGTCGTCCCAGTCCGGGTGCTCGCCGCTGATGTCGCGGTAGTACCGCACCAGGTGCTCCATCGCGTCCGGCAGCGAGACGACCTGGGCGACGCCCTCGATCTGCATCCACTGGCCGTAGAAGGCGTCGGTCATCACGGTGAGCACGACCTCGGGGTTCTCCCGCAGATTGCGGGTCTTGACGGCCGTCTCGCGGCTGCTGATGACGATGTAGCCGTCCTTGTCGCAGCCGACGGTCACCGGGGAGGTCTGCGGCCGGCCGTCCGGATGGCGGGTCAGCATGACCGCTCGGTGGTTGCTCCTGACGAACTCACGCGCCTTGTCGAGATCCATACAACAATGATGCGCCCGCACCGGACCGGTGCGGGCGCGTGCTGCCTTCGGGGACGGTAGTCCGCTTCCTGAGCTGAGCCTCCCTGCCTGCGTGCTGGGCTCGTGGTGCCGTGCTCGTGATGCTGTGCTCGTGATGCTGTGCTCGTGATGCTCGTAAGTCCTGTGTGCGCGGGACGTCACTGCCGCCTCCCGCGCTGCGGTCTAGAAGCGACGGCGCCGCTCGTGCTCGAGGACGATGGCGGCGGCGTAGCCGTGGCTCAGCCCGTGCTCGTCGGCGAGCCAGTTGGCCCGCTCTTCACAGCGTAGGAACGACGGGCCGTTGTCGATGGCTTCGAACCACTCTGGGAGGTCGCGCCCGGTTATGGACGGGACGCGGGCGATCAGCTTGGTCTGGGTCTCCGGTGAGTGGTTCAACGACATGGGCACCTCCACGGAAAAGGCTGCTTTGTGTCACAGTGCATCACCGGTCCGCGCTTGACAAGCCCTCGCTGGCATTGATTTGTTACAGGATGTTGATCGAAAATTACGGAACTGATCACCAGATCCTGATATAGCCCATTAAAAGGGCGCCGCTCCGGCAGGAACGGCGCCCTTTCGCTTCGTACGGCTAGTCGTTGTTCGTGAAGTAGCTGATGAAGCGGAGGATCTCCAGGTAGAGCCACACGAGGCTCAGGGTCAGGCCGAACGCCATCAGCCACGAGTAGCGCTCCGGCACGCCGGCCCGCACCCCATGCTCGATCTCACTGAAGTCGAGCAGCAGGAAGAAGCAGCCGAGCAGGATCATGCCGATGCTGAAGATCCAGCCGATGGGGCTGTCGGTGCGCAGGCCCAGGCCGCCGGTGACGAAGATGCTCGCGATCCAGTTGATCAGCATGAGGCCGATCGCGCCGAACGCGGCGGCGATCACGAACTTGCCGAACTTCGGCGTCGGCCGGAAGATCTTCAGGGCGTACACGGCCAGCGTGCCGCCGAAGGCCACCATGGTGCCGAGCACGGCCTGCAGGACGATGCCGTTGTAGACATAGTCGTACATGTGGCTCAGCACGCCGATGGCGATGCCGTAGCAGACGGAGTAGCCGAGGATCAGCGCGGGATTCGTGCTCTGCCGGAAAGAGACGATGAGCCCGAGGATCAGGCCCACGATCATCGCCGGCGCCGCGAGCCCCCAGCCGACGTTGAAGTACCAGGCCAGGGCGGCCGAGACGACGAGCGTGCCGAGGGTCGTGAAGCCGCGCACCACGACGTCGTCGATCGTCATGGCCCGCGCCGACGGGGGAGCGTACGCGGGGGCGGCGTACATCTGGTTCAGCTGGTCCACGCTGGGCGCCGGACCGGCCCACGCTTGCTGACCAGCCGCCCCGCGCCGACTGAATATGGGGTTCTTGCTCTCCATTCGCTTCCTCCAGGACGCGACTCACCGATCAGCCGCTGCGCGGCCTAGTGGGGATGGTGCCCGAGGAGCGGTGCCCCTACAAGTGGGAGCGCCACTCCACCGCAGTGGCAACGAGCAGGATCTCCGGCGAGTTCCCGGCGGCGGCGACATCAGACGCCGACGGCATAAGTTTCTTGAATGCTTCCTTTACTTGAGCCCTTCAAGTCTCGTTGCTAACCTGGTGCGGAGCCGAGAAGTAGCGGCCTGACCAGGCAGAACGCCACAGCGATCACTCCGCCTGCCGTTGCGAGCCTATTCCGAACCTCACAGGCGCGGCATCCGTCCGGTCACTTCGCCACCGGAGAGCCACACGACCGTCGCCTGTGCCGCTGGGAATGTCATCGCGAGGAGGACGGCAATGTACGTCAGGGGCCCAGCGTTCTTACGAAGACTCCGACCTGAATCCATCCGAGGACGCATCACCGTCCTCGTCACGGCGCTTGCCATCCTGCTGCTGATCCCCACCGGGATCCTGGGCAGCCTGTTGGCCCGGCAGGCGTTCGCCACCTCCGTCTCGCTCGACGCCCGGCAGGAAGCGGCGCTCACGGCCGCCGCGTGGCGTACGGGTCAGGTCCACGACGACATCACCCCGCAGGTGGCCGGGATCAATTTGGTCCAGGTGGTGGCTCCCGATCACCGTGTTCTCTCCGCGTCACCGGCGGCCCGGGGCAGGCCGCCGCTGACGTCCTTCTGGCCGTCGGAGGCCGATCCGATGCAGGACCTCCAGACCTGCACGCACGACGGGCTCGGCTGCCTGCGCCTGTCGGCGCTGCGGATGATGCCGGGGCCCCACTCCCCCGTGGTGTACGCGGGACGCCCTATCGACGGCTTCACGCCCGTCGGAATGTTCGATCTGCTCTTCACCGCGGAGGTCACCGTGCTCGTACTGCTCACCGCCTGGGCCGCCTGGAAGGTGGCCGGACGCACCCTGCGCCCGGTCGAGGCCATCCGCAGCGACCTGGCCGCCGTCAACGTGAACGATCTGGACACCCGGGTGCCCGAACCGGTCGGCGACGACGAGATCGCGCGGCTCGCCCGCACGGTGAACAGCACGCTCGCCCGCATCGAGCAGGCGAAGATCACGACCGAGCGGGCGCTGCGGCGGCAGCGCGAGTTCGCCGCGGACGCCTCCCACGAGCTGCGCACTCCGCTCGCCGGCCTGCGCGCGCAACTGGAGGAGGCGCAGCTTCACCCCGACGAGACCGATCTGCGGTCACTGCTCAGGGACGCGCTGCTCGACGTGGGGCGGCTGGAAGCGATCATCGACGACCTGCTCCTGCTGGCGAAGGTGGGGGCGACGGCCCCGGGCCGCAAACCTGTGGACCTGTCCGTGCTGGTCAGGGACGAGGTCGCCCGCCGGACCGATCGGATACCGGTGCGTCTCCGGCTGGCGGACGGGGTGAGGATGCACGCCGCGCCGCGCCACCTCGCCCGTCTGCTGACCAACCTGCTCGACAACGCGCAGCGGCACGCCAGGAGCCTGGTCGAGATCGAGCTCCGGCGCGACGACGGCTTCGTCGAGCTGTCGGTCAGCGACGACGGTCCCGGCGTGCCGGTGTCCGAACGGGAGCGGATCTTCGAGCGGTTCGCCAGGTCGGACACGGCGCGTAGCCGGGGCCGCGGGGGCACCGGGCTCGGCCTGGCCATCGCCCGCGACATCGCCCGTGCCCACTGCGGCACCCTGGTGGCGACCGAGTCGGCGTACCGCGGCGCCATGTTCGTGCTGCGCCTGCCGGTCTCCGGCTGCCCCTCGAACACCGACGCCCCACCTTCGCAGGCCGCGATCACCGGCGGCGGCGGCACGTACGCCGAGCCGTCGCGGATGACGGACGCCCTTACGCCGGTGCACGATCGGCGCTCCTGACCGCGGTGCACGAGCGACACGCCTGACAGCGGTGCGCGGAGCAGCACGCCTGACAGCGGTGCGCGAACAGCGCGTCTGACGGTGGTGCATGAGCGGCGCGTCTGACGGTGGTCAGAGGCGGGCGAACCAGTCGCGTACGGCGGGCCGCCCACCCCCGCCGAGCGCCACCATCAGGGCATACCTGGCCTTCGCCGGAGCCAGGCCGCGCGCCCCGATGGCGCCGACCTTGCCGGCCAGCCCCAGGCCGAGCGGGAGGTCCTCCAGCGCGGCCGGCCGGGTGCGGCACCGCGAGGCGATCACCACGGGGATGTCCCACTCCGCCAGCTCGCTGAGGGTCGCGTACAGGGTGATCGGGACGTTCCCGGCGCCGGTGCCCTCCAGCACGACACCCCTGGCTCCGGCGTCCACGACGGACGTGACGATCACCGGATCCATCTCCGGATATGTCTTGATCAGCGCGACGTTCGTCTCCGGCTCTCCCCGCGCGGCCGGGGGCCGTGGTGGCGGCGTCGCCGTCATCTCGACCCGGCCGTCCACCACCCGGCCGAGGATCGGCTCGGGGGCGGACGAGAGGGCCGCCACGCTCGTGGCGTCGGCCATCGTGACCCAGCGGGCCGCGTGCAGTTCGTCGTTCGCGCAGACCACCGCGCCGACTCCGCGAAGAGCCGGGTCGGCCGCCGCGGCCAGGGACGACGCGAGGTTGCGCGGGCCGTCGCTCGACAGCTCGTCCAGCCCGCGTACGGCGCCGGTCAGCACGATGCCGCCGCGCGGAGCGGCGGGGCCCGCGAGCAGGTCCGCGAGGAAGGCCGTCTCCTCGATCGTGTCCAGGCCGTGGGTGACGACCACGCCGTCGAACCCCTCGTCCAGCAGGGCCGTACGCACCCGCCGGGCCAGCCGCAGCATGGTGGAGGCCGAGGTGTCCCAGCTCGGCTCGGCCTGCACGTCCTCGGTCACGACCTCCACGCCGGGATTCCCGGGGATGGCCGCCAGCAGGTCGGCGGCCGTCGCGAGCCCCGGGCGGCCCGTGCGACGGGCGTACGCCATGACGTCGCCCGTCGCCACCAGCAGCACGCGTCCGCTCACGCCGCGCCGTCCTCGGCGGCGACTCCGGCGTGCTGTTCGAGCCGCTCGATGCGCCGCATGAGCGGAGCGATCTCCTGACGGACGACCGCCGCCACCGCCTGCACGGCGCTCTGAGAAGAAGCCTGGGCCGTGCTCTGGGACGCGGAGGCGTCCTGTGCCTGGGCTCGGAGGTGGACGTAGCCTGCGAGCGCCGCCACGACCGCGCGCCGCGTGAGGCGTGGCTCGGCGCCCCGCTCGCGCAGCACCTGCCCGCCGATGCCGTCGGGCTCGGCGACCAGGCCGAGCAGCAGATGCTCGCACCCGATGTAGTTGTGCCCCAGGGCATGGGCCTCGGTGACCGCCAGTTCGAGGGCGTTGGCCGCATGCGCGTCGAACCGGCTCGGGCCGTCCTTCGGCGTCCCCTCGTCCCCGGACTGGTCCGGTCCGGTGGGTGCGGACGGGCGGCGGGCCGCGAGGTCGCGCTCGATCAGAGCAGGCTCGACCTCCATGGCCCGCAGCACATGCAGGGCGAGGTTCCGCCCCTCGGCCAGCATCGCGGCGAGCAGGTGCTCGGTGCCGATGCCGGCGGCGTTCTCGGCCCGGGCCTGTTCCAGCGCCAGCCGGAAGACGGCGCGGGTCCTGGGCGTGAAGTGCGACAACCGGGGGTCGTCGATCTCGAAGTCGCCGAGGATGCTCTCGCGGATGGCGCTCACGCGGCGGACCGCCTGCTCCAGCGCCCGCTGGCAGATCGCGGACACCGGAAGCGCCGCGTCCTTGACCGCCTCCGCCAGATCATCCGGCAGGTACACGTTGATCTTAGGCATGCATCATTCATACCCCCATTGGGGTTATACATCTACCCCCAACCGCGAAAGCGGCGTCAGGGGAGCGTGACGTACTTGCCGAGGAACGCCCGCACCTCGGGGATGTCCAGCCGGTAGTCGACGTTGGTCGTCTTGCAGGCGTCGTCCACGCCGCTGATCGTCGTGGCCACGAGCAGGTTCGAGTCGGGGCCGCCCAGGAAGTTGGGGCCGCCGGAGTCGCCGTAGCAGGTTCCACCCTCGTCACGCGAGGACGGCATCAGGTCGAGCCACCTGGCGCCCAGGCGCTTGAAGGAGATCGAGGTCTGGCTGCGCGTGTCGGTGTAGTGGTAGCGCCATCCGTTCCCGTCCCGCTTCTTCGTGGGCTCCACCGAGCCGTACCCGACCGGGGTGAAGCGCGCGGTCTGCAGGGTGCCGTCGGCCTTGAGCTGGTCGAGCAGGCCCAGCGAGGGCAGCTTGGCCGGCGCGATGCCCTCGACGGGCGCCGGGAAGATCACGACCGCCAGATCATAGGCGTCGCCCTTGTATCGCGAGTCGGGCACGAAGCGACCGGTGTAGAGCTTCTCGCCGGGCTGGTAGTGGTCGGCGAAGGAGACCCGGGCGGTCTTCTGGCCCTTGTGCCCGCAGTGGGCGGCCGTGAGGAAGACGTTCGGCGAGATGAGGGTGCCGGTGCAGTACGCCCACGTGCCGTCGCTCTCCGGCTCATTCCCGATGAGGGCGCCCACTTCCGGGTGATCGCCATTGTCTGCCGAGCCATGGGTGATGGCCGACGCGGGCAAGGCGATACCGACCACCAAACCCACCAGAACCATGACAAAAAGGACAAAACGCATGCCCGAATGTATCCGAGCATGGACTCTCTATGACAAATAGGACGAGAAAAATCTACCGGCCGCCAGATCAGGACTTCCCGCACGCTCGCCCCACGGGCGACTCCCACCCCACCAGTCAGAAGACTGAGCGGCCCGAGCCGCTTACCTCGGCATCCGAATCGCAAGTGGCTCGTGCCCGGCAAGAGAGCCCGAGAGGCCGTCCCACTCCTCCGCCGACCACACGGCGGAACCCGGCGCGGGCGGGATCCACAGGGGTG
Source organism: Microbispora sp. CSR-4 (assembly GCF_008033685.1). Lineage (NCBI taxonomy): Bacteria > Bacillati > Actinomycetota > Actinomycetes > Streptosporangiales > Streptosporangiaceae > Microbispora > Microbispora sp. CSR-4. Next base: position 132,629 of record NZ_VJVX01000004.1, read on the forward strand.
CAGCGCCGGCGGGCTGGGCGAGGAGTGATGTCGCGGGCACACCACGGGCATGCCGGGGGCACGGCTTCCCGTGGACGTTCGCGTTCGGCCGTAGTCAACCGGAACAGCTACGATCGGCCCGTGACCGCGCTCCCCCAGGTCACGGGGCTGATTGGTCGAGGCGGCGCTCTGTGCCCCCGGTGGGACTCGAACCCACACCACAGCCCTTTTAAGGGGCTTGCCTCTGCCATTGGGCTACGGGGGCGCCGCGATCATATGTCACGGATCACTCCTCTGTAAGCAAGTTACGTCTTACGCGGCTTGTCCCCCTTTCCACAGCGCGTGAACGGCACGCCTGGGAGCCGGCCGGTCAAGGTCCTGGAGACCGTCCGCACCTTCTCCCCCGTCCACCACACCAGCATGTCAGAGCACAGGAAGACGCGACGGCCCGGCGGGTGGGCCGCCGGGCCGTGTGCGTGTTCCGAGGTCGTCCGCCGAGCCGTCCGCGCCGGGCGGATCAGTGCTTGACGCCGCTCTTCGCGGCCGCCCGGAACTCGTCGCGCGGGTGCTCGATCTCGCCGAGGGAGATCGTCTCCCGCTTGAAGAACAGCGAGAGCGTCCAGTCCATCACCACGCGGACCTTCCGGTTGACCGTGGGGACCCGCGACAGGTGGTAGGTGCGGTGCATGAACCAGGCGGGGAAGCCGCGCAGCTTCACGCCGTAGACGTTCGCGACGCCCCGGTAGAGGCCGAGCCCGGCGACCGACCCGGCGTACTTGTGCCGGTAGTCCGCCAGCTTCTGCCCGCGCAGGTAGGCCGTGATGTTGTCGCCGAGGACCTTCGCCTGCCGTACGGCGTGCTGGGCGTTGGGCGCGCAGTACTGTCCGGGGTTGGTCACGTCGGGCACGCCTGCGATGTCACCGGCGGCGAAGGCGCCCTTGACGCCCGCGACGGTCAGGCGCGTGGTGGTCTTGATCCGGCCGCGCTCGTCGAGCGGCAGGTCGGTGGAGTTGACGATCGGGCTCGGCTTCACGCCGGCGGTCCACACGATCGTGGCCGACTCGAACTCGTCGCCGTCGGAGGTCTTGACCAGACCGCCCTCGCACGACTGGAGGAACGTCTTCATCTTGAGCTCGATGCCGCGCTCGCGCAGCTGCTCGGCGGTCCACTCGCCCATCTCGGGGCCGACCTCCGGCAGGATGCGGTCGGACGCCTCGATCAGGACCCAGCGCAGGTCCTTCTTGTCGATGCTCGGGTAGTAGTTGACCGCGTCGTCGGTCATGTCTTCGAGCTCGGCGAGGGCCTCGATGCCCGCGAAGCCGCCGCCGACCACGACGAAGGTCAGCGCGCGGCGGCGCACGTCCTCATCGTCGCTCGACTCGGCGCGGTCGAGGAGGGCCAGCACCCGGTTGCGCAGCGCGATGGCCTCGCCGACGGTCTTGAAGCCGATGGCCGCGTCCTCCAGGCCGGGGATCGGCAGCGTACGCGAGATCGAGCCGGCCGCCATGACGACGACGTCGTACTCGATCTCACGGGACTGGCCCGCGGCGGGCTCGAAGGTCAGCGTGCGCGCCTCGTGGTGCACCTTGGAGACCTTGCCGTTGAGGATGCGCACCTTGGGCAGCACCCGGCGCAGCGGGGCCACGACGTGGCGCGGCGAGATGTTGCCGGCCGCCGCCTCGGGGAGGAACGGCTGGTAGGTCATGTACGACTGCGGGTCGATCAGCGTGATCCGCACGCTGCCGTTGCGCAGCTCACGGCGGAGCGTGCGCTGGAGCCGCAGAGCCGTGTAGAGGCCCACGTATCCACCGCCGACGATGACGACGTGCTTCCAGTTGCGGTCTGCCACGATGCCCTCCTTGTGAAAGCATTCACAAGCTTACGTCACGGGTTGGCAACCGCACCATTCCGCCAGGGCCGAAGGTCCAGTGATTTTCCCCACTCCGTCATCTCTTGACGTCATTTCTTGGAAAAATTCCTGCAATCTTCCCGAAGTGATCGACTTCACACTCGTGAAATGGTTCACAAGGTCGCCTTGCCCAGTGCGGCGGCGCGGGCGAAGACCGCGTCGAGCATGTCCGCGGTGACCCGGCCGGTGAAGGTGTTCTGCTGGCTCGGGTGGTAGCAGCCGATGAGCGTGACCGGCGCCTCGCCGTAGGAGAGCGGCACCTCCACCGCGTGGCCGAACGGCGGCCTGCGGCGCGGCAGCGTGAACCCGGCCTCGCGCAGCGCGGGCCACACCGCCTGCCAGGCGAAACCGCCGAGTGCCACGATCACCCGGGTCGTGCCCGCCACGAGCGCGAGCTCCCTGGCGAGCCAGGGGAGGCAGGTGTCGCGCTCCTCCGGGGTGGGCTTGTTGGCGGGCGGGGCGCACCGGACCGCCGCCATCATCCGGGCGCCGATCAGCCGCTGCCCGTCGCCCGCGTGGACGCTGGTCTCCTGCACGGCGAACCCGGTGCGGTACAGCGACGCGAACAGCCAGTCGCCGCTGCGGTCGCCGGTGAAGATCCGGCCGGTCCGGTTGCCGCCGTGCGCGGCGGGCGCGAGCCCGACGATGAGCGTGTGCGGCGCCTCGTCGCCCCAGCCCGCGATCGGGCGTCCCCAGTAGGTCTCATCGGCGAACGCCCGCCGTTTGACGTCGGCGACCTCCTCCCGCCACTTGACGAGGCGCGGGCAGGCGCGGCACACCGACTGCCTGGCGGTCAGTTCGGCCAGCGTACGGCTCTCCGCGGCCAGTTTGGCGACCTCGTGGGCGTCGTGGGCGACGGGGGTGTCCGGGGACGCGGGGTCACCCGGCCGGCCGGAACCGGGAGGAACGAAGCTCATGACACCGATCGTGCCAGGTCAGAAAATGTGCGTCCGCCGGGAAGCGGGCTTCGCGGCACCGGCGCGTGTCACGAAGCGGTCATGCCGGGAAAGATTCCGATCTTTTCCGTCGTGCCGGAGATGGGTACGTAGGGCCCGTGTCCATCGACTCATGCCCCCCGCTGTTCGGCCCGGCGTTCGACGCCGATCCCTACCCCGCCTACGACTGGCTGCGCCGGAACGCGCCGGTGACCCGCGTGCCGCTGCCCGGCTGCGAGGCATGGCTGGTCACGCGGTACGAGGACGCCGTGACCGCGCTGACCCATCCCGCCCTCGCCAAGGACCCGGCGGCCGGCTCGCCCGAATGGCGGGCCGCCCCTCTCGGCCTGCCTCTGGACCACCGGCCCGGGCTCGCCCGCCACATGATCAACGCCGACGGCGCCGACCACGCGCGGCTGCGGCGGCTGGTGAGCGGGGCCTTCACCCCCGGGCGGATGGCGGGGCTGCGGACGCGGGCGCTGGAGGTGACCGACGCGCTGCTCGACCGCCTCGACGGCCCGGAGACGGACCTGATCTCCGGTCTCGCCTATCCCCTGCCGATCACGATCATCTGCGACCTGCTCGGCGTGCCCGAGGAGGACCGGGCCACCTTCCACCGGCACGCCTCTGTCATCGACTCGGCGGCGGCGTCCGAGGTGGAGGAGATCGCCCGCGCCACCGACGCCCTGGAGATCTTCCTGGGCGACCTGGTCGAGTTCAAGCGCTCCCGGCCGGGCGACGACCTGCTCACCGATCTCGTACGCCGGTCCAACCAGGGCGAGATCGACAAGGACGAGCTGACCTCCACCGCGTTCCTGCTGCTGATCGCGGGCCACGAGACGACCGTGGCGCTGATCGGCAACGGCCTGCTCGCGCTGCTGCGGCACCCCGCCCAGGCGGCGGTCCTGCGCGCCGATCTCTCCCGGCTGCCGGACTTCATCGACGAGATGCTGCGTTACGACGGTCCCGTACGGAACGCCACCTGGCGCTTTCCCACCGAGCCCGTGGTGATCGGCGGCCAGGAGATGCTGCCCGGCGAGCCCATCCTCGTCTCGCTGCTCGCGGCCAACCGGGACCCGGCGGCGTTCGCCGACCCGGACGCGTTCTCCCCCGGCCGGGTCGGCGAACCGCACCTCGCCTTCGGCCGGGGGCCCCACTATTGCGTCGGCGCGGCCCTGGCCAAGGTGGAGGGGGAGGCCGCGATCGGCCGGGTGCTCGAACGCTTCCCCGATCTGGCCCTCGCCGCCGACCCCGCCGAGCTGCGCTGGTGGCCCAGCGCCATCATGCGCGGACTGTTCTCGCTGCCCGTCCGCCTGCACGGCTGACGCCCCGCCCGGCTCCGGCCGTACGGCTCGGACCTTACGGCTCGGACCTTACGGCCGGAGCCGGGACGGCTGAGACTGGACGGGGCGGAGCCGGGACTATCGGCGGGACGGCGTGGCCGACGGCGCGGAAGATGGCGACGGCGACGCGGAAGGCGTCGCGGTGTCCGTGGGCGCCGGGGTGGTGGGCGTGCACGTGGGCTCCAGCCCACGGGCGGCCGGTCCACGGGCGGCCCGTCCGGGACGGTCGTCCGAGGGCCGCAGCGGCAGCGGGTAGGCGTTGCGGATGGGCGGCTCCCCGTCGCAGGGGATGACGATCTCCTGGTCGAAGCCCGGATCCAGCATGATCGGGTCGCCGTCCTGGTCGTAGAGCCGGACGTCGTGCAGCGGCGTCCCGTCCGCCGCGTACGGGAAGATGTTGGTGACCTCCCCGCCGAAGGAGGACACGTTCTCCACCCGCACGCCCAGGCCCTCCGGCCGGGGGCCGTAGTCGAAGGCCACGTCGCGCGACGGCGTGCCCGGCACGTCGGCCATCGCCGTGATCACGAGCACCGCGGCCACCAGGTTGGCTCCGAGCAGCAGCACGCGGCCCCAGCGCGATGCTCGCGCGCGGCCCCGCCGGCCCAGCCACACCGATCCCCAGACGACCGCGAGCGTGAACACCCAGGCGGGGATGTCGCCGGGGATCAGCCCGGGGGCGCTGATCGGCGCGAGCACGGCGAGCGCGATGGCGTAGCCCCGCAGCACCCACCAGGCGGGGCGCAGCTCCGGGGCGAAGGCGGCGGCCTGCCGGTAGGGCGGGAGCACGAGCAGCCGCGTGTGGACGCGCCGGACCGCACCGCTCACGCGCTCGCGCAGCCGCCCGCCCAGCGAGGAGCCGCCGTCCGACGGCCGCCCGCCATAGGCGGCCCGCAGCTCGGCCGCGTACGCCTCGGGGCTGCCGAGGCGCTCCTCCAGCGACATGCCCGGCTCGGCGGCGACCTCGGCGAGATGCTCGTCCAGGTCCTCCAGCAGCGCGTCCCTGTCCCCGGCGGGGAGATCGGCGAGCGCCGCGCGTACGGCGGCGGCGTAGTCCTGGGGCGTCATCGGGGGCGTCGTTGGGGGAGTCATCCCGGATCGACCTCCTTGAGCAGGTCGTTCATGGTGGCGGCGAACGACGTCCAGGTCTTCGCCGAGGTCTGGAGGAGTGAGCGGCCCACGTCGTTCAGGCCGTAGTACTTGCGGTGCGGCCCCTCGTCGGAGGCGACCACATAGGAGGTGAGCGCTCCGGCCTTGAAGAGCCGCCGCAGCGTCCCGTACACCGAGGCGTCGCCGACGTCCTCCAGCCCCGCCTCGCGCAGACGGCGTACGACGTCGTATCCGTAACTGTCGCGCTCGGCGAGCACCGCCAGGACCGCCAGGTCGAGAACCCCTTTGAGGAGCTGGCTACTGTCCACGCAAAGCACGGTACTCCGCAATGCGCAATAGTGGCAAGATCTTCTGTGCGACCCTCACGCGATCCGGACGACGTACTTGCCGCTGCCCCGGCCGTCGGCGAGCAGTTGGTGGACGCCGGGCACCTCGCCGAGAGAGTCGATCACGGTCACCGGCACGTCCAGCCGGCCCTCCGCGACCAGGTCCAGCACGCGGCGCAGGCCCCGCGCGATCCGGTGCGGCGCGTTCACGGTGAGGGCGCTGGCGCTGAAGCCGACGATCCCCACGTTGCCGCGCATCAGGCGAGGGTGGGGCGGCAACGGGGACACCTCACCGCCTCCTGCGTTGCCGAACAGCACGATCCTGCCGCCGGGCCCGGTGACCTCCAGGTCGAGTTCGAGCAGCTCGACGCCGAGCGGGTCGAGGACGACGTCCACGCCCTCGGGCGCGGCGGCCCGGATGGCGGCGCCCGCCCCCTCGTCGCGGACGACCACCGTGTCGTAGCCGGCCGACCGGGCCGCCTCGGTCTTGTCCGCCCGGCCCACGGTGCCGATGAGCCGTCCTCCGCCGAGCGCGGGCACCAGACGGGCCACGGCCGACCCGACGCCGCCGCTCGCGGAGTGCACGAGCACACTCTCTCCCGCGCCGAACCTGGCCGCGTCGGTGAGCAGCAGCAACGCGCTCGTCAGCATCAGCGGGGCGGCCGCGGCGAGGGGGGAGGGCACGCCGTCCGGCAGCGGCACGGTGAGAGCGGCGGACGCCACGGCCACCTCGGCAAGACCGCCGGACGGGGTGAAGGCGGCCACCCGCTGCCCCGGCACGAGACCGGAGACGCCTGGGCCCACCCGGCGCACGGTGCCCGCCACCTCCTTGCCCGGCACGTACGGCCAGGCCGTGACGTAGCCCGGGTCTCCCCTGCGCGCCATCACGTCGATGAAGTTGACGCCCGCGAAGGAGACGTCGATGGACACCTCGTCCGCGCCGGGCTCCGGCACCGGCATGTCCGCGATCTCGGTCAGATCCGACCCGTGCGACGGCCCCGTCATCACCAGTGCCCGCATGACCCACTCCTTTTTCGACGTTCGTCGTACTACGAAAGTCGTACCACAGTTGTACGATGGTTGTCGAAAGAGAAAGGTGGGGAGATGCCCCGATCCCAACGCCGCAGGTCGGCACTGACGCATCCGGACGCCGCCGAGATCGACCTGCTCGACGTCCTGCACGCGCTGGCGGATCCCACACGCATGACGATCGTGCGGACGCTGCGCGCGGAGCCGGAACGGCCCTGCGGCACGTTTCCGGTGGATGTGGCGCCGTCGACGCTCACGCACCACTTCCGGGTGCTCAGGGAGGCAGGTGTCATCCATCAGCGGGAGGACGGCAACCGCCGGTGGACCGCGCTGCGCCTGGCCGATCTCGACGGCCGGTTCCCGGGCCTGCTCGACTCGATCCTCGGCGCGTACGAGAACGAGCCCGCCGCTCCTTGAGCCTTCGTCGAGCCTTCGTCAGGCCTTTCTCAGGCCTTCGTCAGGCGAGGGACCAGGCGATGCCGTCGAGGATGTCGTGCTCGCTGACGACGACCTCGGGGAAGCCGTAACGGCGGACTATGCGGTCGAGGATGAGCGCGCCCGCGCCGATGACGTCCACCCGGCCCGGGTGCATGACCGGGATGGCGGCCCGCTCGTCGTGGGTCATGCGCAGCAGCCGCGCGGACACCTCGTGGACCCGTTCGGCCGGGATGCGCGAGTGGTGGATGCGCGCGGGGTCGTAGGCGGGCAGGCCGAGCGCGATCCCGGCGACCGTGGTGACCGAGCCCGCCAGGCCGACCAGCGTCCGCGCCGTACGCACGGGGACGCGCTCCTCGACCCGGTCCATGGCCGCCTCGATGTCGGCGACGGCCGCCTCCACCGTCTCGGCGCTCGGCGGATCGTCGCGCAGGTGGCGCTCGGTGAGCCGCACACAGCCGATGTCCACCGACAGCGCGCCCTCGACGGACCGGGAGCCGACGACGAACTCGGTCGAACCACCCCCGATGTCCACCACGAGGTAGGGCGTCTCGGCGTCCGATCCGGCGAGGCCCCGGGTCGCGCCGGTGAACGACAGCCGCGCCTCCTCGTCGCCGGTCACCACCTCGGGCTCCACGCCGAAGATGTCGCGCACCCCGGCGACGAAGTCGGCCCGGTTGGCGGCGTCACGGGTCGCCGAGGTGGCGACCACGCGGACCGGCACGGGGCCGTCCGGGGAGTGCTCCCTGATCAGCTTGGCGTAGCCGCGCATGGCCGTGAAGGTCCGCTCCAGGGCCTCCGGCGCGAGCCGTCCCGTACGGTCGACGTCCTGGCCGAGCCGGACGATCTCCATCCGCCGTTCGACGTCGGTGAGGACGTCGCCGGAGATATCGGCAATGAGAAGGCGGACCGAGTTGGTCCCGCAGTCGATGGCCGCGACCCGCTTCGTCTTCACGCTCGTTCCCTCAGTCCGTCTCGGTGCTCCGCGTAGCCTGGGGCCGCTCTGCGGGGCTCTCAACGACCACGCAGGGGCCGCCGGCCCACCAGTCGGGCAGCGCGTCGAGCGCCTCCCGGCCGAACGGGTTGACCCCCGGCGCGGCCAGCTCGTGGGCCACCAGCGCGTGCAGGCACTTGACCCGGCCCGGCATGCCGCCGGCGCTCTGCATGTCGCGCGGCAGCGGCTCCAGGCCCTCTTCCTTGGCCGCCTGGTCGCGGCGGGCGACGTAGTCCTCGTGGGCCGCCCGGTAGGCCTCGGCCAGCTCGGGGTCCTCCGCGAGCCGGGCCTGCATGCTCTTCATCAGACCGGACGACTCCAGCGTGCCGATCGCCGAGGCGGCCTTCGGGCAGGTCAGGTAGAACAGCGTGGGGAACGGCGCCCCGTCGGGCAGCCGGGGCGCGGTCTCCAGCACGTCGGGCAGGCCGCAGGGACACCGGTGAGCGACGGCCCGCACCCCGCGCGGCTGCCGCCCGAGCTGCGCCCGCGCCGCCGCCAGGTCAGCGGGGTCCACACGGCCCGTGTGGCCCGCGTGGTCCGCCTGGTCGTCCGCCACGTCGATCTCCTCGCCCTTCACTCTGTGCGCCCTGCACCCTCAACGCTGTGCGCCCTTAACGCCGTGCGCCCTGCGCTGTTGACACTGCGCGCCCTGCGCCGTTGACACTGCGCGCCCTGCGCCGTTGACACTGTGCGCCCCGCCGTTCCCGGCGGCGTCCGTGATCCTCATCCCGGGGTCCTCATCCCAGGCCCTCATCCCAGGCCCTCATCCCCGGCGCTCATCCCACCGCCGGCGGCGCGGACGCCGACGCCGACGGGGACCCCGTGGGTGCGGGACTGCGCCCCGCCGCGGGTGCGGCGGGCCGCCCCTTGTCGGCCGCCTCGAACGACCGCCAGAGAGTGACGTACCAGGCGGGACGCTCCGGCTGCTTGGTCCCCGCCTTGGCGGCGGCGGTGCCCGCCGTGTCCTCGTCGATCACCTGGTAGCAGTCGGCGCCCGGCTCGCAGTAGAACAGCCGTTCCTTGGCCAGGCGCTTGATGTAGTCCGGATCCTCCAGCCGCCTGCGCCGCTGCTCCAGGTTCTGGAGCTTGCGCAGCGCGTTCGCCTGCTGCGCCTCCAGCTGGGCGATCTGCCGGCGCTGGGCGACGTACTCCCGCGCGGGGTAGGCGAGGCTCATGGCGATGGCGCACACGACGACCGCGAGGATCGCCGCGCGCCCGGTGAGCTGCGGCCGCTTCGCCGCCACGAAACCACCCCTCCCGGTCGGTCAGCGCGTGGGCCCGGTGACAACGGCCACACTAACCGCCCGTCCCGGCCGTACACGCCCGGTTGGGCACGGCGTCGCCGCGCCCATCGCCCCATCGGGCGTCCGGAACGTGTCCGGCCGGAATCCCCGTCTGCCGCAGAGTCTGCCGCAAGGTCTGCCGCAAGGTTTGCCGCAGGGCCCGCCGCAGGCTAGCCCTGGAAGCGCGGGAAGGCGGCGCGACCGGCGTAGCGCGCCGCGTCGTCCAGCAGCTCCTCGATGCGCAGGAGCTGGTTGTACTTGGCCACGCGGTCCGAGCGGGCCGGGGCGCCGGTCTTGATCTGGCCGCAGTTGGTGGCCACGGCGAGATCGGCGATCGTGGTGTCCTCGGTCTCGCCGGAGCGGTGGCTCATCATGCTGCGGTAGCCGCTGCGGTGGGCCAGGTCGACCGCGTCGAGGGTCTCCGACAGCGTGCCGATCTGGTTGACCTTCACCAGCAGCGCGTTGGCCGCGCCCTCGGCGATGCCGCGGCCGAGCCGCTCGGGGTTGGTGACGAACAGGTCGTCGCCCACGAGCTGGACCTTGGTCCCGAGGGAGGCGGTGATGGCCTTCCAGCCCTCCCAGTCCTCCTCGTTCAGCGGGTCCTCGATGGAGACCAGCGGGTAGGAGCGGACCAGGTCCTCGTAGAAGGAGATCAGCTCGGCGGACGACACGCCCTTGCCGTCGATCGTGTAGACGCCGTCGTTGTGGAACTCGCTGGCCGCGACGTCGAGCGCGAGCGCGATGTCCTGGCCCGGCGTGTAACCGGCCCTCTCGATGGCGACCAGGATCAGGTCGAGCGCGTCGCGGTTGGACGGCAGGTTGGGCGCGAAGCCGCCCTCGTCGCCCAGGCCGGTGGCGTAGCCCTTCTCCTTCAGCACGCTCTTGAGCGTGTGGTAGGTCTCCGCGCCCATGCGCACGGCCTCGGAGAACGTCTCGGCGCCGATCGGCGCGATCATGAACTCCTGGATGTCCACGTTGGTGTCGGCGTGCGCGCCGCCGTTCAGGATGTTCATCATCGGCACGGGCAGGATGGGCGCGTTCGGCCCGCCGACGTAGCGGAACAGGGGCAGGTCGGCGCTGTCGGCGGCGGCCTTGGCGACGGCCAGCGAGATGCCGAGGATCGCGTTGGCCCCGAGACGGGCCTTGTTGGGCGTGCCGTCCAGGTCGATCATCGTCTGGTCGATGAGACGCTGCTCCTCGGCGTCGAAGCCGATGAGCTCGTCGGCGATCTCGTCGGTCACGCCGAGGACGGCCTTCTCGACACCCTTGCCGAGATAACGCTTCTTGTCGCCGTCGCGCAGCTCGACGGCCTCGAACTGACCGGTGGAGGCGCCACTCGGAACGGCGGCACGGCCGGTGCTGTAGTCGTCCAGCAGTACCTCGACCTCGACCGTGGGGTTCCCACGGGAGTCGAGGATCTCGCGGGCGGTGATGGCCTCGATGGCAGCCACGAACGCTCCTAGCAAAATGGCGGGCGGTTTGCCACCCGAGCCTATCGGTCCTTACTACTCGGTACTGCGCAGGGTGTCCCGTTCACGGCGTGTCCGAGCGGGTGCTCTCCCACTCCTCCACGCGCCGCCGGTATTCCCTGGCCGCCGCCCTGAGCTCGGCCTCGGGATCGAGCCCCGCGTCCTGGATCTCCCGTACGAGCGCGAACAGGCGGGCGCCCGCGGACGGCGTGAGGTCGCCGGCGAGGGAGCCGGGCGCCCCGACCCCGCCAGCCCGGCGCAGGAGCTGGGCGGCCAGGGAGATGGCCGGCTGGCCCATCGGCACGCCGCTGAGCACCGAGCCGGTCTCCCCCTTGGCGGCCCGCTCGGCGGCCTTGATGGTCTCCCAGTTGTCGCTGACCTCACCGGCACCGGAGACCTGGACGTCCGCGAAGACGTGCGGGTGGCGGCGCACCAGCTTCTCCACGATCCCGTCCGCCACGTCGTCGATGTCGAAGCCGTCCCCGTCCGGCCCCATCCGCTCCTGGGCGAGCCGGGCGTGGAACATCACCTGGAGCAGCAGGTCGCCGAGCTCCTCGCGCAGCGGCGGGCCGAAGTCGCCCTCGTGGATGGTCTCCAGCACCTCGTAGGCCTCTTCGACCAGGTAGGGCACGAGCGACTCGTGGGTCTGCTTGCGGTCCCACGGGCACTCGCGGCGCAGCCGGTCCATGACCTGCACGAGGTCGAGCAGCCGTGCGCCGGGCAGGTCGTAGGAGCCGGGGACGACCTCGATCTCCGGCGGCTCGTCGAGGGAGATCGCGGCGTGGCCGACCGCGCGCATGAAGTCCTCGTCGCCGTCCTGCGCGGCCAGCCACACCACCGTCCCCGTACGGCTCTCGCGGGCGATGGCGCCGGGGTCGGGGGTCACCACCTCGACCTGGACGCCGGCCTCGTCGAGATAGGGCAGATAGGGGTGGTCCGGGGTGCCGGTGAGCACCCGCCCCCGGTTGAGGGCGCGCCACGCCGCGGGCGCGAGCAGGCCGGGAGCGACCCGGGGCGAGGTGGTCACCACGATCAACGCCATGGACTCAGCCTAGTGAAGCCCGACGAGCCCTCCCGCCCGGCGTCGCCGCACCACCCGGGCGCACGAGACCGGCGTGGCCACACCACCCGGGCGCACGAGACCGGCGTGGCCACACCACGCGGACGCGCGAAACCGGCGTCACCGCACCACCCGGGCACGCGGGACCAGCGTGGCCACACCACGCGGACGCGCGAAACCGGCGTCACCGCACCACCCGGGCACGCGGGACCAGCGTGGCCACACCACCCGGGCGCACGAGGCAGCTCGGGCGTGCGGTCAGCCGGCCTGGCCGGCGTCGGCCGCGCCCGCGGCGGCGCCACCGGCCGCAGCCGCGGCCGGCGAACCGAAGCGGTCGTCGGCGACGAAGCCCTGCTGGGGGTCGAACTTGCCGTAGCGCGGGCTGTACTTCACCGGCACGGTCGAGTCCGCCTCCTGGATGATCTTCTGGAGGGCCGCCTGCTGTGCCGCCTGGTCCTGCCCGGCGCCGGACTGCTGCGCCAGCTTGTTGCGGACGATGACGGCCCGGATGAAGGCACGGCCCTCGTCGAGCGGGATGCCGTTGGCCAGCAGCACCTTGTTGAACTGGTCCCAGCCGCCCTGCGCGATGGCGATGTCGTCGACCTCGCGGTCGGTGACCGTGATGCCCTTGCGCCGGCCGAGCTCCTGGAACTGCCTGCTCGTGGTCATGTTGAGCAGCACCGTCTGCGGCAGCGAGAAGGTCAGCTGGAGCTGGTCCTCGGAGATCTTGTTCGCGGCCAGGTCGGCGCGCAGCTCGCGGACCTCGTCGTTCAGGTCACTGGAGGTGATGCGCTCCGAGCCCACGATGGCCGCGGAACCCGCCTGCACGGGGCCGCCGCACGCGGTCACGGCGATCCCGGTCGCCGCCAGCGCCACGGCGACGCGCACTCGATACGACTTCACGGACGATCCTCCCGAACGACACCGGCCACGCATTTGTTGACATTTTCGCGGGTCACTGTACCCGCACAGGCTCCAGGAACAGGGCCTCGACCAGGTCCCCACACCATTTCAGCAGGTCGAGGTCGCGGAGTGGCTGACCGCCGATCGGCTTGGTCTTGGGCACCGGCACCAGCAGGATGCCCGTGGCCTGCTTCCAGATCGAGCGGGGATAGAGCCGCTGCAGCCGCACCTGCTGTGAATCTTTCAGCTCGACCGGCGCGAACCTGATCTGCTGGCCCTGCAGCGTCACGTCGGTCAGCCCCGCCTTGCGGGCCTTGATCCGGAAGCGCGCCACCTCCAGCAGGTTGTCCACCTCCTGGGGCGGCCTGCCGTACCGGTCGGTGAGCTCGTCGCGGACGGCCGCGATGTCGTCCTCCGAGCCGATGGCCGCGATCCGCTTGTACGCCTCCAGGCGCAGCCGCTCGGAGGTGACGTAGTCGTGCGGCACGTGGGCGTTGATCGGCAGCTCGACCTTGACCTCGGGCCGCTCCTCCACCTTGGTCTCGCCCGCGAGCTTGGACTTCTGCTCCTGGACGGCCTCGGCCATCATGCGGACGTACAGGTCGAAGCCGACGCCGGCGATGTGGCCCGACTGCTCGGCCCCGAGGATGTTGCCGGCGCCGCGGATCTCCAGGTCCTTCATGGCGACGTACATGCCGGCGCCCATCTCGGTGTGCTGGGCGATCGTGGCGAGCCGCTCGTGCGCGGTCTCGGTCAGCGGCGCCTCGGGCGGATAGAGGAAGTACGCGTAGCCGCGCTCGCGGCCCCGGCCGACCCGGCCGCGCAACTGGTGGAGCTGCGACAGGCCGTAGTTGTCCGCGCGGTCCACGATGAGCGTGTTGGCGTTGGGCACGTCGAGGCCCGACTCGACGATCGTGGTGGAGACGAGCACGTCGAAGTTGCGCTCCCAGAAGTCCACCATGATCTTTTCGAGCTGGCTCTCGTTCATCTGCCCGTGGGCGACCGCGATCCGCGCCTCCGGCACCAGCTCGTGCAGCCGCGCGGCCACCTTGTCGATCGTGCGGACCCGGTTGTGCACGAAGAACACCTGGCCGTCGCGCATCAGCTCGCGCCGGATCGCCGCCGCGATCTGCTTCTCGTCGTACGGCCCGACGAACGTGAGGATCGGGTGCCGCTCCTCCGGCGGGGTGAGGATGGTCGACATCTCGCGGATGCCGGTGAGGCCCATCTCCAGCGTCCTCGGGATCGGCGTCGCCGACATGGCCAGCACGTCCACCTGCGTGCGCAGGTGCTTCATGGCCTCCTTGTGCTCGACGCCGAACCGCTGCTCCTCGTCCACGATGATCAGGCCGAGGTCCTTGAACTTCACTTCGGGCGACAGCAGCCGGTGCGTGCCGATCACCACGTCGACCCCGCCCGTACGCAGCCCGTCGAGGGTCTCCCGCACCTCGGAGTCGGTCTGGAAGCGGGAGATCGGCTTCACCGTGACCGGGAAGCTGGCGAACCGCTCGCCGAACGTCGACAGGTGCTGCTGCACGAGCAGCGTCGTCGGCACGAGGACGGCGACCTGCTTGCCGTCCTGCACCGCCTTGAACGCCGCCCGCACCGCGATCTCGGTCTTGCCGTAGCCGACGTCGCCGCAGATCAGGCGGTCCATCGGCACCGGCCGCTCCATGTCGCGCTTGACCTCGTCGATCGCTTCGAGCTGGTCGCCCGTCTCGGCGTACGGGAAGGCGTCCTCCATCTCGCGCTGCCACGGGCTGTCGGGCGCGAACGCGTGACCGGGCGAGGCCATCCGGGCCGAGTAGAGCCGGATCAGCTCGCCCGCGATCTCCCTGACCGCCTTCTTCGCCCGGGTCTTGGCCTTGGCCCAGTCGGCCCCGCCCATGCGGTTGAGCGTGGGCGCCTCCCCGCCGACATAGCGCGTGACCTCGTCGAGCTGGTCGGTCGGCACATAGAGCCGGTCGCCCCTGGCGTACTCGATCACGAGGTATTCGCGGGTCGCGCCCTGGATCGTGCGCTGCACCATCTCGATGTAGCGGCCCACGCCGTGCTGCTCGTGCACCACGTGGTCGCCGACCTTGAGCTGCAGAGGATCGACCATGTTGCGGCGGCGCGACGGCAGCCGCCGCATGTCCTTGGTGGACGCCTTCTGTCCGACGAGATCGAGATGGGTCACGACGGCGACGTCCGGCGTGACGAAGCCGTGGTCGATCCGGCCCGTCGTGACCTGCACGACGTCCTTCGGCGGCGGACCGTCGAGGGACGGCACCAGCCGCGCCGCCACGTCCACGCCCTTGAGCAGCTCGACCATGCGCTCGGCCGGGCCGTGGCCCTCGCTCAGCAGCACGACGGCCTTGCCCGCGCCCATCCAGCCCTTGATGTCGGCGAGCGCCCGCTGGGTGTCGCCCCGGTAGGCCTCGACGTCCTGCGCGTCCAGCTCCACGCCCTCGCCGAACGGCGCGATGCTCCACCACGGCTGGCCCAGCTCGCCGGCGTGGTCGCGCACCTCCTCAAGCGTGCGGAAGGCGGCAGCCTCCAGGTCGATCGGGGCCTCGCCGCCCGCGGCCGCGGCGATCCACGACGCCTCCATGAACTCCTGGCTCGTATGGACCAGCTCGACCGCCCGGCCGCGGATGCGCTCGGGGTCGCAGACGAACACCGCCGACCTGATCGGCAGGTGGTCGAGCAGCAGGTCCATCTCCCCGGCGAGCACGGGCGCGAACGCCTCCATGCCCTCCACCGGCACGCCCTCGGCGAGCTGGTCGAGCACGTCCTTCAGCGCCGGGTGCTCCTCCCCCAGCTCACGGGCGCGCCGCCGTACGTCGTCGGTGAGCAGCAGCTCACGGCAGGGCGCGGCGAACAGCCCGTCCTGGGCGACTTCGAGCGAACGCTGGTCGGCCACCTTGAACCAGCGGATCTCCTCGATCGTGTCGCCCCAGAACTCCAGCCGCAGCGGGTGCTCCTCGGTGGGCGGGAACACGTCGAGCAGGCCGCCGCGCACGGCCACCTCGCCGCGCTTCTCCACCATGTCCACGCGGTGGTAGCCGTTCTCGACGAGCCGGGCCACCACGTCGTCCAGGTCGGCGTCGTCGCCCGCGCGCAGCCGTACGGGCGCCAGGTCGCCGAGCCCGGCCACGATGGGCTGGAGCAGCGAGCGGACCGGGGCCACCACGATCCGCAGCGGCCCGGCCGCGGGGTCGCCCTCGATCGGGTGCGCCAGCCGCCGCAGCACGGCCAGGCGCTGGCCGACCGTGTCGCTGCGCGGCGACAGGCGCTCGTGCGGCAGCGTCTCCCAGGCGGGGAAGACGGCCACGGAGCTCTCGTCGACCAGGCTCGTGAGCGCGGCGGCGAGATCCTCCGCCTCACGCGCGGTCGCCGTGACGGCGAGCACCGGCCGTACGCGGGACAACGCGGCCACGGCGAACGGCCGCAGCGCGGGAGGCGCCACCAGTTCGGCGCCCGGCTCGGCGGTCTGACCGGCGGCGTCGAGCGCGGCGGCCAGTTTGGGTTCGGCGGATACGAGGTCGAGCAGTCCGGAAAGAGACATCGATGCCTTCAAAAGCCCCGTGACAAAGACAGCCGGCGTGCGGACGCGACCCCGTTCGTCCGGCCGATCCCCCTGACAGAGGAGATCCGCGAGACGCTCCCAACCGGGCCGCGGCTACCAAGGCTACGCCCTGTCTTATGGCCTCGCTCCGCTCGGCCGCTCAGGCGCCTACAGTCCGCGGTCGTGCCGGAGGCGCGCAATGGACACTTCCTTCAGTGCGTGCTCGCTCGTCGCTCGCTCCGCGCGCTCCTCACTCCAGACATGGCCGCGCCCCTCGCATATCCATGCGTCTCACTCCGTTCGCTCCTCGGCGGGGACATGATGGGGAACGGCAAATGCGCAACTCGGCGTCGTCAAATGATTACGCTCGGTCGTATGACAGAGGTTCGGTTGTCGTCCGCTGACCAGGACGACGTGTTCAGCCAGCGGATCCGCGAGCAGTGGACCGACCAGCTCGGTCGGCGTCTCGACATCCTCATCGCCGGATGCGGCCGGGGCGGCGTCCTCGACGTGGGGCGCTACGAGCCGAGGATGACGGGGGTGGACGAGGATCTGCCGCCGCTGCGGACCCACACCGCCAACCGCGACGACCTGGAGGCGTCCTACCTGGGCGACCTGCGGCTCGTGCCGATCCCGCCGCGCTCCTTCGACGTCGTCTACGTGTCGTTCCTCCTCGAACGCATCCGCCACGCCGAGCTCGTGCTCGACCGGCTCGTCGCCGGGCTGCGCCCCGGCGGGCTGCTGCTGCTGAAGATGCGCGACCGCAAGTCGGCGTACGGCTTCTGCGACCGGGTGACCCCCCGCTGGGTGCGCCGGGCGCTGTGGCGCACGCTCGCCCCGGCCGGGTCGGTGGGGCCGCTTCCCGCGGTCTACGAGCCGCTGGCCTCCCGCGAGGGCATCCAGGCGTACTGCCTGATGCGCGGGCTCATGATCGCGGAGGACTACTCGGCGGTGAGCGGCCCGGCCCGGCGGGGCCCGCACGGCGGTCTGGTCTCCGTGGTCTGCCGGACCGTGGCCGCGCTCTCGCGAGGCGGGCTCAACGGCACCGAGGACGAGATCACCATGGTGATCCGCCGTCCGCAGAACCATTTCGCCCGCCTCATCTGAGCCGCTATCCGAGGCCGCTATCCGGGGCCGCTATCCGGGGCCGCTATCCGGGGCCGCTATCTGGGCGTCAGGACCGGCTGCCATGTTCCGGGCTCCTGGGCGTTCTGCCGGTAGACCGAGAGCTGGACCCTGCTCCCGCCGTCGACGCCCACCAGGACCAGGCCGTTGTGGAACTCGCTTCCGCACGTGTCCGCGCAGCCCAGGGCGACCAGGCGGCGGTCGTCGGCCCAGGCGAGAAGCTGGAGCACCTCCTGGCGGCCCACGACCTTGCCCGTCGAGAGCTCGGTGATCTCGGTGGGCATGCCGTCGGGGCCGGCGAGCAGCGTGCCGTCGGGCGACACGCCCGCCTTCGACTCCGTGACGACGTAGCCGGCGGGCGCGTCGTGCGGCCTGCCGTCGAGGTCGTAGAAGGCGTCGGGCCGCTTCCAGATGTTGCTGGCCTCGCGGATCAGCGTGCCGTCGTCGCTCCAGCGGAAGTCGCGCCGCACGTTGCTGTTGTCGGTCCGGCAGGGATCGACGGCGTGGAAGTCCCCCGCCGTAGCGGTGGCCACGTCGACGATGTAGAAGCCGGTGCGGCTGGTGGAGACCGCCTGGAACGGCGGCAGCAGCCGGGGATCGCCGGGCGTCGCCGCGACCGGGGCCGGGCACCGCCGCTCCTCGGCCGACCTCATGTCCAGATCGGGGGACTCGTCATAGGCGGTGGCCACCAGGCGCGTGCCGTCGGGCGACCAGGCGACGCCGCCCACGGGGTGGTCCACCGGCACCCACGCCCGCACCCGCCGGGTCTCCATGTCGAAGATGCCGATCCTCCGCACGGGCAGGTCCTTCTCCAGGACCGCCGCCCAGCGCAGGCCGGGGGCGACCTCGACCCAGCCCCACTCCGTCTTCTCGTAGCTTTCGGTCACCTGGTCGAGG
Organism: Microbispora sp. CSR-4; assembly: GCF_008033685.1. Classification (NCBI taxonomy): domain Bacteria; kingdom Bacillati; phylum Actinomycetota; class Actinomycetes; order Streptosporangiales; family Streptosporangiaceae; genus Microbispora; species Microbispora sp. CSR-4. The sequence continues at coordinate 150,973 of NZ_VJVX01000004.1, forward strand.
AGATACCACGTCAGGTCGAGCGCCTCACGCCCGTCGACCGTACGCCGCCGCCAGGTGTAGTAGGCGGACAACGCCACCCGGCCCGCCGCGATCATCCTCTTCGGCGGGGAGTTCTCCGTGTCGGCGAGCACGTCCTGCGCGGGGGGCGTCTCCCGGTACGGCTGGACGGGCACCACCACAGGCGGGCCGCCGACCTGCGAGACCGGCGCCCTGTCGAGGAGGGGGACCACGACCAGCGGCACCAGCAGCGCCACGGCCGCCACGACGGCCGCGCACGCGACCACACCCGCGAACCTCGTCAGGCGCAGCCGAGACCGGCGGCGCAGCGCGCGGTCGGCGAGGTCGGCGGGCACGTGGACCTCCCGCGACCACTCCGACAGGGTCTCCTTCAGGATCCGGGGGGTCATGACGTCACCTCACTCAGGCGCAGATCGGCGAGTTCCGGCGCGGTCGTCCGCAGCCGGGCGAGCGACCGGTGCGCGGTGCTGCGCACGGTCCCCACGGAGCAGCCGAGGATCCGGGCCACCTCGTCCTCGGGCAGGTCGTCGAGATACCGCAGCACGAGCACGGCCCGCTGGCGGGGCGTTAGCCGGGCGAGCGCCCGGCGCAGGATCATCCGCAGCTCGGCCTCATGGGTGCCCGCGCGGCCTGCCGGGGGTTCCGGCACGTCGGCCACGCTCGTCTCCCGCTGCCGCCAGGCCAGGCGCCACCAGCTGATCTGCTGCCGATACATGACCTGTCGCACGTACGCCTCGGGCTCGTCGAGCCGCCCCCACCTCGTGACGACCTTGGCCAGGGCGGTCTGCACCAGGTCTTCCGCGGAGTGCTGGTCTCCTCCCGTCAGCAGATAGGCCAGCCGCATCAACGCCGGCGCACGGGCCGACACGAATTCGCGGAATCGTCGCTCCTCTGCGGCGTCCACGAGCACCTCCTCGGATTAGTGTCTGCCTGTAGACGCCCCGGGCACCGGCACGCTATGCGTGGGGTTGCCAGTAGGGTGCGTTCCGACCCACCGAAGCCGCGACCTCAAGCGAGCGCCGACCGATTCGAGCGGAAACGGAAGCCATGACCGAGTGGACGCCCGACGCACGTGAGCTGGCCGACCTGGAGCTGCTGCTGTCCGGGGCGTACGCGCCGTTGACCGGGTTCCTCACCTCGGCCGAGGTGGAGAGCGTGGTCGAGCGCGGGCGGCTGCCCGGAGGTGCCTCCTGGCCCGACCCGATCACGATCACGCTGCCGGACGAGTTCGGGCCCGGCGACCGGGTGACGCTCCGCGACCCCGAGGGCGCCGCGGTCGCGGTGCTGACCGTCGTGGAGCGGGACGGCCACCACGCCGCCGGACCCGTCGAGGCGCTCGACGCCCCCGCGTACGGCCCGTTCGCCCGGCTGCGCCGTACGCCGGAGGAGATCCGCAAGGACCTGCCGGACGGCGAGGTCCTCGCGGTGACGATGCGCGGGCCGCTCGACGGCGCCACGCTCGACGACGTGGCGGCGACCGCCGAGGAACTGGACGCCGCCGTGCTCCTCATGCCCCTCGTCTTCGGCGAGGGCGGCCCCGCCGTGGTGCGCGCCGCGCTCAAGGCGGCCGAGCGGCTTCCCGGCGCGACGGTGGTCGCGGTGCCGCTCGCGCCGCGCGAGGACACCGAGATCGACCTCGAACTCCGCGAGCACGTGGCCCGCAACTACGGCGCCACCGAGCACTACGCCGGTCCCGCGCCGATCAGCATTCCGGGGCCGCCGCACAAGCGGGGGCTCGTGGTGTTCTTCACCGGCCTGTCCGGCTCGGGCAAGTCGACGATCGCCCGGGGCCTGCGCGACGCGCTGCTCGAACGCGGCGGCCGCACGGTCACCTACCTGGACGGCGACGTGGTGCGGCGGATGCTGTCGGCGGGGCTCACGTTCTCGCGCGAGGACCGCGACCGCAACATCCGCAGGATCGGCTTCGTGGCCGCCGAGGTCGCCCGCCACGGCGGCCTGGCCATCTGCGCGCCCATCGCGCCGTACGCCGCGACCCGCAACGAGGTGCGGGCGATGGTCGAGGAGGTCGGCGGCGACTTCCTGCTCGTCCACGTGGCCACGCCGCTGGAGGAGTGCGAGCGCCGCGACCGCAAGGGCCTGTACGCCAAGGCGCGGGCCGGGCTGATCCCGGAGTTCACCGGGATCTCCGACCCGTACGAGGAGCCGGAGGACGCCGACCTCGTCCTCGACACCACGGACATGACGATCGAGCGCGCGGTCGGCGCCGTGCTGAACCTGGTCACCTCGGGCGGCTGGGTCCGCTGACGCCCGCGTCCACGGCTCGGGAGGGCGACGCCGATCCCGGGCCCCGTACGCGGCGGGCCGGGGCGACGTTCCGCGCGGGCCGGCTCAGGAGGCCGGCACCGGGGTGGACGTGAAGCGGGGCAGCCGCCCGAGCTCCGCGAACGCCCGGGTGGCGCCCGGCGTGGTGTCGAACCTGGTGTCGCCCCGGGGCGCCAGCGGCGAGTCGAAGTAGACCAGCGCCTTGATCTGGGGATAGTCCCCGATCTGCCGCCGGACCGAGTCGAAGAAATCGCGCTTGAACGCGGGCGCCCCGCGCCGCTCGAAGGCGCCCCACTCGGCCACCATGATCGGCTTGGCCGGGAACCTGGCCTGCATCCACCGGTAGAACCCGGGCCAGCCGGGCGCGTCGGGCCGCGTCTTGTCGACGAGCGTGGCGAAGTCGCGCACCCGGTCGTCCGCGTACGGGTCGAAGGCGACCCAGTCGACCACGTCGTCACCGGGGTAGAGCCGGCCGAACCACGGCTTGACCGCCCAGTTGGGCGCGCCCATGTAGGTCATCACGGTCACCGCGTTGCGTACCCCCTGCTGCCGCAGGCGGATCACGACGTGGCGGTACATCGCGACGTAGTCGGCGGGCGAGTAGCCGCGGCCCTCACGCACGTCGTTCTCCGGCTCGTGGTGGATCGTGAGGAAGAACCGGCCGGGAAAGGTGCGCCGGATGTGCGCGGCGAGCCGGTCGATGCGCCCGTCCACCGCACCACGCGCGACCTCGGCCCAGGTGCGGTCGAGCGCCGGCTTCCAGTTCACCAGCAGCAGCCGGGGCCCCTTGGCGATCACCCGCTCCTCCATCGTGGGGAAGAGCTCCCCGCCCCGGTGGTAGACGTGCACGATGTCGGCCCGGCGGCCCATGCGCCGTTCGGCCATGTCCACGGCGCGGATCGGGCCGCGTCCGGAGAAGACGTCGGGCGCGATCCCCCACCACGCCCCGCACGTCGGGATGAGCTTGTCCGTGACCGCACAGGCGACCGGCCTCGTCCCGGCGCCGCCCCCCGGCACCCGCCCGCTCGTGGCGGTGCCCGTGCACGCCGTCGCGCACGCTCCCGCCACCAGTACGGCCAAGCCGGCGATGAGTCTCATCGCGCCCCCTTTCTCGGCAGACCACGCATTGAACGGATGGGCAAACACCATCCCATCAATCCCTGTGACTTCGGGGCCGGTTTCCCCATCTCACGTGTACGGATATTTCCGTTTTCATCGGCTAATTGAGCGGCCATTGCCGGACGCGAATTCGGCAATAGCCGGGGACGAAACTCCACGGCGGCTTATAGTTCGAGACCGGATCCCGCCGGACCGCCGCCGGGACCGCGAACGCGCCCGGCTTTCCCTCCCGCATCCGGAGGGGCACCGGCGGCCCCACCGCCGGCCGTGGCCGCGTGACACACGAGGGCACGGGGAGTTCGATGAGCCTGCCGCCGCACAGCCGCGACCTTGCAGAATACGGTTCTGTGCTCCGGCGCAGGCGCCTGGTCGCCGTCATCTGCCTGCTCGCCGGAGTGGGCGGCGGGACGGCGGCGCTCGTGCTCACTCCCCCGCGTTACACCGCGACCGCCCAGGTGCAGGTGACGGCGACCGGCGCGCAGGAACAGTTCAACGTGCCGAACTCCCGGCAGCGCGAAATCCTCAATCTCGACACCGAATCACAGATCGCCCGATCGGCGGTCGTCTCCACCCTGGCCGCCGCGATACTGAAATATCCGGATCCGGAGGAATTGCGGGAGCGGCTGACCGTGGACGTCCCTCCCAATTCCGCCGTTCTCTCCATTTCTTACTCGGCGTCCGATCCCCGGGCCGCGGCCGCCGGGGCCCAGGCGTACGCGGAGGCCTATCTGCGCAACCGCGCCCGCGCTGCCGAGGACGCGATCGGCGGCCAGCTCAGGCTGATCGCCGCGCGGCTGCACCAGATCGAGGACGACCTCGAAAAGGCGGGCACGACCACCACGACCACGGCGGGGCAGGCGACGTCGAGGCGGCAGGCCCTGCTCGCCCGCCAGGCGGCGGACCTCACGCTGCGCTACGACGCGCTCAAGACCGTCGCGGTGACGCCGGGCACGGTGATCAGCCCCGCCAGGCCGCCCGCCCGCCCGTCCTACCCGAGCCCGCCGCTCTTCCTCGGCAGCGGCCTGTTCCTCGGCGTGCTCGCCGGGGCAGGGGCCGCGTTCTGCCGTGACCGGCTGGACACCCGCATCCGCACCTGCGCCGACATCGAACGGCTGTGCGGCCTGCCGCTGCTCGCCGAGCTTCCGGCCAGGCCGAGCTCCGCGGCCCTCGACGAGATGGCCGCCGCCGTCGCCACGTCGCTGGGCGGCGGGCCCCACCGGCTGCTCGTCGAGGGCGTGGGGACGGGCATCCTCGACGGCGGGCGGTCACGACGCCAGAAGGGCTCACGGGCGGCGCGCCAGGACGGCGCGGGATCAGGAGGCGCGGGAGCGGGAGGCGCGGGAGCGGGACGCCAGGACGGCACCGGCGCACAGGGAAAGGCCAGGCTGCTCGCCAAGAGCCTCGGCCCCGCGCTGGCGCACCTGGTGCCGGTGACGGTCGTGACCGGCCGGTCCGCCCATCCCGACGCCGCCGTGCTGCTGGTCGGCCTGCGGCGGACGACCTCCCCTGAGGTCACCCGGGCCGTACGGCAGCTCGCCCGGCAGGGCGCCCGCGTGCTCGGCGCCGTCGCCGTGCCGCCGGGGTTCGTCGCGCCCGTGCCCGAGACCGCGGAGTGGGGCGCGTGACGATCCCCGGCCCCCGCACCCCGGCCGCGTCGGCGGTCGCCGCCCCCCAGCCGCCGGTCACGGCGTACGGAACCGGGTGGCAGGCCCTTCCCACCAGGCGCCCTTCTGTCAGGGCGGCGTGGCCGATCGCGGCGTACCTGCTCGGTTATCCGGTCTGGTGGGCGCTCGGCCTGGGCGGGCTGTCGGTGGTGGTGCTGGCCGTGCCGATGGCAGTGCTGCTGTGGCGCAGGCGGCCGATCCGCGCGCCGAAGGGCTTCGGCCTGTGGGCGCTGCTGCTGACGGGCTACCTGATCAGCGCGCTCACGCTCGCCGAGACGCCGGACGGCACGTACGGCGAGCTCGCCGCCGGCCGGGTCATCGGCTACCTGATGCGGCTGGCCGTCTATGTCTCCCTCCTGATCATGGTGCTCTACCTGGGCAACCTCACCCACGACGAGCTGCCGCAGCGCACCCTGGTCAGGTGGCTCGGCGTGCTGTTCCTGACGGCCGTCGGGGGCGGGCTGCTCGGGGTGTTCGCGCCCGGCTTCGCGTTCACCTCGCCGCTGGAGATGGTGCTGCCGCCGGCGATCGGCGGCCATCCCTTCGTCGCCAACCTCATCCACCCGACGGCGGCCCAGATCCAGCATGTGCTCGGGCACGCCGCGCCGCGCCCGGAGGCGCCGTTCGAGTGGTCCAACGCCTGGGGCGCCGACGTCTCGGTGCTGGTGATCTGGTTCGTAGTCGGCTGGTGGACCTACGGCGGACCGTACCGCCGGGTGGTGGCCGTGCTCGCGCTCGCCACCGCCGCGGTGCCGGTCGTCTACTCGCTCAACCGGGGCCTGTGGATCGGGCTCGGGATCTCGGCGGCCTATGTGATGATCCGGGGCGCACGCCCCCTGCTGGCCGGAGCGGTCGCGGCCGTCGCCGCGGCGGCGTTCCTGCTTTCGCCGCTGAGCACGATCGTCGCGCAGCGGCTGGACAACCCCCAGAGCAACGGCATCCGCGCGTTCACGGTCGCGACCACCATCCGGGTCGCGGCGACGTCGCCGGTCATCGGCTACGGCAACACGCGCACCGCGTACGGCAGCCACCGCACGGTGACGACGGGCCGCAGCCCGTGGTGCACGGAGTGCGGCCATCCCCCGCTCGGCAGCGACGGGCAGCTGTGGCTCCTGATGATCAGCCAGGGCTTCACGGGTGCCCTGCTGTACGTCGCGTTCTTCGCCGGGGCGGTGCGGCGCTACTGGGCCGACCGGACGCCCATCGGCAAGGCGGGGACGCTCGTGATGATCCTCGTGCTGCTCTACATGGTCGTCTACGACGGGCTGATCAGCGCCCTGACCCTGTATCTGATCTCCTTCGCCCTGCTCTGGCGCAACGCCACAGGGGCATCCGACCTCGGGGAGGCCCGATGAGGGACGCGGCCGATCGGCTCCACTACCTGGACGAGGTGATGGACCTGCTGTTCCCCCCTTCCCCTCCCGATGCCCGCCCCGGTGCCCTGCCAGGCGCCCGGCCAGGCGCCCGGCCGGGCGTCCGGCCCGGCGTCCGGCCGGAGGCCCGCACCGTGGTGCCGCACCGCCTCGTGCCCCGGCGGGTCGTCCCGCGCACGTGGTGGCACCGCGCGCTCGGACGCGGCCTGCCCGTCGCCGGCGGGACCGACACGATCGAGACGCACCTCAGCGACGTGCTCGGCCGCCGGATGCGGGTCGTCGTCCACGTCAGGCCCGCCCGCCGCGCCAACCGCAAGCCGATCCTGGAGGCGTACGACGAGTCGGGGCTCGCGGGATTCGTGAAGATCGGCGACACGCCGCGGGCCAGGCGGCTGGTGCGCTACGAGAGCGAGGTGCTGCGCATGCTCGCCGGGCGGCCGTTGAAGGTCGTCGTGCCGCCCGACGTGCTCTATCACGGCCAGTGGCGGGGCCTTGAGGTGCTGATGCTGTCGCCGCTTCCCGTCGACTCCCGCCGTGTGGGTTCCCGCCGTGTGCCCGCTCCCCTGCTCGCGTCGGCCGTACGGGAGATCGCCGCCATCCGCCCGTACGGCGACGAGGCGGGCTGCGGGGACGCCGCGGCCTGGCACGGCGACTTCACCCCCTGGAACCTCGCCGCCGGGGCGGACGGGCGGCTGCTCGTGTGGGACTGGGAGCGGTTCGCGGTGGGCGTGCCGCTCGGCTTCGACGTCCTGCACCACTTCTTCCACCGGGCGCTGCGCCGGATGCCGCCGCCGGTCGCCGCCCGGTCCTGTCTCGCCCAGGCGGGCGGGCTCCTGGAACCGTTCGGCGTCGAGGTGGCCCAGGCCCGCCGGACGGCGGTCCACTACCTGGTCACCCTGGCCGAGCGGCCCCGCCGCGACGGCCACGAGCCGCTCGGGCCGCCCGCCGTCTGGCTGAACCCTCTCGTCGATCACGAGGAGTGCCTGCTGTGAAGGCGCCGTTGAAGCACTCGGCGCACGCCGTGTCGTACGCCGCCGGAAGGCTGACCAGCGGCGGCAGGGTGCTGCCGTCGTTCCTGATCGTCGGGGCGCAGCGGTGCGGCACGACCTCGCTCTACCGCGCCCTGTCCCGGCATCCGCTGGTCATGAAGCCCGTGCTGCGCAAGGGCGTCCACTACTTCGACATGGACTACGAGCGAGGGCTGCCCTGGTATCGCGCCCACTTCCCGCTGACCTCCCGGGCGCGGGCGCTCCGCTATCGATGGGGTCATGCCCCGCAGGCGTTCGAGTCGTCCCCCTACTACCTCTTCCATCCCCTGGCGGGGGCCCGCATCGCGGCCGACCTGCCCGGAGTCAAGCTGATCGTCCTGGTCCGCGACCCGGTCGAGCGGGCCTGCTCCGCGCACGCCCACGAGCTGGCGCGGGGGTTCGAGACCGAGCCGTGCTTCGAGCGCGCCCTCGCGCTGGAGCCCGAGCGCCTCGCCGGTGAGGCCGAACGGCTGCGGACCATCCCCGGCTACGCCAGCCACGAGCACCGGCACCACGCCTACCTGGCACGGGGACGGTACGCCGAGCAACTGGCCCGGCTGGAGCCGCTCGTGGGACGCGACCGGATCCTGGTCCTCGACAGCGGGCTGCTGTTCCGCGATCCCGCCGCCGTTTATGACCGGGTGCTGGGGTTCCTCGGGCTGCCCCGGATCGGCGGCGTGGACTTCAAGCGGCACAACGCCCGGCCGCGGGAGGCCATGCCCGCGTCCGTCTATCGGCGGCTTCGGGAGCACTTCGAGCCATGGGACGCGCAGCTCGTCCCGTGGCTGGGAGCGGTGCCCTCGTGGCGGCGCTGACCGGCCTGTCGCGGCCGGGCGGCCTCCTCCGGCATGGAGTGGCCGGGCTGGCCACGGCGGCCGCCGCCGCGGGAGGGCAGTTCGCGCTCGTGCTGGTGGTGACGCGGTCGCTCACCCCGGCGTCCGCCGGGGCGTTCTTCACGGCCACCGCGCTGTGCCTGATGCTCGCGGGCATCGTCCGCCTCGACACCGGCAACGGCCTCGTCCACGCCCTGGCCCGCAACCGTTCCGCCCGCACCCCGGGTGGGGGACGGCGGCTGGTCCGCGGGGTCCTCGCCCCGGTGGCCGCGCTCGCGTCGCTGACCGGCGCCGGGGTCGCCGTGGCGGCCGGGCCGCTCGCCGGGCTCACCGGCGTGCCCGGCGGCGTCTGGATCGTGCTGGCCGCCGCCCTGCCGTTCGTCGTCCTGTCCGACGTGCTGATCTGCGCCACCCGCGGCCTCGGCACGATGCGGCCCACGCTGTTGCTCGCCGGGGCCGTGCAGCCGCTCGGGCAGCTCGCCCTCGTCACCGCCGCCGTGCTCGCGGGGGCCCCGCCGCCGGTGCTGGCCGCCGCCTGGGCGCTTCCCTCCGTGGCCGGCGCGGTGCTGGCCGCCGTACGGCTGCGCGGGCTCGCGCCGTACGACGTGGGGGAGGTGGGGGCCTTCTGGCGGCACACCGCGCCGAGGTCGGCCGCGGCGGCCCTGCAGTCGGTGTTCCAGCGGCTCGACGTGGTGATCGTCGCGCTGCTCGCGGGGCCCGCGGCGGCGGCCGTCTACACGGCGGCGACCCGGTTCAAGGTGCTGGGGCAGCTCGCCGGTCAGGGGCTCGCCCAGGCCGCGCAGGCGCGGCTGGTCAGGGCCCTGGCCGAGGGCGACCTGGACGCCGCCCGCGCCCTCTATCGCACCACCACCAGGTGGCTGATCGTGCTCACCTGGCCGCTGTGGCTGGGCTACGCGGCGCTCGCGCCGTGGCTGCTGCCGCTGTTCGGGCCCGCGTACGCCGGCGGCGGCGCGATCGCGATCGTCCTGTCGGCCACGATGATGGTCGCGACCGCGTGCGGCATGGTCGACGTCGTGCTCGTCGCGGGCGGGCGCACGGCCGCCAGCCTCGCCAACGTGACGACGGCCGTCGCCGTGACGATCGGCCTCGACGTGCTGCTCGTCCCCGCGTACGGCGCGCTGGGGGCGGTGCTGGGCTGGTCGGGCGGCGTGCTCGTGAAGAACCTGCTGCCCGCCCTCCAGGTCCACCGCCGCTATGGCCTGCTCCCCTTCGGTGTGGGCCGCTCGGCCGATCCCGCCAAGGCGCCCGGCGGTACGAGTACGACCGGGGCGGCGACTGGGGCTGGAGCGGCGGCCGGCGGTGCGGGGACGACGAGGGCGGCCTCGTGAGCGCGGAACCGCCCGTGCTGGTCACCGGCCTGCCGCGCAGCGGCACGAGCTGGGTGGGCCGGATGCTCACGGCGAGCGGGCGGCTGGTCTACGTCAACGAGCCGCTCAACCCGCAGCGCCCGCCGGGCCGCTCCCCCGGCGTGCTGAACGCGTCCGTGACGCACCGTTTCCAGTACATCTGCCCGGACAACGAGACGCCCTGGCTGGCGGCGTTCTCCCGTACGGTCGCGCTGCGCTACGGCTGGGCGGCCGAGCTCCGCCGCAACCACGGCCCGGGCGACCTCGCGCGGATGGCCAAATATGGCACCGCCTTCACCCTCGGCCGCCTGCTGGCCAGGAGAGCGCTGCTGGACGATCCGTTCGCGCTCCTGTCCGCCGAGTGGTTCGCCGCCCGCCTCGGCTGCCGGGTCGTCGTCGTGGTCCGCGACCCCGTGTCGTTCGCCGGGAGCTGGCGGCGGCTCGGGTGGAGGGTGGACGCGCGCGAACTGCTCGACCAGCCCCTCCTGCTGCGCGACCACCCGTACGTGGCCGATCTGGCGCCCTTCGCCGGCGAGCACGACGTGATCACCGCGGCGGCGGTGTTGTGGAGGACCGCTTGGCGGGTCACCGGCACGGTGGCCGGCCGCACCGCCGGGATCAAGGTCGTGCGTTATGAGGACCTGTGCGCCGCGCCCCTCGACGGCTTCCGCGACCTGTACGCCTGGTGCGGCCTGCCCTGGACCGGCCGTGCCGTCCGCCGGGTCACCGCCGCCTGCACGTCCTCCCGCTCCGGATCTCGCCCCGCCTTCGCCTGGACCGGCCTGTCCCGTACGGCCTACCGCCCGATGGACTCCCGGCAGGCGCTCACCGCGACCTCCCTCCCCCACGACGACGCCGTCCGCGTACGCGCCCTGACCACCGATCCAGCCGTATCCAGCTAGGCATTCGCCGGTCCGGCGTGCGGGGAGCGCAGCTCAGCCGGCGCGGCCCGCGATGAGCCGACGCCACCGATCACTGGCCTCGGGCCGTCGCCACCCTCCCGCGTACGAGACGGCAGGGACGAAGCGCGCCCGGTCGAGGTGTCCATCCTCATCAAGGGCGGCCATCTCTATGAGCTGAGGTATCAGCAGACAATCCCGGGTGAGGCATCCTGAGGCATTCAGAAAGCCGTCACACGAGGAAGCGGCCGAACCGGCCGCGACGGCCCGGCACGCTCAGGTTCGACCAGGTAATCACGTAGTGGCGACCAACTCGATCTCGATGGCCAGGACGCCGAGGGCTTCCTTCTCCGGTCCATAGATGCGCCGGATGGCGGTCGATTGCTGATCTCGCGGGCTGGTCGGGTCGACCTTCTCATGGCCTTCGGTGTCCAGTAGCTCCTCAAAACTGCGATAGCGAGCGACCCGCTTGACCTTGGTCAGGGCGTCGTCGCCGCCGCACGTGAATCGGATGTAGTCGCCTGCGGCGAGGTCCCGCAGCTTGGGGTATTGGACCCGGACCTCGATGGTCTTGCTGCCGTCGGCGACGAGATCGAAGTACCGCCGGTACAGGTTCATCGAGCGAACGCGCACGCTCCGCGGCGTACGGATCTTGTCCGGCGGACCATCGGCGACTGCCCGTGCCTCTTCTTCACCCCGCATGAGGACACAGTGTCGCGCCACCCACCCGAGACGTACGGAACTTCGCTTCACGACCCTCATGAGCGCGAGGTCCGCGCAAGGCAGACGGGTTGGAGCCCCGGCTTATCCTTTCACCGCCACCCGGAGCGTGAAAGGATAAGCCGTATCCTTTCATGATCTTGGTCGGCGTGAAAGGAAAACCGCGCGCGCCGCCGTACGGGTGGCATTAACCGAGGGTGGTGTCGCCGAGGGAGGCGAGGAGGGTGCGCAGGGCGCCGGCGAGGTGGTCGCGCTCCCCGGGGTCCAGCGACGCCAGCAGGCGCGCCTCGTTCGCGACATGCGGCCCCAGCACCTCGTCCACGAGCGCGAGACCACGATCGGTGAGCCGCACCCGGACCGACCGCCGGTCGTCGGAGTCGGGGATCCGTTCGACCAGACCCCTGGCCGCCATCCGGTCGATGCGGTTGGTGATCGCACCGGAGGTCACCATCGCCGCCTTGTTGAGGGCTCCCGCCGACAGTTCGTACGGCGGGCCGGACCGGCGCAACGTGGCCAGGACGTCGAACTCCCAGCGCTCCAGGCCGTACGCGGCGAAGAACTCCTTCAGCTCCCGGTCGAGCAGCCGCGACAGCCGGCTGATCCTGCCCATGATCCCCATCGGCCATACGTCCAGGTCAGGCCGTTCCCGCGCCCACTGCGCGAGCAACAGATCGACCGCGTCACCCATGGCGACCCCTAAGCACTAAGTATCTCAACGTTCATCAGTTTGACGTCGATGCGTTCGGCGTGATGTTATTTCAATGTTGAGATTATCAACGAGGAGCAATCTTCATGGGCATGTCCGCCGCATCCCGGTCCGGTTCCGCGCCGCACACCGCGACGCTGGCCCTCACCGCGCTCACACCGCTCGCCTGGGGCTCGACGTACGCCGTGACCACGGAGTTCCTGCCGCCCGACCGCCCGATGTTCACCGCGGTGATGAGAGCGCTGCCCGCCGGGCTGGCATTGCTGGTCATCGGCCGCGTGCTGCCGCGCGGCGTATGGATCTGGCGGGCCGCGGTGCTCGGCGTGCTGAACATCGGGGCGTTCTTCCCGCTGCTGTTCCTGGCGGCGTACCGGCTGCCCGGCGGCGTCGCGGCCGTGCTGGGCGCGGTGGGCCCGCTGTTCGCGCTCGGCTTCGCCGCCCTGCTGCTCGCCGAGCGTCCGACCACACGCAAGGTGCTCGCCGGAGTCCTCGGACTGGTCGGGGTCGGGCTGGTCGTCCTGCGCGCCGAGGCACGGCTCGACATGGTCGGCGTGCTCGCCGGGCTGGCCGGGGCCGCGTCCATGTCCGCCGGGACCGTGCTGACCAAGCGCTGGGGCCGCCCGGAGGGGGTCGGGGCACTCGCCCTCACCGGATGGCAGCTCACCGCCGGCGGGCTGCTGCTCGTTCCCGTCGCCCTGCTCATCGAGGGCGCACCTCCGGCGCTGAGCGGCGAGAACCTGCTCGGGTACGCCTACCTGGGCATCGTCGGCACCGCGGTCGGCTATTGGATCTGGTTCCGTGGGATCTCCCGGCTCCCCGCGACGTCCGTCGCCTTCCTCGCACTGCTGAGCCCGGTTTCCGCGGCCGTCATCGGCTGGGCGGCGCTCGGGCAGTCCCTCAGCCCGATCCAGTTGCTCGGCATGATCCTCGCCCTCGGCGGCACCCTCCTCGGCCAGGCTCCGGCCGGGCCTTCCCGGCGCGCCGCGGCCCCGCCCCAGCCCGTACGGCCCGCAGCCCAGACGGCCAGCCCGTCCCGCTGACACGAACGAGCCCCATACGCGGAGTGACGAGCGGGGCGTGGGAGGATTTTCCCGGCCGTGCAATGCGGGAGCTGTGGCGACGCACGAACCATGCCACGCGTGCGCGAACCAGCACGAACCGTGCCACGCGTGCGCGAACCAGCACGAACCGTGCCACGCGTGCGCGAACCAGGACGACCGGAGGACGAGCGCGATGCGCGACGAGAAGATCAGCGATTTCCTGTCCCGCCTCGCCGATCGGGTGCCCGCGCCGGGCGGTGGCGCCGCAGCGGCCCTGCAGGCCGCGCAGGCCGCGGCGCTGCTGGGCATGGTCGCGCGCTACACCACCGGCGAGAAGTACGCCGAGCACGCGGCCGTGATCGAGCGGATCATCGGCGAGACCGACGACCTGCGGGCGGAGGCCCTGCGCCTGGCCGAGGCCGACGAGGCGGCGTTCACGGCGGTCACCGAGGCGTACAAGCTGCCCAAGGACACCGAGGAGGCCAAGGCCGCCCGGTCGGCCGCCATCGCCGAGGCGCTGGTGGGAGCGGGCGAGGTCCCGGCCGAGGTGGTCGCCGTCGCGAGGAAGGCCGTCGGCATCGCCGAGGAACTACTGCCCATCGGCAACCGCAACGTCGTCTCCGACATCGCCGCCGCCACCGAGGCCGCCCGGGCCGCGGCGACCACCGCCCGGGTGAACATCGAGATCAACCTCGGCGGGATCAAGGACGAGCGCGCCCGTGCCGAACTGGCCGCCGAGGCGGCCGGAGTGGACGAGGTCGCCGCGCGGGCCGAACGGGTCACCGCCGCCGTACGCGAGGAGATCGCCAAGTGAGCGCCCGCGTGCTGTCCGGCAAGGAGCTCGCGGCGTCCATCCGGGCCGAGGCCGCCGAGCGGGCCGCCGCGCTCGCCGCGGCCGGCACACCGCCGAAGCTCGCGGTCGTCGTCGCCACGGCGGACGAGTCCAGCGCCTGGTACGTACGCTCGATCGCCCGCGCCGCCGAGAAGGCCGGCATCGCCTGCGACATCGTCGATCTCGGGGCGGATGCCGCCCCGAGCCTGATCCGCGACAGGCTGACGGCGCTGAGCGCCGACGACACCGTGCACGGGATCATCCTCCAGACCCCGCTGCCGCAGGGAGCGAAGCTGGAGGACCTGGCCGGCGCGATCGCGTTCGAGAAGGACGTCGACGGCGCCAATCCGCTGTCGCTGGGCCGTCTGGCCGCGGGCCTGCCCGCGTTCGCTCCGGCGACCGCCGAGGCCGTCGTGGCGATCCTCGACCACCACGAGATCGACCTGACCGGCCTCCACGTCGCCGTCGTCGGCAGGTCCACCGTGGTCGGCAAACCCGCCGCCCATCTCCTGCTGGACCGGAACGCCACCGTGACGGTCTGCCACTCCCGTACGCGGGAGCTGCCCGCCGTCACCTCCGCGGCCGACGTGGTCGTGGCCGCGGTCGGCCGTGCCGGGCTGATCACGGCCGAGCACGTACGGACCGGGGCGGTGGTCGTGGACGTCGGCACCAACCCCACCGACGACGGCGGCCTGGTCGGGGACGTCGACGCGGTCGCGGTCGCGGACAAGGCCGGGGCGCTCACGCCCGTGCCCGGCGGGGTCGGCCCGGTCACCACCGCGCTGCTGCTGCGCCACACCATGCAAGCCGCCGTGCAGGCCGCCGGCCGCGGCTGATCGCGCCCCGCCCCGGCCCCGCGCCGTCAACGCGCCTCGTCCGGCACCCTGGCCGCGACGACGGGTGGGGCCACGCTCGACGGGGGGCGCGCCACCACCTGAGCCTTCCAGGCCACGGTCACCAGCAGCGGCACCAGCAGCGCCAGCGTCCAGGTCAGCCCGAGCGCCTGTGCGACGCGGCCGACGAGCGCCGGAGCGAGCAGCATGGCGGAGTACGTCATGGTGGTGAGCCGGGCGACCGCGGCGGTCGCTCCCGTGCCGCCCTCCTCCGTGCCCGCGTGCCCGGCCGCGCTGAAGATCAGTGGCAGCGGTGTCGCCAGCCCGAGACCGGCGAGGGCGAACCCGGCGACCGCGAGGATCGGCGTGGGGGCCACGACCACCGCCGTCAGACCGGCGGCCGCCAGCGCGGTGCCGCTCCGCACCAGGACCCGTGCCGGGTGCCGGGCGGACAACCGGTCGCCCACCAGCCGTCCGGCCGTCTGGGAGGCGGTGAAGGCGACGAGGCCGAGCGAGGCCACGCCCAGCGAGGCGCCGAGGTCCTCGTGCAGGAACACGCCGCTCCAGGTGATGACGGCCCCCTCACAGGCCAGCACCGCCGCGCCCAGCGCGCCGAGGAGCAGGACGCGGCGCGTCCAGCCAGCCCGCCATCCTCGCCGTCCGGCGCCGTCGTCCGTCCGCGCGGGCGGGTGCTCCGCGGAGAACTCCTCGGCCGGCAGCCCCCTGCCCACCACCAGGACGACGGCCGTCACGACCGCTCCCAGGATCAGGTAGTGCGTGGTGAGAGACATACCCGCCTGCGCTGCGGCCCCGCCGGTGAACGACCCGGCCACGGAGCCGATGCTCCATGCCGCGTGGCAGCCGTTCATGATGGGACGATGCGCCGCCCGTTCGACCATCACCGCCTGCGCGTTCATGCCCGTGTCGAGCAGCCCGTTCGCGGCGCCGACGAGGAGCATGGCCGCGGCCAGGTGAACGGGTCCGCCGGCGAGGCCCACTCCGAGCAGGGCGAGGGGAAGCGTGACTGCGGCGATCCGCACGACCCACGCGCTGCCGATCCGCGCCGCGAGGCGCCCGGCGACCTGCGTGGCGGCGAGCGCCGCCACGGCGACCAGGGCGGTCAGGAGCCCGAGCAGCCCAGCCGTCAGATCGTGATCCGTCTTCAGCGACGGCGTGCGGACCGCGAGCGAGGCGATCAGCGCGCCGTTCACGGCGAACACCGCCGTCACCGCCGCGCGTGCCCGTCGCACGGCTCTCCCCTCCCGGCCCTCTCGTCGTCGCTCCTGGCCGGCTTCCCCAGCCACTATGGACATGCGTCCCGCCTTCCCGTACGGCGCCTCCCGACGGGCGCCCCTTGGAAGGACGACGGCGCCGACGCGGATTTTCGACATCCGGGCGCGATCGGATGTCGATTTCGGAGACTCACCGCGTCGTAGAGGAGAGCGGCCGCGCGGGGCGGCCCGTGTCCGGAGGAGAAAGCCGTTGAAATACCTGCTGTTGATCTGCGGCGAGGAGTCGGTCGAAGTCAGCCCCGAGCAGGCCGACCCCGAGCCGTGGATCGAGGAGACGGAGCGCCGCGGAGTGCGCCTCGACGGGCATCGCCTGTGCCCGGTCAGCGACGCTACGACGGTGCGAGCCGGACTGGTGACCCAAGGGCCGTTCGCCGAGACCAAGGAGCAGATCGGCGGATTCGACATCATCGAGTGCGCCGACCTGGACGAGGCCATCGAGATCGCCCTGAAGCATCCCGTGGCGTCGTTCGGTTCGATCGAGGTGAGGCCGTTCTGGCCGGAATGAGCGGCGCCGACGTCACCCGGGTCGTCGAGGAGGCGTTCCGCGAGGAGTGGGGCCGCGTCGTCGCCACGCTCATCCGGCTGACCGGCGACTGGGACCTTGCTGAGGAGTGCGCCCAGGACGCCTTCGCCCAGGCAATCGCCCGCTGGCCCCGGGACGGCGTTCCGCGCCGTCCCGGGGCGTGGCTCACCACGGCGGCCCGCAACCGGGCGCTGGACCGACTCCGTCGCGACACGACCGAGGTGGCGCGGCTCCGCTCCGTCGCGGCCATGCCGGCCGGCCCCGATCCGGAGCCGGTGGAGGAGGACGTGGAGGAGGACCACGTGCCCGACGACCGGTTGCGCCTGATGTTCACCTGCTGTCACCCGGCCCTGCCGCTGGAGGCGCAGGTGGCCCTCACCCTCCGTACGCTCGCGGGGCTGACCACGGCCGAGATCGCCGCGGCGTTCATGGTGCCGGAGACGACCATGGCCCAGCGGCTGGTCAGGGCCAAGAAGAAGATCCGCAACGCGGGCATACCCTACGGGGTGCCGCCCGCGCACCTATTGGCCGAGCGGACGGCGGGCGTGCTCGGCGTGCTGTACGTCCTGTTCACCGAGGGATACTCGGCCAGCGGCGGGCCGAGTCCCGCCCGGCCGGAGCTGACCGCCGAGGCCATCCGGCTGGCCCGGGTGCTCGCCGGGCTGATGCCGGGCGAGCCCGAGGCGCAGGGGCTGCTCGCGCTGATGCTGCTGCAGGACTCACGGCGCGTGGCCCGGTTCGACGCGGCGGGCGACATCGTCACCCTGGAGTTCCAGGACCGCGCGCAGTGGGACCACGACGAGATCGACGAGGGGCTGCGGCTGCTGGACAACGCGTTGGCGTGCCGCCGTCCCGGGCCCTACCAGGTGCAGGCGGCCATCGCCGCCTGTCACGCCACCGCCCTCGACCCGGACGACACCGACTGGCCGCAGATCGCCGGTCTTTACGCACGGCTCGCACGGCTGGCGCCGTCTCCGGTCGTCGAGTTGAACCGGGCGGTGGCAGTCGCGATGGCCGACGGCCCCCTCGCGGGTCTGCGGCTGGTCGACGAACTGCGGGCGGGCGGCGCGCTGGCCGGGCACCATCTGCTCGCCGCGACCCGTGCCGACCTGCTGCGCAGGCTGGGCCGTACGGCGGACGCGGCGCAGGCCTACGAGGAGGCCCTGGCGCTCGCGCCGACCGACGCGGAGCGCCGGTACCTCGCCCGCAGACGTGCCGAGACCGGTGGGACCTGACAGGCTGCCCGGTCGTGCGGCCCCTGCCGGCCGGGCGCCTGCCCCCGGTCGCTGGGGACCGTGCCCCCGAGGCGGCCCGGCGGTGCGGGCGGCGCCGCGACGGAGAGGACCCGTTCATCTCCACCGCCCGGCATGACCGGCAACGGGAGGAGACCGCCGAAGTCGCCGCCCGCATGGTCGCGGCGCTCCTCGCCGATGACGAGGGCATCCGTGCCGTGCTGCACGCCCTTCCCGTCGTATTTCCCTGGGTGCGGCACCTGAACGACGAGGAGAAGCAGCAGTTCGTGCGGGACCTTGTCGACGCCACTCACGACGCGATCGATCTGGACGTTCACGCCACGCTGCACCGGGTCGTCGTCGAATGGCGGGCCACGGCCCGGATCCTGGCCGATCCGGCACTGACCGAACAGCTCACGCGCGCACTGCCGGACGAGGACCACGGCGAGGTGTTCGCGCCATGAGCCCGAAGCGCGGCGACGCCGTGGCCCCGCCCGCCGTCGGCGACGAGTGGCATCTTCGGTTCGCCACCAGCGAGGCCGCCAAGGGCTGGAGCGACCTCTGCGCCGAGGCTGCCGGGAACACCGGCGCTGTTTCGAGGCGTTACGCGCGGACCCGTTGTCACAGAAGGACCCGGACCGGCAACACCGGCTTCGTGGCCGCCTGGCCGTCTGAGAGGCTCGCCGTCCATCGGGTGGTCGCGGCGGCGTCCTACCGTGGACGGAAGAGATGACCGGCGACCGGCCCGCCGGTCCCGCGTTCGGCCGCGGCAGGCGTGACAGCGATGCGCCGACGATGGCCGTGGCCCGCTCATCCGCTACATTTCGCTCTGCTGTCGCGCAAGAACGGACTCTCCATGAACGTCGCCCTGTGGGTCATAGCCGGCCTGCTCACTCTCGCCTTCCTCGTCGCCGGCGTGATGAAGCTCGCCCAGCCGAAGGAGAGGCTGGCCGCCTCCGGCATGGCCTGGACCGAAAACTTCCCCGCCGGCGCGATCAAGGGCATCGGGGCCATCGAGGTGCTGATCGCCTTCGGTCTTGTACTGCCCGCCGTCACGGGCATCGCCCCGGTGCTGACGCCGCTCGCCGCGCTCGGCATCGCCCTGCTCATGGCCGGAGCGGTCGTCGTCCACGCCCGCCGCGCGGAAACCCAGGTGATCGTCGTCAACCTGGTGCTCCTGGTGCTGGCCGCCGTGGTCGCCTGGGGCCGCTTCGGCCCGTACGCCTTCTAACCCTTCCTCCGCGCCCCGAAAACCCACGACGCGAAAACCCGCGACGCGAAAACCCGCGCCCCGAAGGCCGGCGCCCTGATGACCCGCGCCCCGACGACCCTGCGCAGCAGGGCACCCGACAGGATGCGGCAGGCGAAGGGGAGGTCGTCGACCAGATAGCGGCGGGCGAGCCGCTTGGGCTCGCTGATCAGGCGATACAGCCATTCGAGCCCGTGGTCGCCCATCCAGCCCGGAGCCCGGCGCACCGACCCGGCGGCGAACGCGATGGCCGCGCCGCATCCCACGAACCAGGCACCCGGCAGGTCGGCCCGCAGCTCCGCGATGAGCCGGTCCTGCCGGGGAAAGCCGAGCCCCACGAAGACCAGCGACGGCCGCGCGGCCACGAGTCTCTCCCGCACCTCTGCCAGCGCCGCCGGGTCGGTCTCGAACCCGTACGGCGGAGCGTGGACGCCCGCCACGACCAGCCCCTGATGCCGCTCGCACAGCGTGTCACGCGCCGCCACGGCGACGCCGGGCGGTCCCCCGATCAGGTAGACGGGCAGCCCGCGGGCCGCGGCGGCCCCGGTCAGCGACCAGATCAGGTCGGCTCCGGTCACCCGCTCCGGCAGTGGGCGTCCGAGCAGGCGTGACGCCCAGACCAGCGGCATGCCGTCGGCCACGGCGAGCTCGGCCGCGTCGATCAGCGCACGCAGCGAGGGATCACGGGCGGCGGCACGGCAGATGTCCACGTTCGGCGTGACGATGTGGCCGCCCGCGCCGCGCTCTGCCGCGGCCATCACCCGGGCGACGACCTGGGCCTCGGTGAGCGGGTCGAGCAGCACGCCGCCCACGCGGACCCTGCCTGCCCGCGCGGCGGCCGTCCCCGCTCTGGCCGTTCCTGCACCGGCAAGCGGGGCGCGGACCGCCTCCAGGCATCGCCGCGGGGGCGTCGGGCTCACCGCCGCCGGACGTGCGTGTGCGGGCTCGGCCATCAGATGCCGTGGCCGCGACGGTGGAGGGCGTGGAGCACGGTGCGCGGGCTGACCAGCCCCCCGGCGACCGCAAGCGCCACCGCCGCCCTCGGCTCGGCAGGACGGGCGGAGAGGGCGCGCAGCGACCAGCGGGCGGCCTCGCGCCGCCGGCCGAGGGCCGCGTGGCAGAAGGCGAGCTGCCCGTAGACGCGGGCCGCACCCCGGGGCTCCGCCGTAAGCCCGGGATGCCGGGCGAGCATCCACTCCAGCCCCGCGATCCGGTCGTCCCAGCGGCCCACGTAGTGCGAGGACCCCCAGTGCACCCGCACGAGGGGCCGGTCGACGTGGACGATCGGATGCCGCCAGGCGGCCCGCAGCGCGAGATCCCAGTCCTCGTTCTGACCGGCCGGCGCGCTCTCGTCCACCCACGCCCAGCCCCGGCGGAACAGGAACGTCGAGGAGTGCACCATCATCATGCGCGAGCGGGTGAGGTGCCGGTGAGTGACCCGGCCGGTGCCGGCCAGCCGCGGCACCCGGCGGTCGCCATACTCGACCTCGACGGCGCAGCTCGCGAAGCCGGCGTCGGGCTCCTCCGTCAGCGCGGCGACCTGGGCGGCCAGCTTGCCGGGCAGCCAGAGGTCGTCGTCGTCGCAGAAGGCGACGAGATCCGTGCCGAGCACCGCGATCCCGGTGTTGCGCGCTCCCGGCAGGCCCACGGCGCGCCGGTTGACCAGCACCTGGACGCTCCTGGCCGCGCCGCCCGCCTCCCCGGCACCCGTAGAGCCGCCTGTAGAGCCGCCCGCAGCACCGGCGGCATCGGCATCGGCATCGGCACTGGGACCGGGACCGGAGACGCCGGACACCTGCCGGGCGACCAGTGAGGCGGGGACGCCGTCGGCCACGATCACCACCTCGACCCGGCCGTCGTACTCCTGGGCGAGCACGCCGGTCAGCGCGGCCCGCAGCGGGCCGGGCCGGTCTCCCCTTGTCGGAATGACGACGCCGACGGACGGCCTCATCGCCGGGCCCCCGGGCGATACACGAGGCGATAGCCGTAAAAGCACAGGAGGGGAAGAGTGATCGCGGTGACCAGCCACCGCTGGGACCACGGGAGGGGCGCCGGACGGTGACGGATCTCGATCGGTCCCACCGAGAAACGCATCGGGTTGCCCGAGACGGTGTGCGCGACGCCGAGCAGCGCTTCGCGGTCGTCCAGGAAGGTGAAACCGCCGGTCGGAAGGCCGATCTGCGCGACCAAGCGTCCCAGGGTCGCGCGCGGGTCGCGCACCAGGTCTTCGTGACGCACCCGGACGACCTCGACGCCCTTGCGGCGCAGCACCTCGAAGGCCAGGTTCTGGGCCAGCCAGTGGACGGCGGTGCGCACGGGCGTCCACCGGGTCATCGGCCGGCCGTCCTCGGGCCTGCGCACCCTGCGCCGCCACGACGCGGCCACCGCCCGCGGATCGCGCACCACCTGCACGACGCGCAGCTCCATGATGGCCGCCAGACAGTACGCCAGGGAGGCGTGCTTGCTGGAGTCGATCACGACCCGGGCGTCGGCCACCTCCGCCGCCGCCGCGTAGATGCGGGCGTACGACCGGACATATTCGGCCAGCTCGGCCTCACGGGTCACGAGCCCGAGGGCGAGGACGGGCACGCGGCGGGTCCGGTCGACGCGGCCTCGCAGGGCGGGCAGCCAGCCCGCCTGGCTCTGCCGCCACTGCCCGAACGCGCGGGCACCCACCTTGGTCCAGAACGGGCACTGGGAGAACCGCTGCCCGCAGCCGCACGGCTCGTCCGCGCGTACGCCACGGTCCCACAGGTGGACGACCTCGCCGAGCGGTGCCACGCCGGGCACCTCGCCGAGGAGGCGTTCGAGCAGGGTGCTACCGCTGCGTCCCAGGCCGCCCACGAAGATCACCGGCTGACTGTCGGCCACGTGCCCTCCACGGATGGATGCGAAACGTGACGACACTAGCGCGCACGGTAATCGGACGAATCCCGATCGCCCAAAGAATCTACGAGCCCCCTGCGCCGCCATAACCGGAGGTTGAGCCGCCGATCACCGGCCGTCCGGACGCATACTCCCGCCGGAATGCCTGCTCAGGAGGAGCGCAGCTCGACGCAGCACTCCCCCGGCCGCGGCACGAGGACGGCCTCCACCTTGGCGGCTGCCAATCCGTCGAGCATGCCGTCAAGGAAGGCGTGGTTGACCGCGCAGACCAGGTCGGGGGCCCGGGCGGCCAGCGGATGGAACGGGCAGTTGCGCAGCCGCACACAGGTCGGCGACTCGCGGCCGGGCTCGAAGCCGTGCCGCGCGAGCAGCCCTTCGAGCAGGGTGAGCGCGCGCTCGGCGCCGAGCCGTCCGGGCCTGGTGCGGGCGCGCTCCGCGGAGCCGATCTCCTCGCCGCGCCGGGAGGCCACCCGCACCGCCGCCTGGCGGGCGCTCTCCCCTTCGCTCTCCGTGAGCACGGCGTCCATGAGGATGTCGGCCAGCACCTCGTGGCGGCGTTCGGGGATCGTGACGCGGATGTCGATATCGGTCGGTTCGTAGACCTTCGGGGTGCGGCCGACCTTGCGGATGCCGCCGACCGCCTCGTAGCGGGCACGCAGCAGCCCGGCGTCGACCAGTTTGTCCAGATGGAAGGCGGCCAGCTTGCGGGAGATCCCGACCGAGGCGGCCGCCTCGTCCCGGGTCACCGGGCGACGCGCCCTGCGGATGTAGGCGTACATGCCCTGCCGCAGCTCGTCGTCCAGCGCGGCCACCGCACCGATCGCGGGATCCGTCGTCACCCCGCCACCTTATCGCCCGCTTCGACGGTCGAAAACCATCACCCCCTCGATGTACGCGAACGTCTTGACCGCCAGACTGAATAAGACCAACATTCATTGGCGTAATAAGTCGGACGCGGAGGCCCGGATGACCGGTGAACTGCACGAGGCGAAACGACCGGTGAGCGCGCTGCTCGCCGGGCCGTACGGCCATCCGTTCCACCCCATGCTGGTCGCGGTGCCCATCGGGGCCTGGGTGGCGAGCATGGTCTTCGACCTGACGTCCCGGTTCGCCCCCGACCCGGGTTTCCTCGCCGAGGGCTCGACGTGGCTGATCGCCATCGGCGTGCTCGGCGCGGTGGCCGCGGCGATGGCCGGGTTCCTCGACCTGTTCGCCATCCCGGCGGGCACCCCGGCGTTCCGCACCGGTCTGCTCCACATGGGGCTGAACCTCGTGATCACCGCCGCGTACGCCGCCGGCTTCCTGTGGCGGCAGGCCCTCTCACCCGCGGATTCGCCGGCGGGCGGGCAGGTCGCGCTCGGCCCGCTACTGCTCTCGGCGGGCAGCCTGGCGCTGCTCGTGGTCTCCGGCTATCTCGGCGGCAAGCTCGCCTACCGCTATGGCGTACGGGTCGCCGACGAGGCCACCCAGGCCGGCGGGTTCCGGCGCTGACCCCCCTTCCCACCCGCACAGAAGGAGAACTCATCATGGCCATCGCGGCACTGATCACGTGGCTGCTCACCGCCGTGGGCGGCTTCGTGATGCTGGGCGTCTGGATCGCCAGAGGCGGCCGGCGCACCAGCCGCTTCTCACCAGGTCTGATCTTCGGCCACTTCGCGCTGGCCGCCGCGGGGCTGGTCGTGTGGATCGTGTTCCTGGTCGCCGACGCCGCCGCACTGGCGTGGGTCGCCCTGGTCCTGCTGGTCCCGGTCGCCCTGCTGGGATTCGCGATGTTCGCCCGGTGGATCCCCGCCTACCGCGCCCGTACGGCGGTGGCCGCCGGGCCCGGCACGGCACAACCGGCAGAGCGGCACTTCCCGGTCGCGGTCGTGGCCGTGCACGGCCTGCTGGCCGTGGTCACCGTGGTGCTGGTGCTGCTGGCCGCGCTCGGCACGAGCGGTGCCTGAGATGCGTTCCGGCACCGCCCTTCGGGTGATCGACAAGCAGCGCGCCGGCGTGGATCTTGCCGCGGCCGAGCGGGCGGCCCGCGCGTTCCTGGAGGCGCTGGGCGTCTCCGCCGACTCCGAGAGCCTGCGGGAGACCCCGGCACGCATGGCCCGGGCGTATGCCGAGCTGTTCACGCCGCGCCCGTTCGACCTGACCACCTTCCCCAACGAGGAAGGCTACGACGAGCTCGTGCTGGCCCGGTCGATCCCGGTCCGCTCGGTCTGCGAGCATCACCTGCTGCCCTTCGCCGGGGTCGCCCATGTCGGCTATCTGCCCGGCGACCGCATCCTCGGGCTGTCCAAACTGGCCCGCGTCGTGGAGCACTTCGCCCGCCGTCCACAGGTGCAGGAGCGGCTCACCAAGCAGGTGGCCGACTGGCTCGCAGAGCGGTTGCGGCCTCGCGGGGTCGGCGTCGTGATCGAGGCCGAGCACACCTGCATGACCCTGCGCGGAGTGCGGGCCGTCGGCTCGACCACCGTCACCTCGACGCTGCTGGGCATACTCCGGGAGGACGCCCGATCCCGGCAGGAGTTCTTCGCCCTCACCGGCACCCGCCCCTGAACAAGGAGATCATCGCCGTGACACCGCAGAGATTCGTGATCGTCGGAGCCGGTCTGGCCGGTGCCAAGGCCGCCGAGGCCCTGCGCGAGCAGGGATTCGACGGGCGGATCACGCTGATCGGCGCCGAGCCGCACCGTCCCTACGAGCGGCCCCCGCTGTCCAAGGGCTATCTGATGGGCACGACCGAGCGGGCCGGCGTCTTCGTCCACCCGGAAGGCTGGTACGCCGACCACGACGTCGAGCTGCGGCTCGGCGTGGCGGCGACCGGCCTCGATCGCGGCGCCCACCGCGTCGAGCTGACCGACGGCGGCGCGGTCGAATACGACAAACTGCTGCTCGCCACCGGGGCCCGCCCGCGCACGCCGCCGATCCCCGGCGCGCACGCACCCCACGTGCACTACCTGCGCACGATCGAAGACTGCGAGTCGCTCAAGGAGGTCATCGGGAGCGTTTCGCGGCTGGCGGTCATCGGGGCGGGCTGGATCGGGCTGGAGGTCACCGCGGCGGCCCGGCGGGCCGGCGTCGAGGTCACGGTGCTGGAGGTGGCCGAGCTGCCCCTGCTGCGCGTGCTCGGGCCCGAGGTCGCCCGGGTCTTCGCCGGTCTGCACCGTGACCACGGTGTCGATCTGCGGCTCGGCGTCGTCGTCAGCGAGATCACACGCTCGGGCGTACGGCTGGGCGACGGCGAGGAGATCCCCGCCGACGCCGTCCTCGTCGGTGTCGGCGCCGAGCCCGAGGTGCGGCTCGCCGTACAGGCCGGGCTGCCTGTGGACGACGGCGTCGTGGTGGACGCGGCCCTGCGTACGGCCGACCCGGACATCGTCGCCGCCGGGGACGTCGCCAATGCCCATCACCCCTTGCTCGGCAGGCGCGTACGGGTCGAACACTGGGCCAACGCGCTCAAGCAACCCAGGGTGGCCGCCGCCACCATGCTGGGCCGGGAGGCGGCCTACGAGGAGCTGCCCTACTTCTACACCGACCAGTTCGACCTCGGCATGGAGTATGTCGGCCATGTCGAGCCCGGCGGCTACGACCAGGTCGTCTTCCGGGGTGACGTCGCGGGGCGGGAGTTCATCGCGTTCTGGCTCAGCGGCGATCGCGTCCTGGCCGGCATGAACGTCAACATCTGGGACGTCGTCGAGCCGATCAAGGCGTTGATCCGCACCGGAACACCCGTCACCGCCCAGGCGCTGGCCGACCCCGGCCTGCCCCTGGACAAGCTCGTCGCGTCATAGTCCCGCCGGGCCGGCCCGTACGTAAAAGGCCCGAGGGCGGGCACGGGCACCTCGATGAACCCGGAAGCGCCGCCGTGTGCCTCGCCCTCGCATGGCCGGTGCGCCTCACCCTCGCCGGAGCGTTCACCTCGCCCCTCGCGCGGCCCGAGGGCGGGCACGGGCCAGCGCCACCCGGACGAACCGGAGCACTGCCGTGTGCTCGCCCTCGCAGACCACGTCCTCGCCCTCAAAAGCCGTGCGCCTCGCTCTCGCGGACCGTGCACCTCGGCGCATAAGCCGCGTGCCTCGCCCTCGGAAGCCGTCCGAGCCGGACCTCTCCTGGGAAGCGGCGGCGTCAGCGTGCGTCGACGATCATCCCGGCGCCGACGGTGCCGTTGGTGGCCTCGTCGATCAGGATGAAGCCGCCGGTGAGGCGGTTGCGCGCGTAGTCGTCCACGAACAACGGCTGGGTCGTCCGCAGCGACACCCGGCCGATCTCGTTCAGGCTGAGAGCGGTGGCCGACTCGTCCCGGTGCAGGGTGTTGACGTCGAGCCGGTAGTGCAGGTCGCGCACGAGGGCCCGGGCCGTACGGGTGGTGTGCTTGATGATCAGCTTGGAGCGCGGCTGGAGCTTCAGGCCGTCGGCCATCCAGCAGATCATCGCGTCGATCTCCTGGGCGACCTGCGGCTGGTTGTTCGGCCGGCAGATCATGTCGCCGCGGGAGATGTCGATGTCGTCGCCGAGCCGCAGCGTGACCGACATCGGCGCGAACGCCTCCTCCACCGGGCCGTCGAAGGTGTCGATCCCGGTGATCGTCGTGGTCAGGCCGGACGGCAGGTGCAGCACCTCGTCACCCGGCTTGAGCACGCCGCCCGCGACCTGCCCGGCGTATCCCCGGTAGTCGTGCAGCTCCTGGCTGGTCGCGCTGTGCGGGCGGATGACGTACTGCACGGGGAAGCGCACGTCGACCAGGTTGCGGTCGGAGGCGATGTGCACGTTCTCCAGGTGGTGCAGCAGCGAGGAGCCCTCGTACCACGGCATGTTCTCCGAGCGGGAGACCACGTTGTCGCCGTGCAGCGCCGAGATCGGGATGAACGTGAGGTCGGACGCGTTCAGCTTGCTCGCGAACGCGGTGAACTCCTCGCGGATCTCCTCGAACCGGGCCTCGGAGTAGTCGACGAGGTCCATCTTGTTGACCGCGAGCACCAGGTGGGGCACCCGCAGCAGCGTGGTCAGGAAGGCGTGCCGCCGCGACTGCTCCAGCACGCCCTTGCGCGCGTCGATCAGGATGATCGCCAGGTCGGCCGTGGAGGCGCCGGTGACCATGTTCCGGGTGTACTGGATGTGCCCGGGAGTGTCGGCGATGATGAACTTCCGCTTGGGCGTGGCGAAGTAGCGGTAGGCCACGTCGATCGTGATGCCCTGCTCGCGCTCGGCCCGCAGGCCGTCGGTGAGCAGCGACAGGTCGGTGTATTCCGTGCCCCGGTCGCGGGAGGTGCGCTCGACCGCTTCGAGCTGGTCCTCGAAGATCGCCTTGGAGTCGAACAGCAGCCGCCCGATCAGCGTCGACTTGCCGTCGTCGACACTGCCCGCCGTCGCGAACCGAAGGATGTCCATCAGAAGTAGCCTTCCTTCTTGCGATCTTCCATGGCGGCCTCGGAGGCCCGGTCGTCGGCGCGGGTCGCGCCGCGCTCGGTGATCCGGGTGGCGGCGATCTCGTCGATGATCTGGTCGATCGTGGTGGCGGTCGAGGCGACCGCGCCGGTGCAGGTCATGTCGCCGACCGTGCGGTAGCGGACGACGGCATCGAACGTGGGCTCGTCGTCGCCCCGCTGGACCACCTCGGAGTCGGCCAGCAGCATGCCGTCACGCTCGAAGACCGTCCGGGTGTGGGAGAAGTAGATCGACGGGATCTCGATGCCCTCACGCCGGATGTAGTGCCACACGTCGAGCTCGGTCCAGTTCGACAGCGGGAACACGCGGATGTGCTCACCCCTGCTGATCTTGGTGTTGTAGAGGTTCCACAGCTCGGGGCGCTGGTTCTTCGGATCCCACTGGCCGAACTCGTCGCGGAAGGAGAACACCCGCTCCTTGGCCCGTGCCTTCTCCTCGTCGCGCCGGGCTCCGCCGAACACCGCGTCGAACTGGTGCTCCTCGATCGCGTCCAGCAGCGTCGTGGTCTGCAGCCGGTTGCGGGAGGCCCGCCGCCCGGTCTGCTCCACCACGCGCCCGGCGTCGATCGACGCCTGGACCGAGGCGACCACCAGGCGCGCGCCCAGCTCGGCGACGCGCCGGTCACGGAACTCGATGACCTCGGGGAAGTTGTGCCCGGTGTCCACGTGCATCAGAGGAAACGGGATCGGCGCCGGCCAGAAGGCCTTCTCGGCGACCCGCAGCATGACAATGGAGTCCTTGCCGCCGGAGAAGAGCAGACAGGGGCGCTCGAACTCGGCCGCGACCTCACGCATGATGTGGATCGCCTCGGCCTCGAGCACGTCGAGCTGTGACGTGGTGTAGTCACGCTGAAGCATTGGGGACTTCCTTCACGGAGTCTGGCGATGCAGGTCACGGATTCCGGCGAGCAACGTTGGCGCCAGATCCGGTAGGGAGACCAGGATATCCGGCAGGTACGGGTCCTCCTGGTTGTAGGTCAGGGGTGAGCCGTCGATCCGGCTCGCATGGGCCCCCGCCGCGACCGCCACCGCGACCGGGGCGGCCGAGTCCCACTCGTACTGTCCCCCCGCGTGCACATACGCCTCGACCTCACCGGTGAGGACCGCGGCGATCTTGGCCCCGGCCGAGCCGATGGGGACGAGCTCCCCGCCGAGGCGGGCGGCCAGCTCGCGGACGAACTCGGGCGGCCGGGTGCGGCTGACCGCGATGCGGAACGGCTCACGCACCTTCTCGGGCAGCTCGGGCGGCGCCGCGGTCGTGAGCGTACGTCCCTGGGCGGGCAGGGCGACGGCCCCGGCCACGAGAGCGCCGCGCTGCCAGAGCGCCACATGGACGGCCCAGTCGGTGCGGCCCTGCTCGGAGAACTCACGGGTGCCGTCGAGAGGATCGACGATCCAGACGCGCTCGGCCGACAGCCGCCGGGGGTCCATCCGCTCCTCGCGGGTCGCCTCCTCCGACAGCACGGCGTCGTCCGGCCGCAGCCGCCTGAGCGCGTCCATGAGAAACTCGTGGGACGCGCGGTCTCCCGCGTCCTTCAGCGCCCGGCCGTCGTCGAACCCGAGACGGGCGCGCAGCCCCAGGAGCCGCTCCCCCGCCTCCGTCGCCAGCTCACCGGCGAGGGTGTGGTCGTCCCGCATCGTCATTCCTCAGTACGCTCCCGCCCCGCGTGCGACCGCAGACCACGTCTTCCATAAGATCTGCAGATCCAGCATGAGAGACCAGTTCTCGACATAACGTAGGTCCAACCGTACCGATTCCTCCCAAGAGAGGTCGGACCGGCCGTTGACCTGCCAGAGCCCGGTCAGCCCGGGCCGCACCACGAGCCTGCGGCGCACGTCGTCGCCATAGCGCGCGACCTCCTCGGGCAGCGGCGGACGTGGCCCGACGAGCGACATGTCGCCCCGCAGCACGTTGATGAGCTGCGGTAACTCGTCGACGGAGTAACGCCGCAGCGCGGCGCCGAGCGGGGTCACCCGCGGGTCCCTGCGTACCTTGAACAGCACGCCGTCGGCGTCGCTGACCAGCTCGATCTTGCGGGCCTCCGCGTCGCGCCACATGGTGCGGAACTTGAGGATCGTGAACTCCACGCCGTCCCTGCCGACCCGCCGCTGGCGGAACAGGGCAGGCCCCGGGCTGGTCACCCGTACGGCCACGGCGACGGCGGCCAGGAGCGGGGCGAGCAGCACCAGCGCGACGGCGGCGACCAGCCGGTCGAAAACGCCCTTGACCAGCCGGCGTCCTCCCGCCAGCTCGGGATGCTCCACATGCAGCAGCGGGAGCCCGGCGACGGGGCGGATCGCGATGCGCGGACCGGCCACCTCCATCAGCGCGGGCGCCACCACCAGATCGGTGCGCGTCCGCTCCAGCCGCCAGGCCAGCCGGCGCAGCGCCGTGCCGTCCAGCTCCGGGCAGGCGAGCACCGCCACCGTGTCGGCCCGGACCTGCTCGACCACGAGCGGCACGTCGGTGAAGTCGCCCAGCACCGGCACGTCGGCGACATGGCCGGAGGCGCGGGTGGGCACGCAGGCGGCCACCACCTCCATGCCGTGGTAGCGCTCCCTGCGGAAGGTCTCGACCAGCTCGGCGATCGCCGTCCGGTGGCCCACCGCCACGACCCTGCGCATGCAGCCCTCACCTCTGGCCCGCCTGCGGTGCAGCCGCTGCCGCAGGCCGTACCTCGCCGCGAGGGTGAGCACGGTCGTGAGCGGCAGCGCGATCAGCACGTATCCGCGGGCGAGCCCGGTCTTCGACGCGTACGCCACGATCGCGACCCCCGCGATCAGCGTGAACCCGGCCCGCGCGACCCGGCGGAACTCCTCGGCCCCCACGCCGATCAGACGCGGCTCGTACGCCCGGCTCAGCACGAGAGTCATCGCCCAGACGGCGGGCAGCGCGGCACTCACCATCACATAGGGCATCACGTACGGAGTAACCTCGCCGAACCGGATCACCACGGCGGTGACCCCAGCGAGAAGGGCCCCCACGATGTCGCAGACGGCCGCGGTGAGCCGATATCGCACGGCCCACGCGGGCGGCCGCGGCATCGGATGGGCGGGCGCGTCCCGGGACATGCCGACGGCGAGCGCGGTCGTATCGCCGTCCAGCACTGTCGCCCCCCGCAATCCTGCCACTACCGACGGTGATGGAATGCTAGCGGCCTCACCCCGGCGTCTCAGGGAGATTCGTTGAAAGCCGAAACGTACATATCGGTCGATGTCGAGGCGGACGGCCCCATTCCGGGGCCGTACTCGATGGTCAGCTTCGGCATGACCGTGGCCGGGCGGATGACCGGGCGGCGGTTCGAGCGGACCGACCCTGAGGCGCTGACGTTCTACGCCGAGTTACGGCCGATCAGCGACGACCACGTGGCGGAGGCGCTGGCGGTGAGCGGCCTCGACCGGGAGACGCTGCTGCGCGAGGGACGCGACCCGGCCGAGGCGATGACCGAGGCGGCGGCCTGGGTGGCCGAGGTGTGCGGCGACGACCTGCCGGTGCTCGCGGCCTTCCCGCTGTCGTACGACTGGATGTGGATGTACTGGTACTTCCTCCGCTTCACCGGACAGTCGCCTTTCGGCCACTCTCGGTGCATCGACATCAAGACGCTGTACGCCGCCAAAGCCGTGGTGCCGGTCGCCTGGGCGACCAAGCGTCAGATGCCGCGCGAGGTGCGTTCGCGGCGCCCGCACACGCACAACGCCCTGGATGACGCGATCGAGCAGGCGGAGCTGCTGCAGAACCTCATGGAGTGGCCGGGCTCGGCGCACCGCGAGGCCGGCGACGGGGCCGTTTCGCGGGGTCTCAGCGGGGCGGCTTCGCCGGATTGAGATCGGCGGCGTGGAAGCGGTTCTGCGTCGCCTCGAGACCGGCGGTCATCAGCGACTCCACCATGTCGGCCGCCCGGTCCACGAGGAACGGCAGGTCCTTCCGCTCGGCCGTGGCGAAGTCGCGCAGCACGAACGTCGCCGGGTCCATGCGGCCCGGCGGGCGGCCGATGCCGAACCTGATCCGGGGATAGTCGCGCGTGCCGAGCGCCTTCGTGATCGACTTCAGGCCGTTGTGGCCGTTGTCGCCGCCGCCGATCTTCGCGCGCAGCGCGCCGTACGGGATGTCCAGCTCGTCGTGGATCACGATCACCCGGTCGGGGGTGACCTTGTAGAAGTCGGCCAGCGCCTTCACCGGGCCGCCCGACAGGTTCATGAACGACAGCGGCTTGGCCAGCACGACCGGTAGCCCGGCCAGACGGCCCTCGACCACCTCGGCCCGCGACCGGTGCGCCTTGAACCGGCCGCCCATCCGGGCCGCCAGCTCGTCGAGCACCATGAAGCCCGCGTTGTGCCGGTTTCCGGCGTACTCCGGCCCGGGGTTGCCCAGGCCGACCACCAGCCACCGCTGCGCGGACGTGTCGGACATCGCTGTCTCCTCCGCTGTCTGCCTTGCTGTCTGCCTCGCCGCCGGCTCCGCTGTCGGCTCCACCAGCCGACTCCACCAGCCGGCTCCACCAGCCGACTCCACCAGCCGGCTCCACCAGCCGGCTCCACCGCCGACTCACATGGAAGAGTCCTCCACAGACATTCTGTGGAGGACTCTCTCACGAACGGGTCCTACTCGGCGGCCTCGGCGCTCTCGCCCTCGGCGGCCTCGCCCTCCTCCGGCAGCGCGGCCGTCGGGGCCGCGATCACGTGCAGCACCAGCGCCTCGGGGTCACCGGCGAGCGTCGTGCCGCTCGGCAGCTTCAGGTCGCCCGCGTGCACGGTGTAGCCGGCGTCCTGGCCGTTCACGTCCACCTCGACGCCGGTCGGGATGTGGGTCGCCTCGGCCTCGACCGAGATCGTGTTCAGCGGCTGCTCGACGATCGCGCTGCCGACCGGCTCGCCGACGACGGTGACCGGGATCTCGACGGTGACCTTCTCGCCGCGCTTGACCAGCAGCAGGTCGACGTGCTCGAGGAAGCCCTTGATCGGGTCGCGCTGGACGCCCTTGGGCAGCGCGATCTCGTCCACGCCCTCGCCCTGCAGGCGGATGAGCACGTTCGGCGTGCGCAGCGCGAGCAGCAGCTCGTGGCCGGGAAGGGTCAGGTGCTTGGGCTCGGTGCCGTGGCCGTAGAGGACGGCGGGGACCTTGTTCGCCCGGCGGATCTTGCGGGCGGCGCCCTTGCCGAACTCGTTACGGAGCTCGGCGGCGATGCGTACTTCGGACACGGCACATCTCCTAGGGATGACTCGAATCGGGATTGGCGCGCTCCCCCTCACCCGCCCTAGCGGAAGGCGTTACGAGCGCAACCCCAGTAGCCTACCGTTCGCCGCGCCGGCCACGCGCCATCGGCGCTCCGCCCGTCACTCGCCGGTGAACTTCGGCTCCCGCCCCTCCCGTACCGCGGCGAAGCCCTCGCGCAGGTCTCGCGTGCCGAACATGAGCTGGTAGCCGCGGCGCTCCAGCGCGATCCCGGCCTCGAAGGACGTGTCGAGACCGAGGCGGACGACCTCCTTGATCTGCCGCACGGCCAGGCGGGGGCGGGAGGCGATCAGCGCGGCCAGCTCCACGGCCCGGTCGATGGCGTTGCCCTCGACCACCTCGGAGACGTAGCCGAGCCGGTACGCGTCGGCGGCGGTCATGGGCGTGCCGGTGAGGAGGGCGTACAGCGCGTTCTGCCGGCCGATGACGCGGGGCAGCCGCTGCGTCGCGCCGCCGCCGGGGACCAGGCCGATGGTGACCTCGGTCTGGGCGAAGCGGGCGTTCTGCGAGGCGATGACGAAGTCGCACTGGAGGATGAACTCGTTGCCGCCGCCGAACGCGTCCCCGTTCACGGCGGCGATCACGGGCTTTCCGCTGTACCAGAACGCCTGGTGGGTGTAGGCGCGGATCGCGCCCACCACATCGCGTCCGGCCTGCTCGTTCAGGTCGGCGCCGACGGCGAAGACGGTGTCGCCGCCGGTCAGGACGATCGCGCCGATGTCGTCGTCCTGGTTGAGGGTCTCGACGGCCTCGGCGAGCAGCACGCGTATCTCGGTGTTGAGCGCGTTGCGCACCTCCGGCCGGTTGAGCCGGATGACCGCGACGCCGTCGCGGGGCTTTTCGATCTCGACAACTGCCATGGCGGATGCCGGCCTTTCTGCGGGGAGGTCAGTGGTGGGACTCGAAGGTCTCCATGTTCGGGTTGTCCTTGAGCTTTCCGAAGATCTCGGATCCGTCGTTGATCCAGTACGGCGGAGGCCCGGGGGTGCTCGTCGCCTTGTCGAAGTCGGCGACGCCGATGAAGCAGACCATGAACCAGATCAGTTCCGCCGCGAACATCTCCGGGTGCTGCCGCGGGTGGCGTCCGCCGACGCGACGGGACCACTTGGTCATGGCCTTGCCGAGGTCGATCCGGAAGCCGAGGGTGACGTCCGGCACGTCGGTGTCGTGGAAGGCCACCAGCAGCAGGTCCCTGTCGTCCTCCACCGCGTACGTCACCTCTTCGAAGGTGAACTCGGGCCAGAACGGCCGGTCGTGGAGGTACTCGTCCTCGGTCGGCGCGCCCGGGGAGCGGCGGTTGGTGCGGTAGCGGGCGCTCAGCAGCGACCACATGTGGTCCCGGATCACCTTGGCCAGCGCCGGGTCCCGCTCGTCGTCGTGCGCGTATGTCGTGCCGTCTGCGGCCAGGTCGCCGTTCACCCTGCGTACGCCCCCTGAATCGTGGTTGCTTCGGACTGGATGCGCGCCTTCATGCGCATCACCGCGCGCGGCGCGTTCACTCCGGCGGCGGCGACGACGCGGCCCTCGCGGAAGTAGGTCACGAACGGGTACCCGTCCGCGCCGATCCGCTCGACGCTGACCTCGTCGTGCCCGCGCGCGTGGCCGACCATCTGGTACTTCAGGCCGTACTGGTCCGACCAGAAGTACGGCACCTCCGCGAACGGCGCGGGCTCGCGGCCCTCCAGCCCGGCCCACCAGCTCTCGACGGCGTGCCGCGCCTGCGCCGACGCGTTGCTCCAGTGCTCGACCCGCATCCGCCGGCCGAACACGGGGTGCCTCCAGTTGGCGATGTCCCCGGCCGCGAAGACGTTCGGCCGCGCGGTCCGCAGGGCCTCGTCGCAGCCGAGGCCGTCGGAGACGTCGAGCCCGGAGCCGTGCAGCCATTCGCAGGCCGTGACCGCGCCGAGCCCGAGCACGACCAGGTCGGCGCAGGTCTGCCCGCCGTCGTCGAAGGTCAGGACGACCGGGCCGTCCGGCTCGGTCGCCGACAGGCCGGTGACGGTCGTCAGCAGCCGGGTCGTCACGCCGTTGGCGTGGTGCCGGTCCAGGCAGAACCGTCCCAGGTCCTCGCCGAACACCGTGTCCATGGGCAGCCGCCCCTGCACGACCAGCTCGACCGGCAGCCCGCAGGACCGCAGCGACGCGGCGATCTCGCTGCCGACGAGACC
Organism: Microbispora sp. CSR-4; assembly: GCF_008033685.1. NCBI lineage: Bacteria > Bacillati > Actinomycetota > Actinomycetes > Streptosporangiales > Streptosporangiaceae > Microbispora > Microbispora sp. CSR-4. The sequence continues at coordinate 185,706 of NZ_VJVX01000004.1, forward strand.
GGCGCCGACGACCACCGTCCGGGGCCGGCCGGGCAGCCGCTCCTTGATCCGTTCGGCGTCGGCGAGCGTGCGCAGGCAGTGGACGTTGGGCAGCCCGGCGAACGCCTCCGGCAGGCGGGCGCGCGTCCCCGTGCAGACGAACAGGGCGTCGAAGGGGATCCACTCGCCGTCGGAGGGTTCTGCCGGAGCCTCGTGCGTGGGCGTGACCAGCACCCGGTCGTCGTCGGGGTCCAGCCGCGCGCACACCGCGTGGTCCACGACGCGCAGCCGCAGGCCGTGCGTGTCGAGGCCGGGCAGCCGGATGTCGTCGCGGGTGACCTTGCCCTGGATGAGCTCCTTGGACAGGGCGGGCCGGGAGTAGGGAGCGGTGCCCTCGGGCCCGCGTACCCAGACGACGTCGCCGGCGAAGCCATGCCGGGCGAGTTCGGCGACCACCCTGTGGCCGGCGAGGGACCCGCCGGCCACGACGACGGTCTGCGAGGTGGTGGCGACCACGGCCGCTATTCCTCCAGGCTCAGCGCGAGGACCGGGCAGGAGGTGATCGACTGCCGGACCTGGGCCTGGATGACCGGGTCGTCGGGGATCTCGTCGACGATGTGGAGGTTCAGGTCGTCGTCGACGTCGAAGACGTCGGGGGCGATGCCCATGCACACGCCGTTTCCGTCGCACAGGGTGCGGTCGACAGTGACTTTCATGTGGATCTCCTTGAGGGCGGGAAGATGTCGCGTTCAGTTGGCCGCCGCGGGCTCGGTCACGCCGTCGACCAGGTTCACGTAGTCCTTGTAGCGCTTGAGCAGCCACCGGTTGAACTGGAGAAGCGACTCCTCCTGGAAGGAGTAGCGGCCGGGACGGCGGAAGCGGGAGCGCATGCCCTTCTGGAGCGACAGATCGGAGCTGGCGTCCTGCTGGTGGAACAGGACCAGGCCGTCCTGGGCGATCTTGTAGAGCTGCTCGAAGCGGGGGTGCCGGGTGGACTCCTCGGGGTACAGGTGACCGATGCGCAGGTTCATGTGGTCCGGCCCCGCGGGCAGGACGAGGTAGTAGAACAGACCCTCGGGAACCGCCCCGAATCCCAGGTTCGGGGGGACCGAGGCGAAGATGACCTGGTTGCGCTCCTTCTCGCCGAGCGTCGGGATGATCGGGAGCAGGGCCTTGGTGGTCGCGTTGAAGCCGGCGTCCGGGTGGTAGAAGCCGGTCGGGTGGTAGACCGCGCCCTCGTCGGGGTCGAGGTCCACGAAGCTGGTGAGCCTGACGTGCGCGAAGTCGTGCAGCATGCCGTGGAGGTAGGCGCTGTGGTAGGGCTCGATGCCGTTTTCGAGCTGCGCCTTCCAGTTCCAGTTGTTGCCGCGCAGCTCCGCGACGGGCATGCTCACCATCTCGTCGATGTGGTAGTTCTCCAGCTCCTTGGTGAGCTTGGTGAGCGTGGGCGCGAGCGGCTTCGCGTTCGGGTCGAGATTGGTGAAGACGAAGCCGTTCCAGATCTCGACCCGGTGCGAGGGCAGGTACGCCTCCGCCTTCAGGTTCTTCAGGCCGACGGTGTCGTTCATGGACGGCGCCGCGATGAGGGAGCCGTCCAGCCCGTACGTCCAGGCGTGGAAGGGGCAGCGGAAGAGCCTGCCGGTGTTCCCCGACCCCTCGCACACCAGGTGGGCCCGGTGTGCGCAGACCGGGGTGAGGACCCGAATCTCCATGTCCTTGCCGCGGACCATCATCAGGGGCTCGTCGCCCATGTCGATGCGCACGAAGTCACCCGGCTTCGGGATCTCGTCGACGCGGCCGAGGCACAGCCACTGGCGCATGAAGATCGCCTCTTGCTCGAAGGCGTAGAACTCCGGATCGACGTAGCACTCGCGAGGGAGGTTCCAGCCGGTGGCCATGTCCCGGGAGCCCTCTTCGATGACCTTGAGGATGCGCCGGATGTTCTCGGAGACGGGTGCAAGACCCATGGTTCGGATGCTCCTTACGTGTGATGTGTCGCGGCGGGCGCGAATCAGGCCGTGCCGTCCGCCGCCGTGGCGGCGGTCCCGGGCGCCTCGGCGGCCCCGGGGGCCTCGGGGGCCTGTGGAACGGGCGTGCCCGCTCGGACCAGCAGGTGGTTGAAGAGCAGGTTGAGCAGGAAGGCCGCCAGCACCGTGACCGTGACGGCGCTGCCGAGGATGAACTGCGTGTCCTGGTTGAAGTTCTGGTAGATGCCCGGCACCGCCACCGGCAGCATCCCCAGGCCGAGGGAGACGGCGACGATGAGCAGGTTCTGGTTCCCGGTGAAGTCGACTCTCTGCAGCATCTGGATGCCGACGGCCCCCGTCATGGCGAACATGACCAGGCCGGCGCCGCCGATGACGGGTCCCGGCAGGCTGGCGACGACCTCGCCGAGCTTGGGGATGGCACCCATGATCATCAGCAGCACGCCGGTGACGGTGATGACGTACCGGCTGCTGACCTTCGTCAGGCTGATCAGTCCCACGTTCTGGCCGAACGTGGAGTCGGGCACCGAGTTCATGAACCCGGCCAGCACGGCGGACAGGCCGTCGGTGGCCAGTCCCCGGGCCATGTCCTTGTCGGTGACGCGCTTGCCGACCGCGTCGCCGATGGCCAGCACGCACGCGGTCATCTCGCAGAAGACCACCACCATGGCGACGCACATCGCGAGGATCGGCACGAGCCGGAACTCCGGCGCGCCGAAGTGCAGCGGCGTCGAGAAGCCGAACCACTTGGCGCCGGCCACGGAGGAGAAGTCGGTGATGCCCATGATCGCCGCGATCACCGTGCCGATCGCCAGGCCGAACAGCACCGAGATGTTCCGGAGGAACCCGGTGAACAGGCGGTTGGCCAGCACGATGATCACGACGACGGCGAAGGCCAGGAGGATGTACCGCACGCTCGCGTAGTCCGGCGCCTGCGGGTCGGACCCGGTGATCAGGTCGGCGCTGACCTTGACCAGCGAGAGCCCGATGATCGTGATCACGCAGCCCGTGACCAGCGTCGGGAAGAACCGCAGCACCTTGGAGAACGGCCGGGCGATCAGTATTCCGAAGACGCCTGCCGCGATCATCGAGCCGTACATGGTCGGCATGCCGTACTCGGAGCCGACGAGCATCATCGGGGTGAGGAAGGTGAAGGAGGCTCCCGCGACCACCGGCATGCGGATGCCGAAGAAGCGGGTGAGGCCAACGCTCTGGATGACGGTGGCGATGCCCGCCACGAGCAGATCGGCATTGACGATCAGTGCGATGGTGTGCGTCTCAAGTTTGAGCACCGTGCCGAGCACGAGCGGAACCGCGACGCAGCCCGCATACATGATCAACATGTGCTGCAGGCCGAAGAAGAAGAGTCGGGGCGCAGGAAGGACTTCGTCCACCGGATGGCGGTCGGAAGCCGTTGATTTGGGTGCACGGGTGGAAGGTGACACGGCGGTCTCCTGGCACTGAGTGAACGCCCCCTGGTCCCTCCGCCGGCGTTGACGAGCCAAGGTTCGGAGCTATGGGCAGGCGTGCGACGCCCCTGGGCGAGCAGGGTCGTCTGAGATCCGACGGAGCCGGTTTCCCCCATCGGGAACGGTCACGGTGGGTATCCGGTGCGCCGGTACCAGGAGGGTAAGGCGGCCCAAAAGGGGTGTCAATGACCAGTTTTCAGTTGTTTTCAGTCGCAGAGGGTGCTTAGGATCCTGTATACAGTATCCTCAATGACCCCCTCTGAGCGGAGGCATCGTGCGGCCGACCGCCCGGCGAATAGGCATGATCACCCCGTCGTCCAACACCGTCGTCGAACCGATGACCGGCGCGCTGCTCGCCGGCCGGGACGACGTCTCGGTCCACTTCACCCGACTGCGGGTCACGAGCATCAGCCTCGACGCCGCCGACACCCGTCAGTTCGCCCCCGAATCGTTCGTCGACGCGGCCCGCCTCCTCGGCGACGCGCGTGTCGACGTCGTCGCCTGGAACGGCACCTCCGGCTCCTGGCTCGGCCCGGGCGGGGACGAGCGGCTGTGCCGCGAGATGGAACAAGCCGCCGGCGCCCCCGCCACGACCTCGACGCTGGCCGTCCTCGCCGCCCTGCGCGCCTTGGCGGCCCGGCGCACCGGTCTGCTCACGCCGTACACGCGGGACGTCGGCGACGCCATCGCCGCGCACTACGCCGATCACGGCTTCCCCGTGCACGCGGCCCGCCACTTCGGCCGCACCACCAACTACGACTTCGCCCTGCTCGGGGACGCCGAGCTGGACGAGGCCTTCGACGCGCTCGTCACGGCGGGCTGCGACGCGGTCGCCGTGGTGTGCACCAACCTGCGCGCCGCACACCTGGCCGCCCGGTGGGAACACCGCAGTGGCGTCCCGGTCATCGACAGCGTCGCCGCGACGCTGTGGCAGGCCCTCGCCCTGGCCGGGGACGCGAGACCGATCACCGGGTACGGGCGCTTACTGGCCCACCCGCCCGCAGTCCAGACGCAGAGATGAGGAAGACCATGGCCAAGGACATCAAGATCCTTATCGGAGTCGACGTCGACGCGGTCGCCGGCTGGCTCGGCTCGTACGGCGGCGAGGACTCGCCCAACGACATCCAGCGCGGGGTGTTCGCCGGCGAGGTGGGCACCCCCCGGCTGCTCCAGCTCTTCGAGCGGTACGGCCTGCGCACGACCTGGTTCATCCCGGGCCACTCCATCGAGACCTTCCCCGAGCAGATGGCGGCCGTCGCCGAGGCGGGGCACGAGATCGGAGCGCACGGCTACTCGCACGAGAACCCCATCGACATGTCACCGGAGCAGGAGCGGGACGTGCTCGGCCGCTGCGTCGAGCTCATCCAGGGCCTGTGGGGGCGTCCGCCGCGCGGCTACGTGGCGCCGTGGTGGGAGATGAGCCGCCACACCGCGGCCCTGCTGAAGGAGTTCGGCTTCTCCTACGACCACTCGCAGAACTACAACGACTTCCATCCCTTCTACGCCCGCGTCGGCGACGAGTGGACGAAGATCGACTACAGCCGCCGGGCCGAGGACTGGATGAAGCCCCTCACCCACGGCGCCGAGGTCGACCTCGTGGAGTTCTGCGGCAACTGGTACGTCGACGATCTGCCGCCGATGATGTTCGTCAAGAAGTCCCCCAACAGCCACGGCTTCGTCAGCCCGCACGATGTGGAACGGCTGTGGCGCGACCAGTTCGAGTGGGTCTACCGCGAGTTCGACTACGCGGTCTTCCCCATGACCCTGCACCCCGACGTGTCCGGCCGGCCGCAGGTCCTGCTGATGCTCGAGCGGCTCTTCGACAGCTGGCTCGGCCTGCCCGGCGTCGAGTTCACCACGTTCGACGCGGCGGCCGACGACTTCCGGCGGCGTTATCCTTTCGACGGCGCCGAGCGGCCCGCGCCGGTCGGCACCGGTCCGGGACCGAGGCGGAAGACCGGGGAGACGGCCCTGTGAGCAGGCAGGCGGACGCGCCGGGTGCGTTCGACATCGACGCCGACTACAAGCCGCTCCGGGACCGCGTACGCGACGAGCTGCGCCAGCGCATCATCGACGACGTCTACCCCGCGGGAACGCGACTGGTCGAGACCGAGATCGCCGCCCAGCTCGGGGTCTCCCGGCTGCCGGTGCGGGAGGCGATCCGGGCCCTGGAGAGCGAGGGCTTCGTCAAGACGGTCCCCCGGCGGGGCGCGGTCGTCGTGGAGCTGTCGGAGCAGGACGTCGAGGAGCTGTTCGACGTGCGCGAGTCGCTGGAGGTCCTGGCCAGCCGGCAGGCCGCGACGCGGGCCACCAAGGCCGAGCTGCGCCGCGTCCGGAGCATCCTGACCCGGGCGCGCAAGGCGCTCGACGCCGGAGACCGCATCGCCCTCGGCAAGGCCAACGAGGCCTTCCACGACGAGATACTCAAGCTGTCCCACAACACCCTGCTGCAGTCCCTGCTGGAGCCCCTGCAGGGGCGCCTGCACTGGCTGCTGCGGCAGACGGGCGACCCGTACGACCTGTTCGAGGAGCATTCGGCGTGGTTCGAGGCGATCGCCTCGGGCTCGGCCGACCTCGCCGCCGAACGCGCCCGCGAGCACGCCCGGCTGAACCGGGAGATCGTGCGCAAGCTCCTGGCCGAACGGCAGCGCCAGACGCCTTCGGCGTAACACCACGACCCGGACGCGACCGCCCGGCGCGAGCACACCGCCCCCCATCCGGGTCGCTCCCCGTTCATCGCGCGGCCACGTCGTCGCCGCGCCTTCCTCCCCCTCCCGCTCAGGAGTACCACCATGGCCAATGCCACCCCGCCGTCCGGCGCCACCCTGCCGTCCGGCGCCACCCCGCCGTCCGGCGCCGCCCCGGCGTCCGACCCCACGCAGGCGACCCTCGACGCCCTGAACGGCACCGAGGTCCGTCTGCGCCGCGTCTGTAAGGCGCGGGACGCCACCGACCGGGTCGGGCCCCGGCGTTTCCTGCACGCCGGGCCGCCGATCGACCTGGCCGACATCACCGGGCCCATGCGCGGCGCGATCATCGCGGGCCTGCTGCTGGAGAAGGAGGCCGCGACCGTCGCCGAGGCCGAGGCGATCATCGACGCCGGCGAGGTGACCATCAGCCCCTGTCACGACGCCAACGCCGTCGGGGCGATGGCCGGGGTCGTCACGCCGAGCACGCCCGTCGTGGTCGCCGAGGCCACGGGCGGCATCACGACGTTCTCCCCCCTGAACGAGGGGATCGGCGGCGCGATGCGCTACGGGTCGTACGACGAGGGGACGCTCTCGCGGCTGCGGTGGCTCGGCGACGTGCTCGCCCCCGCCCTCGACGAGGCCGTGCGGCGCAGCGACCCCCTCGACCTGATCGCCCTGGTGGCCGAGGGGCTGCGACGCGGCGACGACTGCCACAACCGGCTGGTCGCGACCAGCGCGGCCCTGCTCGCGGCGCTCACCCCCGGCCTGCTGCGCGCCCCCCTGGACCGTACGGACGCCGCGGACGTCGTCGCGTTCATCTCGGGCAACGGGCACTTCGCGCTGCCCTTCGCGATCTCGGCGGCCAAGGCGGTGACGGTCGCCGCCGGGGGGATCCCGGGCAGTCCGATCGTGACGGCCATGGCGAGCAACGGGCGGGAGTTCGGCATCCGCGTCAGCGGGCTCGGCGACCGCTGGTTCACCGTGCCCGCGCCGATCGGCGACCCGGTTCTGCTGGACGGGGCGACCATCGACGACGTCAACCCGACCATGGGCGACTCGATGATCGCCGAGACGGCCGGCTTCGGCGCGTTCGCGATGACCGCCGCGCCGGCGATCATGTCCTTCGTCGGCGGCGACATGGCCCGCGCCATGGAGATCACCCGGAGCATGCGGACCGTCTGCGCCGGCACGAGCCGGCGTTTCCTCATCCCCGGTGAGGACTTCCGGGGGACGCCGCTCGGCATCGACGTGCACCGGGTGCGCGCGACCGGCGTCGAACCCGTCATCAACAACGGCCTCGCGCACCGGGAGCCCGGACGCGGCCGGGTCGGAGCCGGGATCACTCCCATCCCGGTGGAGCCCTTCGCGGCGGCGAGCCGGGCGCTGGAGGAGGCCGGCTTCGCGCCGTCCGGCGTGGCCGGGGAACCGGAGACGCGCGCGTGAGCGGCATGAGCATCCCCTCCTTCAGCCCCGCGGACCTCGCCGCCGTCGCCGCCAGATGGAGGCTCGACCCCGGCCTGGTGGCACGGCTCGGCCCGGCCGTCGACCGCATGCGCGAGGTCTACCTGCGGGTCCGCGATCTGGCGACCGAGGGACAGCCCCCCGAGCCGCCGCCCGTCCCCGTCACCCGGGTCTCCCGGGGGCCCGGCAACCCGTACGGCGCCTGGCTCTACACCGTGGACGAACCCGGACCTCCGGGGAGCGGACCGCTCGCCGGGCGGACGGTGACCGTCAAGGAGTCGATCGCGGTGCGCGGGGTGCCGATGACGCTGGGCAGCCGCCTCATGGCCGGTTTCGTGCCCGCGTCCGACTCGGTGGTGGTCGGCAGGGCGCGGGCGGCCGGGGCGGTGATCCTCGGCACGTCCGTCTGCGAGGACCTGTGCTACTCCGGGTCGAGCTTCACCAGCGCGCACGGACCCGTCGGGAACCCCTGGGACCCGCGCCGCTCCGCCGGCGGCTCCTCCAGCGGCGCCGCCGTCCTGGTGGCGACCGGGCAGGCCGACTACGGCATCGGCACCGATCACGGCGGCTCGGTCCGCAACCCCGCCGCCTGGTCCGGCGTGTTCGGCCTCAAGCCCACCTACGGCGTGATCGACTACGACGGCGCCATGCCGACCGAGCGCACGCTGGACCACATCGGCGTGCTCACCCGGACCGCCGCCGACCTGATCCCCTTCCTCGAGGCGACCGCGACGCCGCGCCCGGACGGGGACGGCGAGCCGTACGCCGCTGGGTACGCCCGGGAGGTCGCCGGGCTGCGCGCCGGGCTGCTCGCCGAGGGGTTCGGGTGGCCGGGCCGATCCGATCCCCGGGTCGACGGCCTGGTGCGGGAGTCCGGCCTGGCGCTGGAACGGCTCGGACTGACCGTGTCCGAGGTGTCGGTGCCGCTGCACCGGTTCGGGCGGGACATCCACCTGCCCATCTCCATCGAGGGCGGTCTCACCACGGTCTTCGAGTCCCGTCTCCAGGGCAACAACCACTTCGGGCCTTACCACCCGAACTTCGGGGAGGCGTTCGGCGAGGCCCTGACCCGGCGCCCCGAGGACATCCCGGTCGGCGGGGTGCTGGCCCTCGTCGGAGCCACGCTGCTGCGGGACGCCACCCACGGCAAGGTCATGGCCTACGCGCAGCGCCTGCGGCGGCGGCTGCGCGAGCAGATCGACGACGCGCTGCGCGAGGTCGATCTCCTCGTCCTGCCGACCGTCCCGATGCCGCCGCATCTCCTCCCGGCCGACCCGCGCACGGCCGTGATCGACACCGAGATGCCCTTCGAGATGCACGACAACAACTGCGTGTTCAACCTGACCGGGCACCCGGCGCTCAGCGTCCCCTGCGGGTTCGTGGACGGGCTGCCGGTCGGCATGCTCCTCGTCGGGCGTCCCGGCGCGGACGCGCGCCTGGTCCGCGTCGCCGCCGAGTTCGAAGAGCACGTCTTCCGCTGCCCACCGCCCCCGGCGCGGCACGAGACCGCGGGCGACGACCTCACCACCACAAGGAGCCGATGATGACCGAGCAGGCGCTGAACGTCTTCGGCGAGCCGCTGGAGCCCTGCGGCTTCGACCCGATCACCGGATACCGGCGCGACGGCTACTGCTACACCGGACCCGACAACCCCAAGGGGCACACGGTCTGCGCGATCGTGGACGAGCGCTTCATCGCGTTCCAGGCGACGGTCGACAACGACATCGCGACGCCGCGGCCGGACCTCGCCTTCCCCGGGCTCAAGCCGGGCGACCACTGGTGTGTCATCGCCTCCAAGTGGTACGAGGCGTACCTGGCCGGCTGCGCCTGCCCGGTGAACCTCGCCGCGACCAACATCCGGGCCCTGGAGGTGGTCCCCCGCGAGGCGCTGATGGAGTACGGGGTGGACCCGCGTCCCGGCCGGGACGACGGCCGGGACGCCGAGCGGTGAGCCGCTGGGGCGCCCTGCGTGCCTACACCTCCCTGCCCGCCGCCACCGGTCGCCGGTTCCTGGTGGTGACGCTGGTCGGCCGCATACCCGCGACCATGGGACAGCTCGGCGCGCTGCTGCTGGTCGGCGGGGCGACGCAGTCGCTCACGCTCGGCGGCGCCACGGCCGCGGCCTTCGCCGTGGGGCAGGCGGCGGGCGGTCCCGTCGTCGGGCGGGCCGCGGACCGGTACGGGCACCGGCCCGCCGGACTGGCCGCGGCCCTGTCGCACACGGCGGCCCTCGTGCTGCTGGTGGTGTGCGTCGGGGCGGGCGCTCCCGCGTGGGCGTCGCTGACGTCCTCGGCGATCGCAGGGTTCTCGGTGCCGCAGGTGGGCCCGCTGTCCCGGGCCCGCTGGACGGCGCTGGCCCACCGCGGCCGGCTGTCGGCCGACCGCCTTCCCACCGCGATGAGCTTCGAGGGGACCGGCGACGAGATCGCGTTCGTCCTCGGCCCGGCGCTGGTGGGCGTGATCGCGACGGCGGCCTCGCCCCGGACGGCCGTGCTCGTGGCGGCCGGGCTCACGGTCACGACGTGCGTGGCGTTCGCCCTGCACGGCACGGCCACCCTGGTCGGCGGGGGCCGCGGAGGGAGCGCGGCCGCCGGGGCCCGGGTGCCGCCGGTCCCCGTGCTCCTGCTCGCCGTGGCGCTGACCGGGCTCGGCTGCTACTTCGGCTCGACCCAGGCCGGGGTCGCCTGGCGGGCGGAGGCCGCCGGCGCCGGCGGCGCGGCCGGGCTGATCTACGCGGTCCTCGGGCTGAGCAGCGCCCTCGCCGGGGTGCTCGTCCCGATGCTGCCCGCGTCCCTGTCGCTCGTCCGCCGGCTCTGGGCCGGTTTCGTCCTCCTGGGCGTCCTCAGCCTGCCCCTCGCGATCATCGGGGGTTCGAACGCCCGCGATCTGTGGGTGCTGGCCCTGCTGATCGCGTTCCCCGGCGTCACCATCGCGCCGATCCTCGTCACCGCGTACACGCTGGCCGAGATGGCGGTGCCGGTGGAGCGGATCTCCTGGGTCATGACCCTGCTCACCTCCTCCGTCGTCGTCGGCTACGCGATCGGCGCGCTGGTGTCGGGCTCCCTCGCCGACCGGTACGGCCCGGCGGCGCCTTTCCTGATCGCGCTCGCCGCGTCCGGCGTCGGCGCCGCGGCCGGCACGCTCGGGCGGCGTCGTCTGGCGGCGCTCCGCCCCGGCACGGCCGCCGCCGGCGGGGCGCACGCGCGCTGAGGGCCCCGCCCGCCACCCTCCCGAGTCCGCGGATCGCCGTCCGCTCACCGGGCGGCGGCCGCGCCTGGCCACGATGGTGGGCGGCGCTCCGGCGGATCTATACTTGGCGGCGTGATTCGCACGCTGTGTCAGGGCTGGTGGCGCTCCACGTAGGAGCGGCCATCTCACACGCGTACGACCGGGCCGTTCGGATGGACGGCCCTTTTTCGTGCTCCCTGGACGAGGGGTCGCCGTCGGGACGGCGGACCACCTGCCAAGGGAGAGACCATGACCACGATCATCGACGCCGCCCCGGACGACGACGAGCTCGGCGTGCCGGCCGCCCGGCGCCGCAGCGCCGAGCTGGAAAGACAGATCCACGAACGGCCGGGACGGTTCCGCGTGCTGACCGGTGACCGCCCGACCGGCCGGCTGCACCTGGGGCACTACTTCGGCACCCTGCACAACCGCGTCCGCCTCCAGAACCTGGGCGTGGACGTGATGGTGCTCGTCGCCGACTATCAGGTCCTGACCGACCGCGACGTCGCCGACCGGCTGGCCGAGCACGTGGAGGACCTCGTGCTCGACTACCTGGCCGTGGGCATCGACCCGGGCCGGGCCACGATCTTCACGCACAGCGCGGTCCCCGCGCTGAACCAGCTTCTGCTGCCGTTCCTCAGCCTGGTGTCGGTCGCGGAGCTGGGCCGCAACCCCACGGTCAAGGACGAGATCGCGCACTCGCGCCAGTCGGCGGTCAGCGGGCTGATGTTCACCTATCCGGTGCACCAGGCCGCCGACATCCTGTTCTGCAAGGCCGGTCTCGTGCCCGTCGGCCAGGACCAGCTTCCCCATCTGGAGGTCGCCCGCACGATCGCGCGCCGCTTCAACAGCCGCTATGGTCCGGTGTTCCCCGAGCCGGAGGCGCTGCTGTCCGCCGCTCCGCTGCTGCTCGGCACCGACGGCGGCAAGATGAGCAAGAGCCGGGGCAACGCCATCGCCCTGGCCGCGACCGCCGACGAGACCGCCCGGATGATCCGCGGCGCCAAGACCGACGCGGACCGCCGCATCACGTACGACCCGGTGGCCCGGCCCGAGGTCTCCAGCCTGGTGCTCCTGGCCGCGCTGTGCCTGGAGCGCGACCCGCACGAGGTGGCCGGGGAGATCGGCGGCCGGGGAGCGGCCGCGTTGAAGGCCGTCGTCACCGACGCGGTCAACGACTACTTCGCGCCGATCCGGGCGCGGCGCGCCGAGCTGGCCCGGGACCGCGCCCACGTCCGCCGGGTGCTGCGCGACGGCAACGAATGGGCGAACGCCATCGCCGACGACACCCTGAAGGAGGTGCGGGAGGCGATGAAGGCCCTCTACTGAAGGGAAAACCCGCCGCCTGAGGGACGCGTCGCCCACGGGCACGCGTTACTCAAGGGCACGTGTCGCGTGAAGGGGCGTGCGCGGGCTCCCGGACGGCCGGTCGGCCGGTCCGGGAGCCCGCACCGCTCAGCTGTCGCCTTCGAAGAGGCTGGTGACGGAGCCGTCGGTGAAGACCTCGGTGATGGCCCGGGCGAGCAGCGGGGCGATCGACAGGACCGTGAGGCTGTCGAACCTCTTCTCCTCCGGGATGGGCAGCGTGTTGGTCACGACCACCTCGGAGATGCGGGAGTTCTTGAGCCGATCGACGGCCGGGTCGGAGAAGATCGCGTGCGTGGCGGCCACGATGACGTCGGTCGCGCCGTGCTCATACAGGGCGTCGGCCGCCTTGCAGATCGAGCCGCCCGTGTCGATCATGTCGTCGATCAGCACGCAGGTCCGGCCGCGCACCTTGCCGACCACCTCGTGCACCTTCACCTGGTTGGCCACGTCGAGGTCGCGCCGCTTGTGGATGAACGCCACCGGCGTGCCCAGCGTGTCGGACCAGCGCTCCGCCAGCCGTACGCGGCCGGTGTCGGGCGAGACGATCGTGGTCGTCGCCGGGTCGACCTTGCCGCGCAGGTAGTTGATCAGGACCGGCAGGGCGAACAGGTGGTCCACCGGGCCGTCGAAGAAGCCCTGGATCTGGGAGGTGTGCAGGTCGATGGACATCATGCGGTCGGCGCCGGCCTGCTTGAACAGGTCGGCCATCAGCCTGGCGGTGATCGGCTCGCGCCCGCGGCCCTTCTTGTCCTGGCGGCTGTAGCCGTAGAACGGCATGATCACGGTGATCCGCTTGGCGGAGGCCCGCTTGAGGGCGTCCACCATGATCAGCTGCTCCATGATCCACTGGTTGATCGGCGCCGTGTGGCTCTGCATGACGAAGGCGTCGCAGCCGCGCACGGACTCCAGGTAGCGCACGTAGATCTCGCCGTTGGCGAAGTCACGCAGCGCCGTCGGCGTGACCTCGACGCCGAGGGCCTGCGCCACCTCCTCGGCCAGCTCGGGGTGGGACCGGCCGGAGAAGAACATCAGGTTCCGCTCGCCGGTCGTCTTCTTGCCGCTCATGCCGCGCTCCTCGCGTGTCGAGCCTGTTCGCCGTACCGGGCATGGTGCTGGGGCCGGGCCGCGCGTAACGCCGTCCCCCCGTCTCGCCCGGGGGCCGCGAACCCCTTCGCCCGGTCGATGTGGTCGGTCACGGTGTCCTCCTGGCCTGGCCCTTCGGCGCTACGCGGCCGAAACCGCGCCTCGTACCCTTTTCCTGTCCCCGTACGGCCCGCGGAGTGGCGGGCCGCAGGTGGTCCTTTATCGACGGCGCAGTTCACCGGCTCTAGTCACCGGCGGGGTCTCTGCCGTTCGCCGCGGCCACGTCGCCGGCTTCGGTCGCCCGCCGGGCCGCCTCCGCGGACCGGGTGCCGGCGCGGCGGCGCTCCACCCAGCCCTCGATGTTGCGCTGCTTGCCCCGGGCGACCGCCATCGCCCCCGGCGGCACGTCCGACGTGATCACCGATCCGGCGGCCGTGTAGGCGCCGTCCCCGATCGTGACCGGGGCGACGAGCATGTTGTCGCTGCCCACACGCACGTGATCGCCCACGACCGTGTGGTGCTTGGCGACGCCGTCGTAGTTGACGAAGACGCAGGCGGCGCCGATGTTCGAGCCGACCCCGATCGTCGCGTCGCCGACGTACGTGAGGTGGGGGACCTTGGAGCCCTCGCCGATCCGCGCGTTCTTGGTCTCGACGAACGCGCCGATCTTGCCCTTGGCGCCGAGCACGGTGCCGGGGCGCAGGTAGGAGAAGGGGCCCACGACGGCGCCGGGGCCGATCTCCGCACCGTCGGAGACGGTGTTGCGTACGACGGCCTCCTCGCCGACGACCGTGTCGGTCAGTGTGGTGCCCGGCCCGACCTCGGCTCCCGCCCCGATCCTCGTGGCGCCCTTGAGCTGGGTGCCGGGGTGGATCACGGCGTCGGGCTCCATCTCGACCCCCGCGTCGATCCACGTGCTCGCCGGATCGACGACGGTCACGCCGGCGCGCATGTGCGCCTGGAGGATGCGGTCGTTGAGCACGCGCCGGACGAAGGCGAGCTGGACGCGGTCGTTGACACCCTCGACCTCGGCGTGGTCGGCGGCCACGTGCGCGCCCACCCGGTGGCCGTCCTCGCGGAGGATGGCCAGCACGTCGGTCAGATATTCCTCGCCCTGGGCGTTGGCGGCGCCGATCCGCCTCAGGCCGTCGGCCAGCAACGCGCCGTCGAAGGCGTACACGCCGGAGTTCATCTCGGCGATCGCGCGCTGCTCGGGGGTCGCGTCCTTCTCCTCGACGATCTCCAGCACCGCGCCGCTCTCGTCGCGCACGATCCGGCCGTAGCCGGTCGGGTCGGGGACGACGGCGGTCAGCACCGTGACGGCGTTGCCGTCGGCGGCGTGCCGTTCCAGCAGGGCAGTCAGGGTCTCGGTGCGCAGCAGGGGCGTGTCACCGTACGTCACCAGGACGGTGCCGTCGAACGGGCCCTCGGCTTCGAGCGCGGTGCGCACGGCGTGGCCGGTGCCGTTCTGCTTCTCCTGGACGACCGTGCGGGCGTCGGCGGCGGTCGTCGCGAGATGGGCGCCGACCTGTTCACGCGCATGCCCGATGACCACGATCAGCCGCTCGGGCGACAGGCCGCGCGCAGCGGCCAGCATGTGATCGACCAGCGCTCGGCCACAGACCTCGTGGAGGACTTTTGGGGTTTTCGACTTCATCCGGGTGCCCTCGCCGGCGGCGAGGACGATCACGGCTGCCGGGCGCGGCACACTCACGGATTGAGGCTCCCTCGGCGTCGCGGCTCACTACGGATCGTGACTGTATGGATTGAGGGCGGCTTCCCACGCGTCCAATACCCAGGAACCGCACGGTCACCCGCTCGACAAGGTGAGCTTACCTGCCGTACCCCAGGAGGGAACCAGCCCCCCTGGGGCTCCGACAGCCGGACGAAACAGGCTCCCGGGGGAGGATTCGAACCTCCGTTGACAGAACCAAAATCTGTAGTCTTGCCCCTAGACGACCCGGGATGGGCGCGAAGTGCCGTTTTGTCGGATCCCGGCGCCCGCCGGAATCCGACACTCAGGATACAGAGCAGTCCCCCCGGCGCGCTCCCCCAAAATCCAGCGCGAGGAAAACCCCGGCCGAGGCCGCGGAACCCCCGGGCATCCAGCGACAAGCAGGCCGCACTCAGGTGCGGCCAGGCCGATCGGGGGTCACGCCTCCCGCCCCGCCAGGTCCGGGCGCGGGCCATGCCACGCCCCTCGATCGGACCGGCCGCATACCTAGAACGCGCTCTCGATCGGCTTGGCGACCTGCTCCTCGACGGTCCGCCTCGCCGCCGCGGCCCGGCAGCGGCACCGCGTCGCCCCGTCCGGCAGGACCGCGCATGATGCCGAGCACGACGGCCGGGGATGTTATCGAGAGGGCATAGCGGGCAGATCGCCGTGGACGCCGCGGCATCGGCGACGCGGCCGGATGTGAGCACGAGGCACTACCAGATGGCCGACCGTTGACGCAAGACGTGGATTCGCCACCAGTTGCGGCCCGGAGCGTCACCTTCCACACATTCGCTCTTAGGGATTCCTAACTTACGATGGCGTAGGTTACGGTTCCGTAGCCAGACATTCTTCCCCATCTCGTGAGGTAGCCCATGACCGTCCTGACCGAACGTCCCTCACCACAGCCGAAGCCGGAGTTCGAGCCGGAAGGCAAGAGCAAAGCCGATCTGGTCGTCTTCGGACTCGTCGTCGGCCTTCCGATCCTCGCGGTCATCGCCGCCGTGCCGTTCGCCTGGGGATGGGGCCTGGGCTGGACCGATGTCGCGATCGCCGCCGCCTTCTACATCGTGTCCGGCTTGGGGGTCACGGTCGGGTTCCACCGCTATTTCACCCACGGCTCGTTCAAGGCCAACCGGCCTTTGAAGATCGCGCTCGGGATCGCCGGCAGCCTGTCGCTTGAGATGTCGGTGGTGGACTGGGTAGCCGCCCACCGTAAGCACCACAAGTTCTCCGACAAGGAGGGCGACCCGCACTCGCCGTGGCGGTTCGGGCCCGGCTTCAAGTCGATGTGCAAGGGCCTGCTGTACGCGCACGTGGGCTGGCTCTTCGAGGTCGAGCGCGTCAACCGCGCCAAGTACGCCCCGGACCTGCTCAAGGACCCGGACATCATGAAGCTGCACCGGTGGTTCCCGACGTTGGCGATCACCTCCCTGCTGCTCCCGCCGGTCCTTGGCGGCCTCATCACCTGGTCGTGGCAGGGCGCGCTCACCGCGTTCTTCTGGGGCACGCTGATCCGGATCGGGCTGCTGCACCACGTGACCTGGTCGATCAACTCCATCTGCCACGTGTTCGGCGAGGAGGTGTTCGAGTCGCGCGACAAGTCCCGCAACGTGTGGTGGCTGGCCATCCCGTCGTTCGGCGAGTCGTGGCACAACCTGCACCACTCCGACCCCACCTGCGCCCGGCACGGCGCGCTGAAGGGCCAGATCGACCTCAGCGCGGGCCTGATCCGCTGGTTCGAGAAGGCCGGATGGGCCTACGACGTGCGCTGGCCGACCCCCGAGCGGCTGGCGGCGAAGCGCATTGCCTGACGACTCAGTCAGCGGTGACGGCAGGGCCGCTCCGCGTAACGCGGCGGCCCTGTCCCTCACACCGACGTCCCCCGCATCCGCACCCTCTTCTCCGGCGGCGCAGGCCACGCCCGCCCTCCCGGCACCCGCCCGGCAGGCCCCTGCCCGTTCAACGTCGGCCCGTTCGGCATCTGCCCGTCAGGCACCGGCCCGTTCGGCATCGGCCGCCGCCGGCACTCGTACGGCCTCCGCCTCCGCGGTGGTCGTACCGGCGCGTCCGGCCACTTCCACCAAACAATCGCGAACCGGTCCGAACCGAGTTCGAGCCGCCGCACCCGCCATGATGGAACCCGTGAGCGAGTCCTCCCGATCCCGAAGACGCATGACCGGCGCGGAACGGCGCGAGCAGCTGATCCAGGTCGGCCGTGCCCTGTTCGCGGACAAGGGCTTCGACGGCACCTCGGTCGAGGAGATCGCGGCCAGCGCCAAGGTGTCCAAGCCCGTGGTGTACGAGCACTTCGGCGGCAAGGAGGGCATCTACGCCGTCGTCATCGACCGGGAGATGCAGCGCCTGCTCAGCCTGGTCACCCAGGCCCTGTCGGCCTCGCATGCCCGCATCAAGCTGGAGCGCGCCGCACTCGCCCTCCTCCAGTACATCGAGGAGAGCAGCGAGGGATTCCGCATCCTGGTCCGCGACTCCCACGCCGCCTCGGGCACGGGCACCTTCGCCAGCCTGATCAGCGACATCGCCAGCCAGGTGGAGGACGTGCTGGCGGACGAGTTCAAGGAGCGCGGCTACGACCCCAAGCTCGCGCCGATGTACGCCCAGATGCTCGTGGGGATGACCGCCCTCACCGGGCAGTGGTGGCTCGAAGTGCGCAAGCCGCGCCGCGAGGAGGTCGCCGCTCACCTGGTGAACCTGTCCTGGAACGGCCTGACCGGCCTCGACGCCAATCCCATGCTCACCGCCGCGACGCGCGGCCTGGTCCTGTCCCCCTCCGCGGAGACCCGTACGGCGAGACCCGCCGAGCGCGAGTCGAAGGAGCAGGAAAAGCTCCGCCGCGAGCAGGAGAAGGCACGCGAACGCGAACAGCGCGAACGCGCCAAGCAACTCGAACGCCAGCAGCGCGAGCTGGAGAAGGCCAAGGAACGCGAACAGCGCGAACGGGCCAAGGAACTCGAACGGCAATTGAAGGAGCAGGAAAAGCTCCGCCGTGAGCAGGAGAAAGCGCGCGAACGCGAACAGCGCGAACGCGCCAAGCAACTCGAACGCCGCCAGCGCGAGCTGGAGAAGGCCAAGGAACGCGAACAGCGCGAACGGGCCAAGGAACTCGAACGGCAGCAGCACGGCGAGAGCTGACCGCCCGCCGGCGGCTCGCCGGCGGGCGCCGCTACAGCGCGAAAAGCCGCTCAGCACGGTCCGGCGACCCGCTCAGGGTGATCCCGCAACCCGCTCGGGGGAGGTCCGGCGACCCGCTCAGGGTGATCCCGCAACCCGCTCGGGGGAGGTCCGGCGACCCGCTCAGGGTGATCCCGCAACCCGCTCGGGGGAGGTCCGGCGACCCGCTCAGGGTGATCCCGCAACCCGCTCGGGGGAGGTCCGGCGACCCGCTCAGGGTGATCTGCGATGCCGTGGGAGCGCGGCTCGCGGGCGGTCCCCGCCGACGAGAGAGGCACGCCGGCATCACGCGGGAGGCGGAGGGCGCGCGCGGGGAAGCGCGTGCGACGCACAGGCAGCGCGCGGGAGGCCCTGCCCTGGAAGCGCGAGAGCGCGTGGGACGCACAGGAAGCGCGTGGGACGCACAGACAGCGCACGCGGGGAGCGCGCGGCGGTCGCCGGTGACGGGTGAAGCGTGGAGATCGGGAAGAGCGCGGTCCGACAGAGTGGCCTGACAGAGCGGTCTGACGCTTTCGTTGCGGTTCAGTTAACGTTCTGTTCAACGAGTTGGGGCATATTTCGTTATATGTCCGCCCAAAGCTCCCCCGCCCGCGAGCCGGAGGAGGCCGACCTCCCCGCGCAGACGCCGCTGCCCAACGATCGGTTCCTCAACCGTGAAGAGAGCTGGCTCCAGTTCAACGAACGCGTCCTGGAGCTGGCGGAGGACTCCTCGGTGCCGCTGCTCGAACGCGTCAGGTTCCTCGCCATCTTCGCGAGCAACCTGGACGAGTTCTTCCGCGTACGGGTGGCCGGGCTCAGACGGCGGATGGCCACCGGCCTGCTGCTGCGGACGACGGGCGGGCTGAAGCCGAGCGAGGCGCTGTCGCGGATAGCGACGGTCGCCGACGACCTGGCGCGCAGGCACGCGGCGGTCTTCCACGAGCTCATCTGCCCGGAGCTCGCCGAGCAGGGCATCGCGATCGTCCGCTGGGAAGACCTCGCACGGGACGAGCGGACGGCGCTGCGCAAGCTCTTCCGTGAGCGGATCCGGCCGGTCCTGACGCCGCTGGCCGTCGATCCCGCCCACCCGTTCCCGTACATCTCGGGTCTTTCGCTGAATCTGGCCGTGACCGTGCGGAACCCGGAGAACGGCCACACGGTGTTCGCGCGGGTGAAGGTCCCCTCGCAGCTCCCCCGGTTCGTGACCGCCTCGCCGAACCGGTTCGTCCCGCTTGAGGACGTGATCGCTGCCCACCTGGGCGAGCTGTTCAAGGGCATGCAGATCGTGCAACACCATGTCTTCCGGGTGACCAGGAACGAGGACCTGGAGGTCGACGAGGACGTCACCGAGAACCTCATGAAGGCGCTGGAGCGGGAGCTGCTGCGCCGCCGGTTCGGGCCGCCCGTACGGCTGGAGGTCGAGGACACCATCACCCCGCAGGTGCTGGAACTGCTCGTGGACGAGCTCGGCGTGTCCGACAACGAGATCTACCGGCTGCCCGGGCCGCTCGACTTGACCGGGCTGCACGCCATCGCCGACCTCGACCGCCCGGAGCTGCACTACCGGCCGTTCGTCCCGGCGGAGGCGATCAGCGCCGAGGACGACCTGTTCACCGTGCTGCGCGAGCGCGACATCCTCGTCCATCACCCGTACGACTCGTTCGCGACCAGCGTGCAGCGGTTCGTGGAGGAGGCGGCGGCAGATCCGGACGTGCTGGCGATCAAGCAGACCCTCTATCGCACCAGCGGCGACTCGCCCATCGTGGACGCGCTGATCGACGCGGCCGAGGCGGGCAAGCAGGTCGTGGTCGTGGTGGAGATCAAGGCGAGGTTCGACGAGCACGCGAACATCTCCTGGGCGCGCAAGCTGGAGACGGCCGGGTGCCACGTGGTCTACGGCGTGCTCGGCCTCAAGACGCACTGCAAGCTGGCCATGGTGGTCCGCCAGGAGGCGGGCGGCGAGCTGCGGCGCTACTGCCACATCGGCACCGGCAACTACAACCCCAAGACGGCCCGGCAGTATGAGGACTTCGGCCTGCTGACGGCGGATCCGCAGGTCGGCGAGGACGTCACCGACCTGTTCATCCCCCTGACCGGATACTCCCGCCAGTCGGAGTATCGCCGGCTGCTGGTCGCGCCCAACTCGCTGCGCCAGGGCCTGCTCGCCCGGATCGAGCAGGAGATCGCCCATCGCACCGCGGGCCGCCCGGCCCGGATCCGGATCAAGACGAACTCGATCGTGGACGAGCCGATCATCGACGCGTTGTATCGCGCCTCGCAGGCGGGGGTGCCGGTGGACCTGTGGGTCCGTGGCATCTGCACCCTGCGTCCCGGTGTGCCCGGCCTGTCGGAGAACATCCGCGTACGCAGCGTGCTCGGCCGTTTCCTCGAACACTCACGGATCTACGAGTTCGGCGGGGGGCGGCGGCCGGAGATCTGGATCGGCAGCGCCGACCTGATGCGCCGCAACCTCGACCGGCGGGTCGAGGCGCTGGTCAAGGTCGCCAGCCCGCAGCAGCGCCGGTATCTGTCCGATCTGCTCGACCTGGCGTTCCGCGACACCACCACGGCCTGGACGCTGCACTCCGACGGCAAGTGGCTGCGTCACCGGGGCGAGGTCGATCTCCAGCACCATCTGATCGCCGGACGGCGCTGGCGGACCGTGGACGACGTGGCGGACTGACGGATCGACGGCCGGGGGCGGGGTCGGTGACATGGCCATGGGCATGATCAGGGCGGCCGGGGCCGTCGTCTGGCGGGGTGACGAGGACGACCCGGAGGTCGCTCTCGTGCACCGCCCGGCGTACGGCGACTGGAGCCTCCCCAAGGGGAAGCTCAAGCGCGGCGAGCACGTGATCGCCGGGGCCCTGCGCGAGGTGCGGGAGGAGACCGGCCTGGAGGTCGTGCTCGGCCGTGCGCTGCCGCCCGTGCACTACATGCACGGCGACCGGCTCAAGCGGGTGGACTACTGGCTCGCCCATGCTCTCGACGACCGGGTCGCGGCCGACGGCGACGAGGTCGATGAGGTGGTGTGGCTGCCGATCGAGGAGGCGCAGCGGCGCCTGACCCACAGGTGGGACCGCGGCCTGCTGCGCGCCGCCGGTGCCGCTCCCCTGCCGACCACGCCGCTGATCCTCGTGCGGCACGCGCTGGCGGGCTCCCGGCAGGAGTGGAAGGGCGACGACGACCTGCGGCCACTGGACGAGCGCGGGCGCGCTCAGGCCGAGGTGCTGGCCACGGTGCTGGGGGGCTACCGTCCGGCCGTGCTGGTCAGCTCGCACAGCAGGCGCTGCACGCAGACGCTCATGCCGTACGCCGAGCGGCACGGGCTGGAGGTGCGGGAGGAGACGGCGCTGTCGGAGAGCGGATACGACCCCCGCAAGGCGGAACGGCTGATGCGCGAGCTGCTGGCCGCGCCCGAGGCGGCGGTGGTGTGCAGCCACGGCAAGGTCCTGCCCGAGCTGCTGGGCATGGCGGGCCAGGCGCTGCGCGGCGTGCGGACCGCCGATCACACTCTCCCCAAGGGCGGCTTCGCCGTCCTCCACCGCGCCATGCACCCGGGCGCCACCGACCCCGGCCCCGCCCGCGTTGTCAGCCTGGAGCGTTATACGACCTGAACCCTCAGGCGAGGCGGGACCAGACGACGGGGAACTCATCGTGGGCCCGGGCCGCCTCGGCGCTCTCGATGCCCACGAGCACGCCGTAGGTGAAAGTGTCCTCCCCGGCCCGGCGGGCCCTTTCCGCCTCCTCCAGCAGCACGCCCTGGGCGACGACACCGTCCTGGTGCCGTCCGAGCACCTCCTGCACCTCCTTGGCGCGCTCGGCCGCGCCGGACATGCCGGCGGCCTCCGCCGTATATCTGGCGCGCTTGGCGGCCTTGCGCACGTCGTGCATGGCCGCCTCCCGCTCCGCGCCCTCCTCCATGCGCCGCGCCGCTTCGTAGGCGTCGGTCACCCGCCGCCAGTTCCTGTCCACGATCTTCGGCAGCGCCTTGTCCGCGTTCTTGGCCGCCGCGGCCGTCAGCGGCGGGTCGGCGGCCAGCGCGTCGAGGGCGTCGAGCAGCGCGAAATAACGGCTCTCGCTGAGCACGCCCCGGATCCGCTCGTACGCCTCGTGTTCCCTGGCCTGCAGGTCGTCGCCCAGCCTGCGGCGCGCGTCGGCGGTGACGAAGCGGGGATCGAGGCCGTCGAGCCGGCCGGCGAAGCGCGCCCTGATGACCTCCAGGTCACGCGCCTCGCCGAGCACCTCGCCGAGCCACCTGAGCTCCTCCTGGAGATCCTCGGTGCCGGCGACGATCCGTTTGAACGCCTTGAGCGCGCTGCGCAGGCGGCGGCCGGCGACCCTGGCCTTGTGGACGGCGTCCTCCTCGGCCAGCCGCACGTGCGGGTCCTGCGCGATCAGCGCGTCGGCGTGGGCGCGGAGGTAGGCGACGACGACCTCGCCGACCGAACCGGGCTCGGGCCGGATCCTCGGCGGCGGCGCGGGGATGCGGTCTCCCAGGACGCGGGCGAGTTTGCTCGCGCTGTCCGCGGGAGTGGCGCCGGCCTTGCGCAGCCGCTTGGCGACCTTCTCAAGGAGGCCGCGATCGCCCTCCTTGAGCTCGGCCTCGACCTCGCGCCAGCGCCGCACCACCGGCTCGTCCCCGAGCACGGTGCCCTTCACGCGGTCGTCGGCGATCTCCACAAGGACCGTGCTCTCCGTGCCACCCGTGCCACCCGTGCCACCCGCGCCGCCTGTGCCGTCCGCGCTGCCCTCGCCGCCCATGCTGCCCGAGCCGCCTGCGCCACCGGGGCCGAGCAGCCGGGTGATGCTGCGGCGGGTCTCCAGCCGGGCCACCGGCGCGAGCGGGGCGCCCCGCGTGTACGCGAGGACGAGGCTCGCCAGCTCGGCGGGCACCACCTTGGCGCTGCGGGTGAGCGGCCGGGTGATCTCCTGGCGGGCTCCCTTGGCCTTGGGCAGCTTGAGGTGCCAGCCCTCGTCGTCCCCGCCGCGCCGCCTGCGCAGAGTGACGCCGCGAGCCGCCAGCCGCAGATCGGGGGTGTCGAAATAGACCGCGGTCAGGCGGTGGGAGAGCGGCTCGGACACCCCCTCGCACCCCGGCACGCCGCTGAGGTCGGGCAGGGCGAAACCCTCCGGAACGTCGAACTTGTCCTCGATCTCCAACGCCACCGTTCCCCCCGAATGCCCCGGTTTACGGTCATATGCCCCCCAAGGTGAACAGTACGTTCCGCTCACCACGGGCGCGCCGGCTCCACGCATTCATGGCCGCGGCGCGGTCAACCGGCCCGTTCGGGCGCGCGCCCACTCACAGGTGCGCGACGACGAAGATCCGCCGGAACGGGAACAGCGTGCCGTACGGCCTGGGGGGATAGACGGCGCGCAGGCCGCGGGCGCAGTCGGCGAGGAAGTCGGCGTGGCGCTCGGGCGGCAGCCGGTCGAGCATGGGCCGCAGGGCGGTGCCCTTGATCCAGTTCAGCACGGCGTCCTCCCCCGGCAGCACGTGGATGTAGGTCGTCTCCCACGCGTCCACCGTGAAGCCGAGATCGGCGAGCAGGTCCACGTAGTCGGCCGGCTCCCGGACCGGCGCGTCCCGCGGCACGTCGCCCAGCTCCTCCCGCCAGGTCGTACGGCACAGCTCGCGCACGACGGCGTGACTCGGCGCGTCGAAGTTGCCGGGCACCTGGAAGGCGAGCCAGCCGTCCTCGGTCAGGTGACTCCTCCACCGGCGCAGCAGGTCGGGGTGTTCCGGCACCCACTGCAGGAGCGCGTTCGAGACGATCACGTCGACCGGGCGGGGCGGCTGCCACTCCCGGACGTCGACAACCTCGAACGTCGGCCCGGGCGGCGCCTTGGCGATCATCGCGGGCGAGGAGTCGACGCCGTGCACCCGAGCGCCGGGCCATCGGTCGCACAGGGTCGCGGTGAGCTCCCCGGTGCCGCAGCCGAGATCGACCACATACTCGGGCGACTTGGCGCCCACCCGGGCCACGAGCTCGTGGAAGGGGCGGCCGCGCTCGGCCGCGTACCGCTCGTAGACCACCGGATCCCAGATGTCCGCACCCATGCCACGCACCTCCATTATCTTGACATCGAGATAAATCGATATCGCGGGAGATATCTCGATGTCAAGAGAAGCTAGACTCGGCCCATGACCTTCTCGAGGCCCGTCGAGGACGAAGTGGACCGGCTGGTCGCGGCCTGGAGACAGGAGCGCCCGGACCTGGACGTGACGCCTCTCGAAGTGCTGAGCCGGGTCTCCCGGCTGAGCCGGCACCTGGAACGCGAGCGCCGCGCGGCCTTCGCGTCGCACGACATGGAGTCGTGGGAGTTCGACGTGCTGACGGCCCTGCGCCGTGCGGGGGAACCGTACGAGCTGAGCCCGGGCGCGCTGCTTCGCGCCACCCTGGTGACCTCCGGCACGATGACCAACCGCATCGACAGGCTGGCCGCCGGAGGGCTCGTCACCCGGCGCCCGGACCCGGAGGACCGGCGCGGCGTGCTGGTGCGGCTGACCCCCGCCGGGATGCACCGTGTGGACGCGGCCTTCGCCGACCTGCTGCGCCGCGAACGCGAACTCCTCGCAGGTCTCGACCAGCACGAACAGAAGGCACTCGCCGCCCTGCTGCGCACGCTTCTGATCCCCTTCGACACCTCCGACGCGTCCGCCCACTGATCCGGCGGAGCCGTCGCCACCCCCGGCCCGGCCGTCCGATGGAGGCGGAAGCCGGCCGGACCCCGGGGGGTTGACACCGACAAACGTTCCCGTCCGGGGTAAAACATGCCTTCTTTGACGTTTGTCACTTTTGGCGCTTTTGGCGGCACCTCGAACGCACGCCAGCCCGCTATTGACTCATGTCCAACCGGCATCGATATGATGCATATCCGTGTGATTTACGTCACACACCTTCCTTGGATCGGTCCAGCACCGGGCGAGGCCCGAGGCGACCGAAAGGTCTGTGATCAGCGGAGACGGGGTCCGCGCCGCCATGACGACGCGGCCACCACGCCGGAGCGGAGACTCTGCGGGCGCGGAGAGGAAACCCGAAATTCCTGGTTTCAGAGGGTTTCTCGTTATAACTTCCGACCGTTCCTTCACTGACGTATGGGGCGCGAGTGACGCCTCACGACAGACCAGGGAGATCCTCTTGAAACGCACTCTCGCTCTGGGCGGGGTCGCGGCCGGCCTGCTGGCCTCCGCGGCGATAGCCGCCCCGGCTCACGCCGACTCCATCCCGTCCGTCAACCTCGCCAAGACCAACCTCGCCGCGAAGGAAGTCGCGGCGTTCTGGTTCGGTCAGGCGCGGGCCAACCTGATCAACGCCACGCCGTACGGCGTGGAGACCAAGATCTCGGCCAAGCACGTGTCGACCGGCGGAGCCTCCGCCGACACCAAGGCCGGCGTTGTCGGGTCGAGCGGCGACCAGAAGGCCGCCAGCGGCAGCCTCAAGAACGTGAACCTGCCGAAGACCACCGGC
>NZ_VJVX01000040.1:0-81053 GCF_008033685.1 Microbispora sp. CSR-4
CGTGTCAAATCCGCCCCACCGGGACTTCATTTGACCCGAAACCCGCCGACCGACAGGAATTCCGACCCCCCGTTTCCGGGGCAACCCCTCTAACTTACCCGAACTCCCAGCCCGGCGCAAAACCACCAGATCCGAAAGATCAAAAAGCAGAGGAGAGCGCCGACGACAACCCGCGCACACGCAAGACAACCACCGAAGTGATCGAAGAGGAGTGCGCCGAACCGCGCCGACACCACAAGATTACCAGGGCCTGCCGACGACTTGGCCCGGCTAAGCTCCAACGCACCTGTGCGGAGACCTATTCCAGCAGGTCACCCACTGGGTGGAAGGTCCGCACGAATCGAACGACGCCCGACCCGGCTTCATTCCCGTCACGACTCGCCCGCGCGGGCAAGGGTAGGGGCCGGGGCGTGCTACGACTGATCCACCTTGCACAGCCTTTCCACAGGGAGAAGGGGTAGGTACGGGACGTGACTCGACAGGGGTTCCCTCGCGCCCTGATCGTGCTGGTCTGTGCCGCGGCCGCAGTGATCACCCTCGCCGGCGTCCAGGCGGTGGGCTCGATCGTCGGCCCTGTCGTCCTGGCGCTGACCCTCGTCATCGCGGTCGCCCCGGTGCGCGGCTGGCTGGCTCGCCACAACGCGCCGGTGTGGTTGCAGGTGGCCCTCCCCCTCGCGGTGGTGCTGCTGGTCCTGCTCGGCATGGTCGCGGTGCTCAGCCTCGCCGCCGCGCAGCTCGCCATCCTGGCTCCCACGTACGCGGTGCAGTTCAACGCGATGGTGGCCGACCTCCAGCACTGGGCGGCGAGCCTCGGCTACGGAAGTGAACAGCTCAACAAGGCGCTGTCGTCGCTCGATTTCAGCAAGTTGATCGGTCTCGCCCAGAGCGTGTTGAGCAGCCTTCTGGGCGTGCTGTCGAGCCTGTTCCTGATCGTCGTGCTGCTGTTGGCCATGAGCCTCGACGCTCCCGTGTTCGCCCGGATCGTGGACGCCGCGTCGGCCGAACGTCCCGCCCTCGCCCGTGCGCTCAAGTCCTTCACGTACAGGACTCGTCGTTACCTCGTCGTCTCGACCGTCTTCGGCCTCATCTGCTCGGTCCTGGACATCATCGTGTTGTACGTGCTGAGCGTGCCGCTCCCGCTGCTGTGGGGGGTGCTCGCCCTCATCACGAACTACATCCCGAACATCGGGTTCATCCTGGGCCTCATCCCGCCGGCGCTGCTCGGACTGCTGGAAGGCGGGCCCAAGACGATGCTGCTGGTGATCATCGCCTACATCGCCATCAACGTGGTGATCCAGTCGTTCATCCAGCCGAAGTTCCTGGGTGACGCGGTGGGCTTGTCCACCACGGCCACGTTCCTCTCGCTGATCGTCTGGACGTGGGTGCTCGGTCCGCTCGGCGCGCTGCTGGCGATCCCGCTGAGCCTGCTCGTCCGCGCTCTGCTCGTCGACAGCGATCCGGACGGCGCCTGGGCCGCCGCGCTCATCTCAGGACGACTACCGGAGCGCTCCCCCAGCTCCGATCCCGGCTCCAAACCCAGCTCCCAACCCGACCCCCGGCCGGAACAGGCCGGAGGGCCCGAACAGTCTGAGCAGCACGAGCAGTCCGAACAGCACGAGCCTCGCTGAGGCTCAGACCGTCCGGGCGCAGACCGTCCGGGCGCAGAGCCGTGGGCGACATTTCGGGTGGAGCTGCGAGGACGGAACCCGACACGGAGCGCTTGCGGAGTGCGCCGCCGTGCTCCGGCTTAGGGTCTGATCATGCGGCGATGGGACAACGACGAGCGCCTCACCGGGATCGCGGACGCCTCGGCGATGGAGCCACAGGTGTCCGCCCTGCTCGACGCGATGGCACGAGACGGGTGGGTGGCCGAGGAGCCCGAGGCGCATCTGCTCCCCCACCTGCGCCGGGCGTGCGGATCGGAGTGGCTGCTGACCGGTGAACGGCTGCTCGACGACGGCGTGTACGAGGTGACGGTCTCGCTGGCCGGCGACAGAGAGGGCGTCCACGTGCAGCGCGACGTGATCCGGCTGCTGTCGGCGATCGCCGAGACCGTCTTCTTCGTACGGCAGGCCGCACCGGGCGTGTTCGAGTGCGTGACCGGGATGCTCGACGGCGACTCCGGCTACGCGAGCCACGGCCACATGGTCCGCCTCATCGTGACCTGAGGCGTGACCCGAGATGTGACCTGAGGCGTTGACCTGAGACGCGACCGGAGACCGGGGCCCCGGCTCAGGTGGCGGGGACGCTCTCCCTCTCCCCCGGAAGCGAATCCGGCGTGATCTCCGTGTTCCTGCGCCGCCACGGGATCGCCGCGATCAGCACCGGGAAGAGCACCAGCGAGCCGATCGACCACGGCACGTGCAGCTCGCCCCACTTGGGCCCGGGGAACTGGGTGAGCACGATGTATCCGATCGCCGCCCACAGCGAGCTGCCGATGATCGCCGGCCAGGCCCAGCGGGTGGGCCGGGCGGCCAGGAACGGCATGAACCACAGCAGATACTGCGCGCCCAGGCGCGGCGTGAAGATCATGAAGGACAGCAGGATCGCGATCGTGACGTCGACCGGATCGGCCTTGCGCCACCAGAACAGGCAGGCGACGATCGCGGCGTAGATCATGTACTGGCCGATCCTGGCCGGGGTCGGGTCGAGGTTCCAGTGTCCGCCGCTCACCACAGCGGTCCAGCCCCAGTCACCCGTGATCGGGCGGACGTCGCTGGGCCGCAGCCCGATGGTGTTGAGCACCTCGGGCAGCTGCCGCCACTCCGTCCAGCCGCCGATCGGGAGCGTCAGCAGGAAGAACACCGGCGAGACGCCGGTCGCGACCAGTGTGACCAGGCGGCTGCGCAGCCCCGGCAGGAACATCAGCAGAGCAGGCACGAGGATCACCGGCCAGCTCTTGGCGCAGAGCGCGAGCCCCATGAGCAGACCCGCCCACACGGCCCGGCCCGTCGCCGCGCGGTCCTCGTCCGACGGGTGGACGATGCGCCGCACGATCTCGGCCGGCGAAATCCACGGCAGCGGCAGGTCGCGGTTCGCGAGCCGTATGTGGGCCCACGGCAGCGGCTCGGGGCGCCGCCATTCTCCCGGGCCGCGCGCCACGACGTACGCCGCGACCCCGAAGACCAGGGAGACCGGCTCGACCTGGCCGTGCACGGAGGCGACGAGGATCGCGAGCGGGTTGCAGGCGTACTGGAACGCGCGCAGCTTCTCGGTCCGCGCCCCGGCCAGCTTGCCGACCAGCGGAATCAGCACGACGTCGGCGACGACGGTGACGATGCGCCCGGCGTACTCCCACGGGATGCCCAGCCACAGCAGCAGGCCGTACATGTACGGGATGGTGGGGAGGAAGTGCCATCCGCCGTTGCTCTCGAGCACCGGATCGCGGTGGTCGAGGATCGCCACACCGGCGGGCTGGAAGCTGTTGACGTAGTCGACCGGCTGCCAGTGGGTGTCCCTGGCCGACAGAACCATGATCAGCACGCGTACGGCGATGCCGAACGTGAGCGTGACGGCGAGGGACGGCCGCCAGCCCTTCCATTGGGCGACGAGGGCGAGCACGACGCCGGCGACGAGGACGATGCTGGTGGGGATCGCGTATTCCATGACGTGCCAAGCCTGCCTGACGAATGGGCGTACAGGCGACTCGTTCCCCGATTCGGGCCGTCGGCCATCGCGATCCGTCACATTTCGGGGTATTGTGACCACGGAGCGTTACATTCGGGAGACTTCGATGAAAATTCGCCTGTGGATCACCGTTGCCGTGGCCATGATCGTCGGAATGTTGATCGGCCTGCTCGCCCCCACGCACGGGGGCGACCGGCACGGCGGGTGGGGGGGTCACCCCCGCCGAGCCGACCGCCTGCTCATGGCGGCCCGACTCGCGTCGGTCCGTACTCACATCAGTCCGTGCTCGCGACGGTCTGGGCTCACAACGGTCTGGGCTCACAACGGTCTGGGCTCACAACGGTCTGGGCTCACAACGGTGCGCGCTCGCATCCGCGCGGGCGGCGAGGGATCCGGTCCGGCGGGCCGTGCCCGGATCCCTCTGGCCGTCGAGAGGCCGACGGGTCAGAAGCCCGCGGTGATCCGCGTGAAGTCCCAGTCGTTCTGCGCGATGCCGCTGCAGTTCGACACCACGCCCCCACCGGGACAGCCGCGGTCGCGGTTGACCGCCCAGAAGGCGAGCCGGCCGAGGCCCTTGGACTTGGCCCAGTCACGGATCTGGGTCCAGGTGGCCACGGAGGTGAGCTCCTGCTGGTCGGACAGGCCGTTCATGCCCGAGATGCCCATGTGCGCGTACGCCTGCGCGTCACTCCAGCCCCAGGCCGACTTGAGCGCGTTCTTCAGGCCCTCGGCCGCGTTGACGGTGTTCTGGTACATGTTCGCGCCGCCGCCGAAGTCGAACGGCATGATCGTGTAGTTGTCGATGTTCACGCCCAGCGCCTTCGACTGGTTGATCAGGCGGGTGCCCCACCAGCTCGGGCCGGTCGTGGTGGTGCCGAAGGTGACGACGACCTTGACGTTCGGGTTGTTCTGCTTGACGATCTTCAGCCCGCCGAGGATGCGGTCCTGCACGGCCTCGTTCTCGAACTCGTCGCTGTTCTCGATGTCGAAGTCGACGACGGCCGGGCTGTAGGCGTTGATGACCTGCTGGACGGCAGAGGCGAAGGCGGACGAGCTGGAGCAGTTGGGGCCGAGCTTGTTGCCCGACCAGCCGCCGAAGGAGATCTGGACGTTGCCGCCCGCGGCCTTGATCTGCGAGATCGCGGTGGCGTCAGGGCTGCCGGACAGCGGGCGGGAGCCGTCCCAGGCCGGGTTGCAGCCGCCGCTGGAGAGCATGAAGGCCATCGTGAACTGCTTGACGCCGGTGGCGTTCATGACCGTCGCCGGGTTCGGCGGGTTGCCCCAGCCCATGTACAGGTAGGGCGCGCCGGGCAGCTTCCCGCCGCTCGCGGGACAGCCCGTGGTGGTGCCGGTCACCGAGCCGCTCGCCGCGGACTCGCCGTTCGAGTTGTACGCCTTGACGGTGTACGTGTGGGTGGTGCAGGTGCCCAGGCCGGAGATCGTGGCGCTGGTGCCGCCGACGGTCGCCTTGACCGAGGTGCCCTCGTAGACGCGGTAGCCGGTCACGGTGCCGCTCGACCCGCCCCACGACAACGAGATCGACGAGTTCGTGGTGCCGGTGACCGACGGGTTGCCCGGCTTGCCTGGCGCGCCCGCGGGCGGCGTCGGCGACGGGCTCGGGGACGGGTTGCCGCCGCCGCTGACCTTCTTCCACAGAGCCGGGACGATCGGGGGCTCCCAGCCGACCAGGGACGTGTGCGCCTGGATGCACTCGTAGTCGACGCCGTTGTAGGTCACGCGGGCGCCGATGGCGTACCAGGTGTTCGGGGCCCATGCCGGGTAGGCCAGCATGACCACGCTGTTCGGGGCCGCCGAGGCGGACGCGGCCGTGCCCGCGACCAGTCCGGCGACGGCCATGAGGAGGGAGGCGAGCAGAGCGAGGGCCGTCCTCGCACGCCGGCCGGTACCAAAGCGAAGGTGCATTTCTCCTCGCAAGGGTTGGGGGGTGGGTGGGGGGATCACTTCAGGGCGTCGAGATACGCCCTGTGGGAACGGGAGAACTCGGAGCCCGCGTACCTGTCCCAGTTGACGGACCAGGCCATGAGGCCACGCAGGCCGGGGAAGGTGCCGTGCGGCCGGTAGGAACCGCAGCCCGTCCCCTTCGCCAGGCAGGTGAAGGCGCTCTGCACCTCGGCCGTGCTCGTGTAGCCGTTGCCGGCGTACGGCGCGGCCGGCAGGCCGATCGCCACCTGGTCGGGACGCAGCGGCGGGAACGTCGCGCCACCGGCCACGGGGAAGCCGGTGAGCAGCATGTCGGTCATGGCGACGTGGAAGTCGGCCACGCCCATCGTGTGGTACTGGTTGTCGAGGCCCATGATCGGCCCGGAGTTGTAGTCCTGGACGTGCAGCAGCGTGAGGTCATCACGCAACGCGTGGATCACCGGCAGGTACGCCCCCGAGCGGGCGTCGGCGGTGCCGTTGCGGCCCGGGCCGTAGAACTGGTAGCCGAGCTGGACGAAGAACGTCTCGGGGGCCATGGTGAGCGTGAACTTCGCGCCGTACCTGGCCTTGAGCGTCTTGATCGCCGAGATGAGGTTCACGACCACCGGGGTGGTCGGGTTGCGGAAGTCGGTGTCACCGGCGTTCAGCGACAGCGAGTGGCCTTCGAAGTCGATGTCGAGGCCGTCCAGGCCGTACCTGTCGATGATCGCCGAGACGGACTGGACGAACTTGTCGCGGGCGGTGGTGGTGGTGAGCTGGACGATCCCGTTCTGGCCGCCGATCGAGATCAGCACCTTCTTGCCGGCCGCCTGCTTGGCGCGGATGGCCGCGACGAACTCGGCGTCGCCCTCGACATTCGGGCACTCCGTGGCCGGGCAGCGGGTGAACCGGATGTCGCCGGAGGTGGGTGAGGTCGGCTCGCCGAAGGCGAGGTCGATGATGTCCCACGCGTCGGGGACGTCGGCCATCCGGACGTAGCCGGAGCCGTTGGCGAACGAGGCGTGCAGATATCCGGCCATCAGCCGCTTGCCGCCCGGTGGTGGCGGCGCGCTCGGCGAGGGTGACGGGGACGCGGACGGGGACGCCGACGGGGACGGGGACGGGGACGGGGACGGGCTCGCCGAAGGTGGCGGAGAGGGCGAGGGCGGGGTGCCGGGGCCGTCGAGGACGACGTCGTCGGCAAAGTAGGTGCCCTGGCCGTACCAGCCGTTGACGTAGATCGTCACGCTCGTCGTGGACGACCCCGTCGTGAACGACGTCGAAAGCTGCGACCACGCCGATCCCGGCGACGCCCACGTCTGGGCGTTCACCCCGGTGCCGGTCGCACCGAGGAACACGTAGTTCCCCCGCACCCACGCCGACAACGCGTACGTCGTGGACGGCCTGACGGTGACCGTCTGCTCGCACCGGGCGTAGTCGCTGCCGGCCGGGGTCGCGGACAACGCCCCCGATCCGCCGTGGACCGGGCTCGACACCGCCTGCGCCGTGGACGCGCACGTCCAGCCCGACAGACCCGACTCGAACCCCGGATTGGCCGCGATGTTGGCGGCGAGGGCCGGGCCGGTGAACGTCGCCGTGAGCAGGCCCGCGAAGGCGACGGACGCCGCCGCGCCCAGGCCGATGAGCTTCTTCATGTGCGTCATCCCGTGTACGAAGCGAAGATCTTGGAGAACTCGTAGGGCGACTGGGGGATGTTGGTGCAGGAGTAGAGCGCGCCGGTGCAGGCGTTGCGGTCGCGGGTCATCTCCCAGAAGGCCAGCAGCCCGAGGTGTTTGCCCTTGGCGAAGGCGACGAGCTGGCGGGCGTCGTCCTGGTTGTAGATCCGGCCGTCGTCGTTCTGGCCGAGCATCGGCGTGACCCCGACCATCCGCCACACCTGGGCGTCGGACAGGCTCGGATAGAGGCTCTTGAGCTGCGCGAAGACGCTGTTCGCCGCCTGGACCGCCGCGTCGCCGTAGTCGACGGACTGGTAGTAGTCCATGGCCATGACGTTGACGGCGTCGAGCCGCACTCCGGCGTCGCGGGCCGACCGCACCACGTTGAGGCCGTCGGAGGTCAGGCCGTTCGGCAGCACGGGCAGCGTGAGCGAGATCTTCAGGTCGGGATGGGCCTGCTGCAGCCGGGCGAGCGCCTGCGACCTGCGGGCGATGGACGCGGGCTCGGCCGCCGCGGATCCCTCGATGTCGAGGTCGATGTATTTCAGGTCGTACGCGGTGACGACGGCGTCATACTCGGTGACCAGCGCGTTGACGTCCGTGCACGCCTGGGCGAGCTCGATGCCGGTCGCGCCGCCGAAGGACACCTTGACGTCACCGCCGCCGGCCCGGATCGCGTCGATCTGGTCCTTCGCCCACTTCTGCCGTGGGTCGTACGCGTTGAACCACATGGCCTTGCAGCCCGACGCGGTGACGAACGCGAGGGTGAAGCTCTTCAGGCCGGAGGCCGAGGCCATCGCAATCAGGCTCGGGGTGGGCCAGGCGCCCATGTCCACGTACGGCGCGGCGCGCAGGGGCACGGGCGGCGGCGAGCTCGGAGAGGCGCTCGGCGACGGGCTCGGGCTTGGTGACGTGCTGGGGCTCGGCGACGGGCTCGGGCTTGGTGACGTGCTGGGAGACGGGCTCGGCGAGGGGGACGGCGAGGTCGTCGCACCGTCGCACGGGCCACCGTTGAGGCGGCAGTTGACCGGCTTGCCGGGCCCGCCGTTCACCCACCCGAACGTCGTGGCGGCGCCGGGAGCCAGGCCGCCGTTGTATTCGCGGTTCCTGAACGTGTAGTGGTCGCCGGAACGCGTCATGAGCGCGTCCCAGTAGGTCCCGACAGTCGAACCCGCCGGAAGGTCGAACTCGACCGTCCAGCCGGAGATCGCCGCGGTCCCGGTGTTGGTGATGGTGTAGCGGCCCTGATAGCCGGAGCCCCAGTCGGAGTCGGCCGAGAAGACGGCCTTGACCGTGGCGGCCTCGGCGGGCAGCGCGACGAGAGCGAGCGCGAGTGCGGCCATCGCTGCGAGCGCACGCCAGACGTACCTGATCTGCATGGACACAACCTCTGTGGGGGGTGAACGGGGAGGTCATGGGAATCCGTACGGCCGGCGCCTGACGGAGGCGGCCGATCGGAACGGCACCGGCCGTACGGCACTCAAGGGCGTCTGGTGACGGGACGCGAGAGGAAGGCGCTAGAGGTTAGGAAGGGCCATATGCGGCTCCCGGTCGTTCTTTTAGGAAAGTTTCCTAAGAGTTGTACGGATCGTAGCTTCGCGGTCGCGGGTCCACAAGACCCAATTCGACAGCGTTCCTAACGAACCGTGTCATCGCCGCTCGGCGTACGGGACCTGGTTATGCGCGTGTTAAGGGCCGGCTGCTCGGCCATTAAGGTCCACACCGCCTGTCAGAGGCGCCCGGACTTCCCGCGCGGGGTGCGTCGGACATGTCGAGCGCGCCACATCGTGGGCGGCACCCGCCTGTCAGGTCACGTCCGTCGGTTGCCTCCGCGGACGATCGGGCGCGTGATGAGACGAAGCGTGTGTTCTCGACTGCGGAACGTGCTTTACCTTCCCTTGGCGATTCGTTACTGTCGGTCCGTAACCGTGTGTAAATGGATAAGTCAGGCGTTCCGTGCCACGGACATCAGGGGAGCTCATGCACCGGACAGCCATAACTGCCTTGGCTTTCGCGACCGCCGCAACGGCGGTGTCCCTCATCGCCACCCCGGCGAGCGCGGCCGCGAAGCCGAGTCTCCGCGCCTGTTACGACGGGAAGTGCACGATCACTATCACGAAGCCGGTCAGCTTCCGCGTCGCCAGCCGCTACCACCTGTCCAGAGTGCGCGTCGCCAGGGTGCACAGCGGTTTCTTCAACAGTCCCATGGTCCACGTGTGGGGGCCCGGCGTCAGCGTGACGCTCGGCGAAGGCGCGCGCGGCAGCCTGAACGGCCTGTCGGTGCGCGTCCTGTCGATCACCAGCCGGGGCGCGAAGGTCCGCTTCTCGGGCTGACGGCTCAGTCGGGGAACGGGAACGGGGAACGGGGAACGGGGAACGCCGCCATCGCCGCTCCCCCAGCCAGGAGACCGCCCCGGCCTGCCCGGGCAGGGCAAGGCGCAGGGCGGGCAGGCATCGCGTACAGGTCGCCGTGGCCGCCGGGCGGGGCACCGCGCGCAGGCAGGGCAGGCATCGCGTACAGGTCGCCGTGGCCGCCGGGCGGGGCACCGCGCGCAGGCAGGGCAGGCATCGCGTACAGGTCGCCGTGGCCGCCGGGGCGGGTCACCGCGAGTAGGTCGGCGAGGGCGGCTCAGCGCAGGATCGCGCCTTCGCGGACGGCGTGCCGGCCCTCGCGCTGGACGTTGACGAAGTCGACGAGGCCGACCATCCTCTCCAGCTCGAACCCGGCGTCGATGCGATCGGCGTCGGCGGGCAGGTAGACCGTGAGCAGATAGTGGCGGCCGGTGGCCTCGCCGAGCGCGTCGAGCTGCGCGCGGAACTCGGCCAGCAGGGCCGTCAGATTCCGCCTGTCATCGGCACCGGTGTGGTTGCCCAGGTGACCCCCGCCACCCGGCCACTCCCAGTCGATGTCGATGCCGTCGAAGACGCCCGCCGCGCTGCCCGGGCCGCCCCTGCCTCCGGCTCCCGGCAGGTCGCCCCTGATGTAGGCGTCGAGACACGACTTCACGAACCTCTGCCTGGCGGCGGCGGTGCGGGCGACGTCCGAGAAGTATTTGGAGTAGGTCCAGCCGCCGATCGAGATCAGTGCCTTCAGGCCAGGGTGGCGAGCCTTGAGCTTCTTCAGCTGGTTGAAGTTTCCCGCGAGCGGGGCGTCCGGAGGGTCGGCGACACCGTCCAGCGACTCCGCGGCCGTGAAACCACGCTGGTAGTCGGCCCAGGCGTCGCCCGCGCCGTCGCCCTGGTCGGGGTCGTTGGGGTCGGGCGCGAGAGGCTGGGTGACCCCGCTGAGACAGGTCAGCGACTCGGGGTCGATGTTCGCGAATGCGTACAAGACGTGGGTCAGCCTGCCCGCCAGCCCGCTGGTGTCGAGGTCGCGCACGGTGGACGTCGCACCGTACGCGCCGCGCTGCGAGACGTAGCCCACCCTGATGCGGCCCGGCGAGGGGGACGGCGACGGCGTGACGGTGACGGTGACCGTCACCTCGGGCACGGGTGCGGCGGCCCGCGCAGACGCGGCCTGCTCGGGAGAGGCCGGCTGCGGCGGTGCGGCCTGCGCGGGAGCGACCGCGGCCTGGGCCGGTGCCGCCTGTGCAGGAACGGCCCCCTGCGCGCCTGCGACCGCGGCCTGAGCGGGTGCGGCCTGGGCCGGAGCGACGGCGGCCTGTGCCAGAGCGGCCCCCTGCGCCGATGCGCCCTGCGCGGGAGCGACCACGACCCGCGCCGGCGTGCCCTGGGCCGGCGCGGCAGCGGCCTTGCGCACCACGACACGCGTTCTGGCCTGCGTCTGGCCGACGGCGCTGACGCCGGTCTCGGTGGCGCGGACCAGGTCGTAACAGGCCACGAACAACGAGGACAACACGGCGCTCAGGACCACGACGGCGAAGGCGCCACGCGTGATCGCTCCCATGGTGGGCTCCGAACAAGGACGAGCCTCCGCGACGAACATGGAGGCGGGAAGAGGAATGCCGCGGGAGCGTAGTGACGTCATCGCCGGACGTACAAGCGGCGCAGTCTTAAGCCCGGGTTATGCGCGTCTCATGTCGCAGGTGGGCGCGTTCCAGGGGCATCACCTGCGGTTATCCGCGATGCCGCCCTTCTCTGCAAGTTTCACCCCAGCCGCTTCTGCCCTGCCGCTCGCGCTCGCCACTTCCACCCGCTGCTGGCCCTGCCGTCTTCACCCACCGCTCACCCTCACCGCGACCAGCGAGACCGCCGCCCGCGCTCGCTACTTCCACCCAGCCGCTCGCGCTCGCCGCTTCTGCCCGCCCCTGACCCTGCCGTCTTCACCCACCGCTCACCCTCACCGCGACCAGCGAGACCGCCGCCCACGTTCGCTACTTCCACCCAGCCGCTCGCGCTCGCCGCGACCGGCGAGACCGCCGCCCGCGCTCGCCATGGTGCCGACGCCGTGCCGACACCGTGCCGACACCCTGCCGACGCTGCGCGAGTCTCATTCTGGCTCCGTGCCAGCACGGTGCCAGCTTCCGGCCAGCCCTCCGCCAGCCCTCTGCCAGCCCTCTGCCAGCTCCGTGCCAGCACGGGCGGCGACCGTCGGAGCATGACGTACGCGATTGAGGCCCACGGCCTCGTGAAGAGATACGGCGACAAGGCCGCGCTGGCGGGGGTCGACCTCGCCGCGCCGCCGGGCACGGTGCTCGGCGTGCTCGGCCCGAACGGCGCCGGCAAGACCACCGCGGTCCGCATCCTCGCCACGCTCGTCTCCCCCGACGAGGGCCGGGCGGCGGTCGGCGGGCACGACGTGGTGAAGGCGCCGGCCGAGGTGCGGAGGCTGATCGGGCTGACCGGCCAGTACGCGTCGGTGGACGAGAAGCTCACCGGGCGGCAGAACCTCGTGATGATCGGACGGCTCCTCGGCATGAGCCGGGCCGACGCCCGGAGCAGGGCGGCGGCGCTGCTCGCCGAGTTCACGCTGGAGGACGCAGCCGACCGGGCGGCGGGGTCCTACTCCGGCGGCATGCGGCGTCGGCTCGACCTCGCCGTCAGCCTGGTCGGCCGGCCGTCCATCGTCTTCATGGACGAGCCGACGACCGGGCTCGACCCGCGCGCCAGGGCGGACCTGCGGCGCATCGTGCGCGAGCAGGTGGCGGGCGGGGCGACCGTGCTGCTCACGACGCAGTATCTGGAAGAGGCCGACCAGCTCGCCGACGAGATCGTGCTCATCGACCACGGCGTGGTGGCCGCGACGGGCACGCCGGGCGAGCTGAAAGCCAGGGCGGGTGACCGGCGTCTGGAGATCCGGCCCGAGCACGACGCGGACAAGGCGGAACTGATCCTCGCCGAGGTCACCGGGCTGACCCCGCACCGCGGCGAGAACGGGCTGATCAGCGTGCCACTGCTGAACTCCTCCGTGAGCCTGGCCGTGTTCCGGCGGCTGGAGGAGGCCGGCGTCTCCCTCGCCGAGCACGCCGTCCGGCGGCCCACGCTCGACGAGGCGTTCCTCGCCCTCACCGGCACCACGACCTCGGGGAGGACGCGTTGACCGTCGCACCCACGACACGAGTGAGACCGGCCGACGACCGCGGGGAGAACGCGATGACCGCCACACCGTTCACGACCGGACGCAGGGGCGCGCTCGCCCAGGGCATGACCCTCGCCTGGCGGAGCCTGGTGCCGCTGCGGAACGAACTCGGCCGGCTCATCCAGTTCCTGCTCCAGCCGGTCTTCATGATCGTGGTCTTCGTCCTGATGTTCGGGGCCATGTCCGGCGACCCCGATCATGCCGCGCGCTATCTGGTGCCCGGCGTGCTCACACAGGTGACCCTCATCTCGACGAACACCACGGGCATGAACCTCGCCGAAGACATCGTGAAAGGCGTGTTCGACCGATTCCGGAGCATGCCGATCGCGCGCTCTGCCCCGCTGATCGGGCGGGTCGCCGCGGACGCGTTGATGACGACGGTCACCATCGCGGTGTCCCTGCTCGCCGGCATCGCGGCCGGGTTCCGCATCACCGCCGCGCCCCTGGAGGCGCTGGCCGGTGTGGCCCTCCTGCTGCTGTTCGCCCTGGCCCTGAGCTGGGTGTCGGCATGGCTCGGGCTGAAGGCCAAGTCCGTCGCCTCGATGCAGGGCATGGCGACCGTGATCCTGCTGCCGCTGACGTTCGGCAGCAGCGCGTTCATCCCCCCGGCCAACCTGCCGGCCGCGCTGCGCTGGTGGTCGTCGATCAACCCGATCTCCCACCTGGCCGACGCCGTCCGGGCGCTGCTCCTCGGCACTCCCGTGGGACCGCACGTCTGGGTCACGCTGGCCTGGGCCGCCGCCGTCACCGCGTGTTTCGCCCCGCTCGCCGTACGCGCCTATGCCCGGAGGATCCGGTGAACGCCCCGGGGAGGAGTCCGGGGGTCCCCGTCCCCGTGCCGGCCTGGGCCCATGAGCTCCCCGACGGCCGGGACGTGTGGACGCCCATGCGCGACGGCACCCGGCTCGCCGCGACCGTCTGGCTGCCCGCGCCTCACGGGCGGCACCCCGTCCTGCTGGCCCGGACCCCGTACGGCAGGGCGCCGTACGGGCCGGGACTTCGGCTCGACGTCGCCCGGCTGCTGTCGGCTGGCTACGCGGTGATGGTGCAGGACGTGCGCGGCACCGGGGAGTCGGAGGGCGACCTGCGGTTCCTCACCGGAGAGGCCGCCGACGGGCACGACACAGTGACCTGGACCGCACGTCAGCCCTGGTGTGACGGGCAGGTCGGGATGTTCGGCGACTCCTATCTCGGGATCGCCCAGCTCCTCGCCGCGAGCGAGCGGCCGGACGGGCTGCGGGCCATCGCGCCTTCCGTCTGCCCCGCCGGGCTGCACGACGTGGTGTACGCCGGCGGCGTTCCCAGGCTGGGCGTCATCCTGCCGGTCCTGGCTGCCGTCATGGCGCCGCTCCACCTGGCCCGCCGCGCACGGCTCCACGCGAGCGAAGCCTCCCTTGCGGCACGGCTCGGCGAGCTGCTCCGCCGCCTGCCCGTCGAGGACCAGCCGGAGATCACGGCGCTCTTCCCCTTCTATGCCGACTGGCTCGCGCACCCCGACCCGTCGCACGAGCTGTGGAGGGAAACCGACCTGGAGGCCCGCTACGACAGGATCGAGGTGCCTGCGCTGCTGTCGACCGGGTGGTACGACTACTTCCGCGACAGCACCATCCGCACCTACCACGCGCTGCGCGACCGGGCCCGCCTCGTCGTCGGCCCGTGGAGCCACGCCCTCCGCGAGCGGACTCTGGCCGGGCGCGACTACGGCGACCAGGCGAGCGGGGAGGCCGTGGACTGGACGGGCCTCCACCTCGACTGGTTCGGCCACTGGATGCGCGGCACACCGCTGCGGGACGACGCGAAGGTGCGGGTGTTCGTCACCGGCGCCTGCGAATGGCGGACGATGGCCGGCTGGCCGCCCGAGAACGAGACTGTCCGCTATCACCTGGGAGACGGTGGTTCGCTCGGGCCCGAGGCGGCGCTGCGCGCCTGCTTCCTGTCCGACCCCGATGATCCCGTGCCGACCATGGGCGGCGGCGTGGTCGAGTTCCTGCCGCCGGGCCCGGGGCCGGTGGACCAGCGGCCGCTCGCCGGCCGGTCCGACGTGCTGCGCCACACGACCGGGCCGCTGCCGGCGCCGCTTGAGGTCATGGGCGCGGCCGAACTGGTGGTGACCGTGGAATCCGACGCGAGGTCTTTCACGGTGACGGGCAAGCTCGTGGACGTGCACCCCGACGGCCGGGAGGAAATCCTCGTGGACGGCATCGCGCGTGTCGCGGACGGCGCCACCCAACTCCCGGACGGTGCCACTCGGCTCACAGGCGGCGGCGTTCAACTCGCGGACGGTGCCGCCCAAGTCGCGGACGGCGGCACCGAGCTCACAGGCGGCGGCGCTCAGCCGGAGACGGCGCGTGTCCTCCTCGGCAACCTCGCCCATGTCTTCGGGGCCGGGCACCGGGTGCGGGTGGAGGTGGCGGGATCGAACTTCCCCAAGTTCGCCCGGCACGCGGCCCCCGCGCGGATCACGATCAGCGCGCCGTCCTACCTGCTGCTGCCGGTGACGGGCAGGCCGAGGTCCTCGCGCGACGCCGTACGGCCCCGCTCGTAGGCGGCGTCGAAGGCCGGGCCCGCCGTCTCACGCGCCGACTCCAGCGCCGCGGCGGCCTCGGCGTCCGCCCGCCAGCCCTCGAACGCGGCGTCGGCCGCACCGAAGAGCGCCGCGGACCGCGTCGCGTCGCCCCCGGCCAGGGCGATCATGGCCATCCCGGCCAGCACGGTCGAAAGGACCGGCGGGTCGGGGGCGGCGCCGAGGGCGTCCAGCGCCTGGTGATGACGCGCGAGCGCGCCGTCGAGGTCGCCCCTGGCCAGCAGCGTCCTGCCATACGCGGCGTTTGTCGACGCGAGTTGCTGAGGGACGGCGGGGCTGTCCTCCAGCACGGACAGGGCCTCCTCGTACGCCGCCACCGCGCCGTCGAGATCGCCCCCGCTCCGCGCCACGTTCGCCTCGCCCATGCTCACCTGCACCAGCGCGTACGGCGAGACGCCGGCGGTCACGTGGGAACGGGCCGCCGCCACGTCCGCCGCCGCGCCCTCGCGGTCGCCCGCCTGGAGGCGCAGCTCGGCCAGGCGGGTCAGGGTGGAGATCATGTCGTCCGCGCTGACCCATCCCGCGGTCAGCCCGGCGATCTCGTCGATCAGGTCGGTCGTCTCCGCGCCCCGGCGGGCGCGGAGCGTGGCCAGCGTGAGGAGGGCCTCGCTGAGCCCCCAGCGATCCCCCAGTGCGCGGAACCTGCGCACCGCCTCGGCGACGTCCCGTTCGCTGCCGCCGTGCGGGCCGAGCGAGCCGCCTCTGATCATGAGCGCCGAGGCGGCCAGCCAGGGATCGTCCGAGCCGGCGTACGCGTCGAGCATCGCGGCCGCATCCTCCCTGCGTCCGGCGATCGCCGTCACGACCGCCCGCAGGATCGGCAGCATCGGATGCACCGGCCCCTCGCGGAGCGCCTCCTCGATGAGGTCGCCGAGCTCCCGGCGGATCTCCTCGACGCGGCCGGGCTCCGTCCAGATCATGCCGAGCCGGGTGACCGTGACCGCGAACCGGCATCCGGCATAGGCGCGCACCAGCCCGGCGGGCGGGCCTTCGGGAACGAGGTCGAGCACCTGCCCGGCCCAGACGGACGCCTGACCGCGATGCCCGCGCAGCCACCAATACCAGCTCATCGTGCCGCACAGGCGCAGCGCGGTCTCCGCGTCCCGGGAGTCGACGGCCCAGCGCAGGGCGGCGTTCAGGTTGTCCTGCTCGGCGGTCAGCCTGGCCATCCACTCCAGCTGCCCGGCTCCGCGCAGGCGCGGCTCGGCGTCCTCGACCAGCCGAAGGAAGTGCGCCGCGTGCCGGCGCCGGTAGTGGT
The DNA here is from genome assembly GCF_008033685.1 of Microbispora sp. CSR-4. Lineage (NCBI taxonomy): Bacteria > Bacillati > Actinomycetota > Actinomycetes > Streptosporangiales > Streptosporangiaceae > Microbispora > Microbispora sp. CSR-4. Next base: position 16,605 of record NZ_VJVX01000040.1, read on the forward strand.
CGAGCTCACCGCTGTCCGTCAGCCGTCGCAACGCGTATGCGCGGATCGTCTCCAGCATCCGGAACCGGCCGTCGCCCGGCGTCTCCAGCAGGGACTTGTCGACCAGCGACGGCAGCACCGCCACCACGTCGAGGCCGTCGCCACCGCAGACCAGCTCCGCGTCGTCCAGCGTGGCCCCGCCCGCGAACACCGCGAGCCGCTCCGCCAGCGTCCGCTCCTCGGGCGCGAGCAGGTCCCAGCTCCACTCGACCACCGCGCTCAGCGTGCGGTGCCGGGGCAGAGCTGTACGACTCCCGCCGGTCAGCAGGCGGAACCGGTCGTCGATGCGGGCCGCGAGCCGTTCGGGGCCGAGCGCCCTGATCCGCGCCGCGGCCAGCTCGATGGCCAGCGGCATCCCGTCGAGGCGACGGCAGATCGTCACGACGTGCGGCGTCGTACGCTCGTCGAGGACGAAGCCGGGACTCACCGCGCGGGCGCGGTCGACCAGGAGGCGTACGGCGGGGTAGCCGCCCGCCTCGCCGGGGGTGACGCCCTCCGGGGGCAGGCCGAGGGGAGGGATCGGGGCGAGCGTCTCCCCCGGCACGCCGAGCGGCTCGCGGCTGGTCGCCAGCACGCGCACTCCCGGGCAGCGGCGCAGCACCAGCTCGGCCAGGCGCGCCGCGGCGTCGATCACGTGCTCGCAGTTGTCGAGGATGAGCAGCAACTCGCGCCCGGAGAGGGCGGCGACCAGACGTTCGGCCGGGTCGGGCGGGTCGCGCCGCCAGTCGCCGCCCACCCGCGGCTCGGCGGCGACGCCCAGCGTTTCGAGCACGGACCGCACGACGTCGGCAGGGTCCGTCAGAGGGGCCAGCTCGACCAGCCACGCGCCTTCGCCGCACCCGCTCTCATCACACCTGCTCTCATCACATCGGCCCTCACCGCACCTGTCGTCACCACACTGGCCCTCACCGCACGTGTGCTCGCCCCGCCCGCTCTCACCACGCTTGTCCTCACCCCGCCCGCTCTTGCCACGCTTGTCCTCGCCTCGCCCGCCCTCCACGGAACCTCCGGTACCGGAGCCGTGGCGGTGCTCGGCGGCACTGGTCGGGGCGACGCGCAGGGCCGTCTCGACCGCGAGGCGCGTCTTGCCCGCCCCGCCCGGACCGACGACCGTGACCAGCCGGGAGTCGCGCAGCAGGGCCGCGAGACGCGTGACCTCCTCCTCGCGGCCCACGAACGTCGTCGGCGGCGCCCACACCCTGCCCGCGCGAGTGCCGGAGCCGCCCAGGCTGTCGGGGGAACCGGCGGCGTCGGGAATGCCGGGGGCACTGGGGATGCCAGGGGTGCCCGGTGTGCTCGGGACGTCGGGAATGCCCACCGCGCCGGTAGTGGGGGCGCCCGCCGCGCCGGGGGTGCCCCTATCGCCGGGGCCGCCCAGGGTGCCGGGGGCGCTGGGGGTGCGGTTCATCGGCGGGCTGGGCGGCATCGGGGCATCCTGCCCGCGCAGTACGTCGAGATGGGCGGCCTGCAGCTCCGGACCGGGATCGACGCCGAGTTCGTCCGCGAGCGCCCGGCGGATCCGCTCCCACAGGGCGAGGGCGTCCGCCTGCCTGCCCGAGCGGGCGAGCGCGCGCATCGCCAGGGCGGACAGCCGTTCACGCAGCGGATGGGCGGCCACCTCGGCCGACAGGTCCACCTCGCGGCCGAGCGCGAGGTGCGCGGCGGCGCGTGCCTCGACCGCGGCCAGCCGCCGCTCCTCCAGCCGGGCCGCAGCGGCCGCCAGGTAGGACACCGCGCGCAGGTCGGCCAGGGCGGGCCCGCGCCACAGCGCCAGCGCCTCGTCCAGCTCCCCGCTCGCGGCCTCGGCGTCCGTGACGCCGTCCGTCACCCCGTCCGGCAGCGTGCCCGTGGCGTACGGCAAGGTCAGCCGCAGGAAGACGTGGGCGTCGACCCGCGCCGGGTCGAGGTCGAGCACGTAGCCGCCGTCGCGCCACAGCACCGCGTCCGGCCGCCCGAGCGCCGCGCGCAGGCGCTTGACCAGCGTCTGCAGGGCGTTCGCGGCGTTGGCGGGCAGGTCGCGCTCCCACAGCGCGTCCACGAGCCGGTCGGCCGGGACGAGGCGGCCGGGCCGCATGGCCAGCACGGCCAGTAACGCGCGCACCCGCGTGCCCGTGACGGCGACCGGAGCCCCGTCGTCATCGAGGACCTCGAGCGCGCCGAGGAGACGAACCCGCACGCCGGTCTATCCTGCCAGCCGTACGGGAGGCCGCGCCGCCCGCCCGTCGCGTGGTCGCTCAGACGGCGCCCACGAGGGTGACGACGCCGGCTCCCACCAGGGCGAACGCCCACATCCTGTCGAGGTTGAACCAGGCCCGGCGCAGGACGGCCACGCCGAGGAACTCGTACACCACGACGGCGACGACGGTCGCCGTGAGGAACATCGCGAGCGTGTGCACCCCGGCGACGAGCATGCCGCCCGACAGGGCGTGCCCGTGGTGACCGGCGGCGGGCATGCGGGTCAGCACGGGCAGCAGCATCAGGCCCGCGCCGTGCACCGACGACATCAGGAACGACCAGGCGGCCAGTTGCGGCAGCGACAGCCGCATGCCCACCCAGCGGAAGTGCCGCCGGGAGAGCAGGTGCCACAGGCCGAACCCGACGAGCACGACGCCCGCCCCGATCGAGAGGGCCGTGGCCGTCACGATCGAGCCGGTCGCCGACACGGCGAGCACCACGAGGGCCACCGACGCGAGGTGGCCCAGCGCGATGACCGGCAGGGACTGCAGCAGCAGGTCGCGGCTGCGCTCCTGCAACCCGCGGGCGACAGCGAACAGCCAGCCCATCGCGGGATTGATCCCGTGAAAGGCGCCCAGCAGGATGACGGCGGTCAGGGTCACGGGTAGCAGTAGGAGTCGGAGGACGCGTCGCCGCCCTGGAGCCGGGTCTGGTGCGGGCGCAGGCCGCGGAAGTCGTCGCCGTGCGGGAAGAACCGCTCGTCCAGCGTGAACGACTCGGCGTCGACCTTCGCCATCCAGGCGCCCACGCCGTCGGGGTAGAACTGGTCGTCCCAAGCGCCGTACAGCGAGTTGGTGACGTAGACCCGGCGGCCGTCGCGGCTCACCTCGACCATCTGCGGGCCGCCCGAGAGCCGCTCGTCCGGCGCGGCCGGGTGCGCCTCGCGCCGCACGATGCCACCGAGGCGGACCGAGCCGATCTCGACCGGCTTGAACGGGTCGGAGACGTCATACTGCTTGAGCTCGCCGGTGCCCCAGCACGACACGTACAGGCGCTGATCGTCCACCGACAGGTCGATGTCGGTCACCAGCGGCGGCACCGCGCCGAACGGCTTGAGCACGTCGGGCAGGTCGTCGGGCGATGCGGGCTCGGCCGGGATGGTGATCACTTTCTCGGCCGTCCACCGGGAGCCGTCCTTGTGCCACACCCACACGGAGGCCGACAGGTCCTCGACGCTGGTCACGACGCCCACGAAGCCGTACGTCTTGGTCGGGTCGTGGGCGGGGCGCAGCTCCAGCGTCATCTGGTGCTGGTCGCCGAGGTCCACCTCCTGGACGTGCCTGCGCTTGCGCAGGTCCCAGAAGTGGATCTTGTGGCCGTACTTGCGGCCGAGCAGCAGCTCGCCGACCACCCCGTCCTCGACCATGGACGGCGTGCCCCACTCGGAGGTGACGAGCACGTCGTGGTTGATGTGCCACCAGAAGTCGTACGCGAGGTACTGCGGGCCGCGGTCGACCTCCCACCGGCCCAGGACCTCGAACGAGTTGTGGTCGAGGATCGCGATGCCGCCGGGCCCGTCGTCGCCGTAGCCGCCGAGCGCGCTGACGTACAGGCCCTCGGGGCCGCAGTGCACGGTGTGCGGGCGGGAGTAGCCGGCCCGCTTGCCCAGCTCCTCCGCCTCGATGACCTTCACGAGCTCGGGGCTGACCCGGTCCTTGGTGTCGTAGATGTAGATCCGCGACGACCGCAGGCCGGGGATGATCAGGTAGCGCCGCTCGACGTGGGGGTGCGGGGCGTAGGGGCACAGCGCGCTGCTGCACGCGTTCCAGCCGAAGTGGTGCAGCTCGTCCCCCGTGTACGGCAGGTCGGTCCAGCCCACCACGGTCCCGTACGACGGGGAGCCGGGATCTGTGTCGAGGACGGCGAGCGCGTCGGGCCGCTGGGCCGACCGGTCGAAGGCGGCCACGTAGGCCAGCTTCTCCGGCGGCGCCTCGGCGGCGTCCCTCGGTGAGGGATAGAACGTGGGGTCAGGCTTCCACAACGTCATGCACCCCAGGATTCTCCCGCGTTCCCTACCAAGTCAATAGGAATCTACTGACTGTGACCGGCGCCTGGATAGGGCTATAACAGGACATGCGATTTCGTGACGGGAGCGAGCATGTTCTTCGGCATCACCAACATCTGGACCTACATCGCGGGAACGTTCCTGATCATCCTGCTTCCGGGGCCCAACTCGCTCTTCGTGCTGTCCACCGCCGCGCAGCGTGGCGTGCGGCAGGGCTACCGGGCGGCGGCCGGGGTCTTCGCCGGTGACTCGGTCCTCATGTTCCTGTCGGCCGCGGGGGTCGCGTCGCTGCTGAAGTCGACGCCCGTCCTGTTCTCGATCGTGAAGTATTCGGGCGCGATCTATCTGGCGTGGATCGGCTTCGGCATGCTCCGCGGCGCCTGGCGCTCCCTGCGCGCCTCCCGCGGCACGGCCGCGGCCTCCCAGGTCGCCGAGACGGCCCAGGCCACGGAGACCACCGAGCAGGCGCCGGTGCGCAGCCCGTTCCGCAAGGCGTTCACGATCAGCCTGCTCAACCCCAAGGCCATCTTGTTCTTCGTGGCGTTCTTCGTGCAGTTCGTGGACCCGTCGTACGGCGCGCCGGCGCTGTCGTTCCTGATCCTGGCGCTGATCGTGCAGATCTTCAGCGTGACCTACCTGAGCACGCTCATCTTCGGCGGCACGTTCCTCGCGAGCCACTTCCGGCGCCGCCGCAAGCTGGCCGCCGGGCTCACCTCGGGTGTCGGCGCGCTCTTCCTCGGCTTCGGCGCCAAGCTGGCCACCGCGACCCTGAGCTGACACCCGCCCTGGGCCTTGCCCATTCGGCGGCCTCATCCGGCGGCCTCATCCGGCGGCCTCATCCGGCGGGCTCATCCGGCGGGCATCCGGCAGGCTCATTCGCCGCGCATGTCGGCGAGGGCGTTCTCGAAGGCGTCCATCGCCCGCTGGATCCGGTCCCACCCCGCCGACGGCAGCCAGGGCATGACCCGGGCGACCCCCGCCTTCTCGCACCGCTCCAGCACGCCGGGGTCGGCCGGCACGGACACCACGATGACCTCGACGTCCCTGCCCTCCTCCTCGGCCCGCCGGAACAGCTCGGGGATGCGCTCCAGGATTCCGGGGCCGTAGTTGGGCAGCCACGCGTCCCCATAACCGAGCACGCGGTCGAAGACACGCGGCCCGGCGCCGCCCACCAGGATCGGCGGGTAGGGCTTCTGCGCCGGTTTCGGCCATGACCAGATCGGGCCGAAGGACACGAAGTCGCCGTGGAACTCGGCCTCGTCACGGGTCCAGATCTCCTGCATCGCCCGCACCCGCTCCCGCATGACGGCGAAGCGGCGGGCCGGATCGACGCCGTGGTTGCGCAGCTCCTCACGCTGCCATCCGGCGCCGATGCCGAATTCGAACCGCCCGCCGGTCAGGTTGTCCACGCTCGCCACCGTCTTCGCCAGGCTGATGGGCTCGTGCTCGGGCACGAGGCAGATTGCCGTGCCCACGCGCAGCCGCGTCGTCGCCGCGCCCGCCGCCATGCAGGCGATGAACGGGTCGTAGCTGTGCCAGTAGCGCCGGGGCAGCTCGCCTCCCTCCTGGTCCTTCGGCGTCTCGCCGGCGGGTGGCACCGGAATGTGCGTGTGCTCGGTGAACAGCAGCGCCGTGTGGCCGCGCTGCTCGACGAGCCGGGCCAAGGAATCAGGACGAACCGCATCATCCGTTGCGAAGTAGCCGAAACCCGAGTCCATGCCGTCAACGTAACCCGCGTCCGCCACCCGCCGGGAAAAGCGCTCAGCACCCCCTGGTAAAGCGCTGATCAGGGGTTTTCCATCGGCCGAGACGGCCACTGGAGGCATACCGTACCGTTATGAAGCGCGGGGGCGCTTCGGCATTCGGCCCCCGCGGGCGTGACGGTCAGGTACGGTAAGCCACCGACGATGCCGCCCAACCCGGGGTTTCCATCCGTTATGTCCGGGTAGGTGCGTTGCCCAACTACAGCGTCGGTCTCCCCCACCGGCCCGTTGGAGTCGCCATGAACCACGCACCCTTCGCCCTGCCACGGCTCACCGCGCTGATCAGGCAGGCGGTGCCCAGGCTCCTCGAAGGCGTGGTGGCCCCCCTCGTGGTCTTCTACACGGCCCTCGCGGTGCTCGGCCTGCGCGGCGCGCTGATGGCCGCGGTGTCATGGGTCTACCTGGGCGTCCTGTGGCGGCTCGTCCGGCGCCAGCCCTTGCCGGGAACGATGATCATGGCGACGATCGCGATCACCTTCCGCACCGTGATCGGGTTGTGGACCGGCAGCCCCGTCCTCTACTTCATCCAGCCGGAGCTCGGCACGATCTGCATCAGCATGGTGCTCCTGGCGTCGGTGCGGATGCGCCGCCCGCTGGTCCAGCGGCTCACACTCGACTACATCCACCTGCCGTCGTTCGTGCTGCGGCACGAACGCGTCCGCACCTTCTTCGCCCGGATCACCCTGCTGTGGGCGTTCGTCCTCCTGGCCAACTCGGCCATGAGCATCTGGCTGCTGCTGAACGAGTCGATCGGCGACTACCTGATCATCCGCACCGCCGCCGTCGCCGTCGTCACCGGCCTGGCCTTCGCGGCATCCGTCTGGGCGTTCCGCCGGGTCCTGGGGCGGCTGCACACCGAGACTCCGGCGGTCACCCGTTAGTCCCCCTTAGTCCCCGTTGGTCCTTGTCAGCCCCCGTCAGGCCTCCAGCCGGTGGGTGCGCGCCGCCTCGTCGCCGCGGGTGTGCCAGGCGTCGAACGCGAAGGCCGTCACCTTCCACCCCACGGCCTGCCGTACGAGCCGGAGCCGGTAGACGCCCCACACCTCGAACATGCCGCCGCCGAGCTTGGCGTCGAGCAGGTTGTAGGAGTATCCCTTGGTGGTCACGTGCGCCTCGGCGCCGTCCACCGTCACGGCGAAGTTGCTCACGGTGTGGAAGCTCTGCTTGCGGGCGTGCAGGCCGGTGCGCCACCCGCCCACGAGGGCGTCGGCGCCGATCCGGGCCGGTTCCCCCGCCCCATCGCCCTACGTGATCTGTGATAGGGACGCATGTCATGGGTAACGCACTGGTCACCGGCGCCTCACGAGGTCTGGGCGCCGTCATCGCCGAACGACTCGCCGCGGACGGCTGGCACGTCGCCGTCAACTACGCCAACGACACGGCCGGGGCCTCCGCCGTCGTCGACCGCATCACCGCCGCCGGCGGCTCGGCCGCTCTGGCCAGGTTCGACGTCACCGACGAGGAGTCCGTACGGGAGGGCGTGGCCGCGATCGGGCCTGTCGACGTGGTCGTCAACAAGGCCACCGGTCCCCAGCCGCTGGTGCCGGTGGAGAAGCAGACCTGGGAGGACCACCTCGGCCAGCTCCGCTTCTTCGTCAAGGCCCCGCTGCTGATCCTGCAGGCCGTGCTGCCCGGCATGCGCGAGGCCGGCTCGGGCCGGATCGTCAACGTGGGCAGCGAGGTCACCGATCTCGGCAACCCGGAGTTAGGGCACTACGTCGCCGCCAAGGCCGCCATGCACGGGCTCACCCGGTCGTGGGCCCGGGAGCTGGGGCCGTACGGGATCACGGTGAACACCGTCGAGCCCGGCTGGATCCCGGTGGAGCGGCACGCGGACGTTCCCCCGGAGGACTACACCGGCTATCTGAGCGACGTCCCGCTGGGCCACATGGGCGTGCCGATGGACGTGGCCGAGGCGGTGGCGTTCCTCGCCTCCCCCGGTGCCCGGTTCGTCACCGGCCAGCGGCTCGCCGTCAACGGCGGCAAGACGATGAGCTGATTTCACCTGGTCGAAACCAAAGAATCATGTGATTCGCGAGCTGTTTCGGCAAAAAATCGGTTAATGTCCGTTCATGTCCGGCGCATATTTTCCCCGTATCCAGACCGTCACGGGCGCCGTCCCCGTCTCCGAGATCGACGGGCCGGTGCTGCCGTACGAGCACCTGCGCACCGACACCCGCTGGGGCATCGGCGTGGACTCCGATCCCCATCGGTGGCTGGACGAGGAGCGATATGTGCTGGCCGAGGTCAAGAACCTCGGCAGGGAGCAGGCGCTGGGCCTGATCGTTGAGCACAGCTGCATCGGCATGGCCCGCGACCCCGCCGCGCTCGCCCGGATCTCGATGGCCTCGCGGGTGCCGATCGTGGCCGCCACCGGCTTCGCCGCGCAGCCGTTCGCGGGTGCGGCCATCACGCGGTACGGCGTGGAGGACCTGACCGCCGACCTGCTGCACGAGATCGGCGCCGGGCTCGACGGGACGGGCGCGCGGCCGGGTGTCATCGTCGCCGCCGCGTGGGACGAGACGCCCACCCCGGCCGAGGAGCGGGCCGTCACCGCCGCCGCCCGCGCCTCGCTGCGCACCGACCTCCCCGTGGCGACGGGCGGCCTGGAGCTGCTGGAGCTCCTGCTCTCGCAGAACGTCCCCGCCCGGCGTCTGGCCGCCCGCTCCGGCGATCCACTGGTCCAGCGCAAGATCGCCGAGACCGGGGCGTACGTGAGCGTGGACGACGCCGAGGACGTCCTCACCCTCCTCGACGGCGGGCACGCCGAGCGCGTCCTGCTCAGCAGCGGCGTACGCCTGCGGGAGCACCTGTCCGGCTACGGCGGGCAGGGCTACGGGCGGCTGTTCTCCTCAGTCCTCCCTGCCCTGCGAGAGGCCGGCGTGGACGACGACACCCTGCGTCTCATCACCCACGAGAACCCGCTCCGCTGGCTCACCGCCTGACGGCCCGATGGACCTGGTCGAGCACTACCGGCGCTTGCTCAGCGTGGCGCAGTGGCTGGACATGGGGCTGAACTGGACGGTGGTCCAACGGCCGGACAGGCCGGTCGGGCGCGCATGGATGCTCTACGCGGCCGATGGGCACATCCGGCTGTGGATGCACAATCTCGACCCGCGTGAGGTGCACGGACCGGACCCGCACGCTCTCGACCACCTGGTGCACCTGCTGCCTGACCCGTTCACGATCGCGTCGCGCGCGAGCGCTCTGGCGCTCGTCACCATGGACAGCGGTGCTCATCTGGACCCGGAGTGGTTCGAGCTCCCTCAGCGCGAGATTCATCCCCTCGTCTGAACGTCGAACCGGGGCTTCATGCGGTGTGTCCGCGGTGATGACCGACATCGTGGCGGTGCACCTAGATCTTGACGATCTCGACGTGGTCGCCGCAGAGTGGCGTGAGATCCGCGGGATCGGAGGTCAGGACCGTGACCGGACGGGCCGCGACACGCGCGCTCGCGGCCAGGACGGCGTCGATCGCGTACCTGTGACCGCGAAGGCGGTGGGTACGCAGCAGCGCCGCCGCCTCGGCTCCCACCTCCCGGGTGACGTCGAGGACGTCGATACGCGACAGAACCCATCGGACCCGTGCCGGATGCACCCGTTCGTCGTCGGCCTCGAGCGTGGTCATCACCGTGGTCACGACACGTACGCCCTCCTCCTCCGCAGCCGCGAGAAGCGCCAGCACGCTGCGGTCCTTGCGGTAGAGCCGTGACAGGCCCTCACTGTCCAGGACGAGCGTGCCCGGCATCAGGCGGCCGCCCCGCCCTTGGCCCTGTGGTCGTGACGCAGGAGGGCACGCGCCGCGTCGATCTCCTCTCGCGTCAGCGGATCGTTGTCGGTCTCGAAGTCGGCCACGATCTCGCGCAGCTTGTCCATGGCCATCCGGTGCTCGAGGGCTTCGGCGACATAGGCGGAGAAACCGCCCGGTCCGACCTGGGCACGGATCGCCTCGGCGAGCTCCTCAGGCAGGCTCACGGAGTATTTCTTACTACCGCTCATACCCTGCATGCTACCTCTGGTAGTAGTGCTGCAGGTGGCTCGCGACGGGTGGCTCAGGAGAATCCGCCGTTGCTCTTGAGCAACTGACCGTTGATCCACTGCCCCTGCCGGGAACACAGGAAGCTCACCAGGTGCGCGGTGTCCTGCGGCATGCCGAGCCGGCCCAGGGGTGTCTGCGCGAGGCATCTCGCCCGCACCTCATCCGACATCCACCCGGTGTCCACGGGCCCCGGGTTGACGACGTTGGCGTGCACGCCGCGGAACCACCGGCCGTACTCACGGATCAGCAGCCAGACGGCACGCGCGTTCACCGCGAAGTGCCGGTCGAAGCTCTCTATGGTGGTGTCGAGCAGGCCGGAGTCGACCGACTCGCAGTGACTCATCACCAGCGCGGTGACGCCTCCGAGCAGGCGCTCCGCCTCGTCGAAGATCCGCGCCGGCGCACGCACGTCGGCGAGGTCCGCCTCGATCGCCGCGAACGCCGCGCCCCGCGCGGCGAGTGAGCTGCCGATCTCGTCTGCCGCGCCGCGCTCGGCGCCCCAGGTCATGCGCTCGTCGTACGGCGTCCAGTAGGTGAACGCGATGTCCCAGCCGGACGCGGCCAGCTCACGGGCGATCGCCGCGCCGATGCCCACGGTCCGGCCGACACCGGTCACGAGCGCGATCGGGCGGGATGCGGCGGCCGCGCCACGGCCAGGAGCGGGGGCCCGGCTTCTGTGGTCATCTCGGAACTCCTCGATCCGTGTCTTCTGCGCCGGCAGGCTACCTGTGCGCGAAAGGCACGATGATCTCGGGGACGGCCCGGGCGGCTCCCCAGTCGTCGTCCACGCCGAAAGGTACGAGAACCTAGGAGTCGAAGCCGAGACCGAAGGCGTCGAGGGTGCGCAGCCAGGCGTTGCGGCGGCCCTCGTGCTCGTCGGCCCGGGCGATGGCCCAGCGGGTGAGCTGGATGACGCCCGACCGCACCGGCTCCGGCGGGAAGGGCACCGGCTTGTGCCGCACCATCTGCAGGTCCGTCCGCTCGGTCACCCTGCCCTGCAGCAGGTCGAGCATGACGTTGGCCCCGAAGCGGGTGGCCCCCACGCCGAGGCCCGTGTATCCGGCGGCGTAGGCGAGGCGTGAGCCGTACGCGGTGCCGAAGAAGGCGCTGAACCGGCTGCAGGTGTCGATGACCCCGCCCCACCTGTGCGTGAAGCGCAGGCCGTGGAGCTGCGGGAACGTCTCGAAGAAGTGCGTGGCGAGCTTCTCGAAGGTGGCGTCGCGCTGGTCGTACTCCGGCTTGACCAGGCCGCCGTTGTGATAGACGGCGTCGTAGCCGCCCCACAGGATCCGGTTGTCGTCGGTCAGCCGGTAGTAATGGAACTGGTTGGCCGAGTCGCCGATGCCCTGGCGGTGCCGCCAGCCGATCGCCGCCAGCAGGTCGTCCGGCACCGGCTCGGTCATCAGCGCGTAGTCGTACACCGGCACGAGGAAGTGCCTGAGCCGGCGCAGCAGCGGTGGGAAGGCGCCGGTGCCGAGCGCCACCCGCCCGGCCCTGACCCGCCCCTTCGGCGTCTCCAGTTCGAGCGTGACGCCGTCGTCGTGCACGGCGCGCACCGGCGTGTGTTCGAAGACGCGCACGCCGAGCCGCACGCAGACGTCGCGCAGCCCCCATGCCATCCGCGCCGGGTCGACCATGGCGACGCCTTCGCGGTCCCACACGCCGCCGAGGTATGTCGGGGAGTCCACCTCGGCCCGCACCTGCTCGCGGTCGAGCCGCTCCAGCCGGACGCCGAGCGAGGCCGCCCCGCTCACCTCCTCGTCGAGCCCGGCGAGCTGCCACTCCTCGGTGGCGACCCGCAGCTCCCCGGTCCGTTCGAAGGAGCAGTCGACGCCATAACGGGCGAGGGTCGCCTCGATCTCGTCGAGGTTCTCCCGGCCGAGCCGTTCCAGCGTCGCGATCTCCGTGGGCCAGCGGTCCTGCCCGTTGCCGAGACCGTGGGTCAGGCTGGCGGCGCAGAACCCGCCGTTGCGGCCGGAGGCGGCCCACCCGACCGCGCGGCCCTCCAGGAGGACCACGTCGAGCGAGGGGTCGCGCTCCTTGGCCATCAGCGCGGTCCACAGGCCGGTGAACCCGCCGCCGACCACCGCCAGGTCGGCCGTGACGTCTCCCGTCAGCGGGGGCAGCGGCTCGGGCGCGATCGGCCGGTCCAGCCAGTACGGCTTGCGCTCCGCGTCGGCGAGCGCCTTCGACGGAACCACGAATCCCACATCCTCACGCGTTGGCGCGGCGGCGGGCCAGGAGGGCGTTGACCACGGCGATCAGCACACCGGCCGCGAAGATCAGCGTCCCCATGACGTTCACCTGCGGTGGCAGGCCCACGCGGGTGGCCCCCCAGATCCACAGCGGGAACGTCATGGTGCCGCCGGAGTTGAAGTTGGTGATGACGAAGTCGTCGATCGACAGCGCGAAGGCCAGCATCGAGCCCGCCAGCACGCCCGGAAAGATCATCGGCAGGGTGACCAGCCGGAACGTCGTCCACGGTCCCGCGCCGAGGTCGCGGGCGGCCTCCTCAAGGGAGGAGTCGAGCGTCATCACCCGTGCCCGCACGGTCACGGCCACGAACGAGATCGAGAACATGACGTGCGAGATCAGGATCGTCCAGAAGCCGAGCGGCACGGCGAGCGTGACGAACAGCGACAGCAGCGACGCGCCCATCACGATCTCGGCGCAGGAGATCGCCGCGAACATCACGAGGTTCATCGCCCCGGAGCCGCGGAAGCGGTAGCGGCCGAGCGCCAGCCCGATCAGCGACCCGAGCACCCCGGCGATCAGCATCGTCAGCACGGCGATGAGCAGCGAGTTCACCAGCGCCTGGGTGAGGTCGCCGATCTCGAACAGCTTGCCGTACCACTTGAACGTGAAGCCCTGCCAGGCCGTGTTGTAGCGGCCCTTGGTGTCGTTGAAGCCGAACAGGATCATCACGGCGATCGGCAGCACGAGCCAGGCGATCACCAGCCAGGTGTAGATCTGCAGGCCGCGGCCCCGCAGCAGGCCACGCTTCATCGCGCCGCCACCTCCAGCACGTCTTCGGTGCCGAGCGCCTTGGCGTACGCGAAGATGCCCACGAGCAGCAGGGCCATCAGCGTGAACGACAGCGCCGAGGCGGTCGGATAGTCCTGGTTGATCAGGAACTGGTTCTGGATGACGTTGCCGATCATCGTGTTGCTGGTGCCGCCGAGCACCGAGGCGTTGACGTAGTCCGACGTGGCCGGGACGAACGTCATCAGCACGCCGGCGAACACGCCCGGCAGCGACAGCGGCAGCACCACCCGCAGGAAGGTCTGCGTCTTGCTGGCGTAGAGGTCCTGCGCGGCCTCCAGGACGCGCGGGTCGATCCGCTCCAGCGCCACGTACATCGGCAGGATCATGAACGGCAGGAAGTTGTAGGCCAGGCCGCCGATCACCGCCGCGCTCGTGGCGAGGATGTGGAAGTCCTGCGGCACCAGGCCCAGCGACTTCAGCGGCCCGAGCAGCATGCCGTTGTCGGACAGGAAGAACTGCCACGAGATGGTGCGCAGCACGAACGACACCAGGAAGGGCAGCAGCAGGAGGAACAGGTAGACCGACTTGCGGGTGCCGCCCTTGAAGGCGATCCAGTACGCCACGGGGAACCCGATGACGATCTGGATCACCGTCGAGATCACGCCGTACACCAGGGACCTGACGATCTGGTCGTGGTAGGTGCTGATCCCGTCGACGTAGCTGTGCCAGTTGAAGGTGAACGCGTAGCCGTTGACGACGTCGCCCGACTGCAGCGACAGCGACAGCATGACGACCGTCGGGATGACGAAGAAGATCGCCAGCCAGAGCGTGCCGGGGAACAGCAGCAGGTATGGCGTCAGCGAAGCCCGGAGCCTGCTCATGACGTCGTGATCGCCTGGAAGATGGACTCGAACTTCTTCTGCTCCTCCGGCGTCTTGCCGTTCACGTAGCTGCGGAGCCTGGCGGTGTCCTGCTCGCTCGGGAACACCAGCGGGCTGCTCGCCACCTGTTCGAGGAGCTTCTTGTCGTCGCCCGTGGCCTTGGCGGCGTCGGCGGCGATGACGTCCTTGGCGGCCGGGACCGGCGTCACGTAGTTGATGTACTCGGCGAGGTGCGCCGCGACGTTCACGTCGTAGAAGAAGTCCATCAGCATGATCGCGTCGACCGGGTTGGTCGCGGTCTTCGGGATCGTCATGTTGTCGGTCCAGATGGTGCCGCCCTCCTGCGGGACCACGAACTTGAGGTCCGTGCCGTCGGAGACGTTCTTCTGGAAGACGTCGCCCGACCAGGCCATCGTGAGCCAGATGTCGCCCTTGGCGAGCGGGTCGGTGTACGCCTGGTCGTAGTACTTGCGCACGATGCCGGCGTCGCGCTGCTCCTGGAGCTTGGCCGCGGCCTTCTGCCAGTCGGCCTCGGTGGACTTGTCGGGGTCCACGCCGATCGCGAAGAGGCCGAAGTTGGCGATCTCCTGGGAGTCGGACATCATGCCGACCTTGCCCTTGTATTTGGGGTTCCACAGGTCGGCCATGGTCGGCGGGGTGTCGACGTACTTCGGGTTGTACGCGATGCCGGTGATGCCGGAGGCCCACGGGATGCTGTAGACATTGCCGGGGTCGAACGACTCGTTCCTGTACTCCGGCGCGACGTTGGCCGCGAAGTTCGGCAGCTTGGTGTGGTCGAGCGGGGCCAGGTAGCCGAGCTCGACGAGCCGCTGGAAGTGCAGGCCGTTCGTGACGACCATGAGGTCGTAGTCGATCGACTGCCCGGCGGCGAGCTGCGGCTGGATCTTGGCGAACCAGCTCGGCATCTCCAGGATGACCTCTTTGTAGTTCACCGTGATGCCGGTCTGCTGGGTGAACTGCTTGAGCTCGGGCTGCTTGGGGTCCATGTAGAGCGGCCAGTTGGCGAAGTCCACGTGGCCGTTCTTCGTCTTGCCCGACCAGAACTTCTCCACCTCTGACTGGGCCTGGGCGGAGGAGGACGGCCTGGCCGTGCCCTTGCCCTGCACGCCGCAGGCGGCGAGAGCGAGCCCGGCGGCCGACAGGCCCGCGAGCCGGAAGGCGTCGCGCCTGCCGAGCCGGCGCTGGGTCATGCCGCGGAGGAGGGCGGGGTCCTGCCTGTATGGGTCGTTCATAGGAGTTCGTGCTCCGGGTTCGCTCTACCGGGTTCGCTGTACCGGGGGGTTCGGGATAACCGGGGACTCGGGATGCCGGGGATTCGGGATGCCGGGGATTCGGGATTCGTGGCGGGGTTCGAAGGGTGAAACCGGTGGGGGAATCTACCGCAGCGCGTAGGAGTGCCAGGGCTGCCAGGAGAGCCAGACGGTGTCGCCGCGTTCGGCGGTGATCGTGCTGTCGTGGGCGTTCTGCTCGAACACCGTGATCTCGGCGCCGTCGCCGAGCGCCACGACGTAGCTGTTGTAGGTGCCGAGGTAGACGACTTCGGAGACGGTCCCCCGCACCACGCTGAGGTCGCCCTCCGGCCGGTCCCTGGCGATCTTGATCTTCTCGGGCCGGACCGTGAGGTCGACTGTGGCGCCGGGCGCGAGCGCGCCGTCGGCGGGGACGAGGATGCGGTCGCTCGCGCCGAGCGCGAGCACGGCGGTGTCGCCGGTGATCTGCTGGACGGTGCCGCTCAGCAGGTTGGAGGTGCCGATGAATCCCGCCACGAACTTGCTGGCGGGCCGCTCGTAGATCTCGCGGGGGTCCGCGAGCTGCTCCACGAGGCCGTCGTTCATGACCGCGATGCGGTCGCTCATCGTCAGCGCCTCGCTCTGGTCGTGCGTCACGTAGACGAACGTGATGCCGACCTCGCGCTGGATGCGCTTGAGCTCGATCTGCATGGCCTGGCGGAGCTTGAGGTCGAGCGCGCCGAGCGGCTCGTCGAGCAGGAGCGCGCGGGGCCGGTTGACCAGGGCCCGGGCGAGCGCGGCGCGCTGCTGCTGGCCTCCCGACATCTCCTTCGGCCGGCGCTTCTCGCGGCCGACCAGGTCGACGACCTCCAGGATCTCGCCGACGCGGCGCTTGATCTCCGCGTCGGGGACCTTCTTGCGCTTGAGCCCGAACGCGACGTTGTCCCAGACGTTCATGTGCGGGAACAGCGCGTAGGACTGGAACACCATGTTGATGTCGCGCTTGTTGGGCGGGACGTTCGTGACGTCCTCCCCGTGGAGCCTGACGATCCCCTGGGTGGGGTCCTCGAACCCGGCGATCATGCGCATGCTGGTGGTCTTGCCGCAGCCCGAGGGGCCGAGGAGGGAGAAGAACTCCCCCTCCGCAATGGCGAGGCTCACGCCCTTGACCGCCCGTACGACCTCGCCGTGCGAGACGTACTCCTTGACCACGTGGTCGAGTTCGATGGCGGGCACGTCTCCTGATACGGGGGCAGCCGCGACGGCCGCCCCCGAGCCCGCCTGGATCTCTGTCATTCCAGGCTTATCCCTCTTTTTCGATAGGCGTCCGGCCGCGGCCGATGGCGCCTATTCGCCGATGTAGTGCATGACGTGCTTGACGCGGGTGTAGTCGTGCAGGCCGAAGACGGACAGGTCCTTGCCGTAGCCCGAGTGCTTGAAGCCGCCGTGCGGCATCTCGGACACGAACGGGATGTGGGTGTTGACCCAGACGACGCCGAAGTCGAGTCGCTTGGACATCCGCATCGCGCGGCCGTGGTCGGTGGTCCACACCGAGCCGGACAGGCCGTAACGGACGCCGTTGGCCTTGGCCAGCGCGTCCGCCTCGTCGGTGAAGGTCTGGATGGTCATGACGGGGCCGAAGATCTCGTCCTGGACCATCTCGTCGTCCTGCTTCAGCCCGTCCACGACGGTCGGGGCGAAGAAGAAGCCCTTGTCGCCGACCCGGGTGCCGCCGGTGAGGACCTTCGCGTGCTCGGGGAGGCGCTGGAAGAAGCCCTCGACCCGGGCGAGCTGGTTGGCGTTGTTCAGCGGGCCGAAGTAGGCGTCCTCGACCTCGAGGCCGCCCAGCTTGGTGGCGGCCGCGGCCTCGGCCAGCGCCGCGGCGAACTCGTCGTGGATGCTCTCCTGCACGAGCACGCGGCAGGCGGCGGTGCAGTCCTGGCCGGCGTTGTAGAGGCCCGCCCCGGCGACCGCCTCGGCGACGGCCTTGATGTCCTTGACGTCCTCGAAGATCACGACCGGGGCCTTGCCGCCCAGCTCCAGGTGGACGCGCTTGACGTCGTCGGCGGCGGTCCTGGCGACCGACATGCCCGCGCCGACCGAACCGGTGATCGCGACCATGCTCGCGGCCGGGTGGCCGACCACCAGCGCACCGGTCTCCCGGTCGCCGGTCACGACGTTGAAAACCCCGGCGGGCAGGACGTCGCCGAGGATCTCGGCCAGCTTCAGCGTGGAGACCGGCGTGGTGTCGGACGGCTTGAGCACGACCGTGTTGCCGGCCGCGAGAGCGGGGGCGATCTTCCAGACCGCCATCATCATCGGGTAGTTCCACGGCGTGACCTGACCGATGACACCGATAGGCTCGTGCCGGATCACCGAGGTGTGGTCGGCGAGGAACTCACCGGCGGTCGGGCCCTCAAGGGTGCGGGCCGCACCGGCGAAGAACCGGAAGTGGTCAGCGGCGATCGGGGTCTCGTCCTCGGCCATGCGGGCGCGGGGCTTGCCGGTGTTGCGGCACTCGGCCTCGTTGATCTCGTCAGCGCGGGCCTCGATCGCGTCGGCGACCTTCAGCAGCAGCGCCGCGCGCTCGCCCGGGGTCGTCTGGCCCCACGTCTCGAAGGCGGCCGTCGCGGCGGCGTACGCGGCGTCGACGTCCTCCTGGCCCGACACCGGTGCCTGGGCGTATGCCTCCCCCGTCGTAGGGTCTACGACGTCGGAGAAACGGCCGCTGGCGGCGTCGACGAACTTCCCGTTCACGAAGTTCTGGAGACGGGTGGTCACCGGTGACCTCCTGGTGGTGGCTGAGTTGTCGCGACTCTGGCAGAGGAAAGAGCCAACGACAAGGGATTTCGTCGCTAAGATACCAAATTGCTACGAAATCGCTTGACGTGAGCGACGGAGCTGACAACATGTCAGACCACGATCGCAACATGTCAAAAATGATGCTGTAACACCAGGTCGCTACGGCGATCGAAGCCGAAGCCCGCCAAGAGAGGACACCCCCCGAGGATGACGACTCCGCCAAAGGCTCGCGCGGCTGCCGCGAAGGGTGGGCCGGTGGTGCTCGACGAGATCTCCAAGCAGATCATCGAGCAGCTTCAGATGGACGGGCGAAAGCCGTACGCCGCCATCGGCAAGGCGGTGGGGCTGTCGGAGGCCGCGGTGCGCCAGCGCGTGCAGCGCCTGCTCGACCTCGGCGTCATGCAGATCGTCGCCGTCACCGACCCGCTCACCCTGGGCTTCCCCCGCCAGGCCATGATCGGCATCAAGTGCGAGGGCGACCTGGAGCAGGTGGCCGACGAGCTGTCGCAGATCCCCGAGATCGACTACGTGGTGCTCACGGCCGGGTCGGTCGACATCATGGTCGAGGTCGTCTGCGAGGGCGACACCCACCTGCTGGAGATCCTCGGAAAGATCCGGGCGATCTCCAGCGTGCGGGCGACAGAGACCTTCGTCTACCTCAAGCTGCACAAGCAGACCTACTCCTGGGGCACCCACTGACGACCGTCCCCGCCCCGGCCCGGCGGGGCCGGGGGGCTCAGGTCTCCAGCAGTCGGCCGTCGGACAGCTCCAGCCACCGGTCCACCCCGACCTCCGCGAGGAACCGCTCGTCGTGGCTGACCACCACGAACGCCCCCTCGTACGCGCCGAGCGCGCTCTCCAGCTGCCCCACGCTGACCAGGTCGAGGTTGTTGGTGGGCTCGTCGAGCAGCAGGAGCTGAGGCGCCGGTTCGGCGCACAGCACGCAGGCCAGCGTGGCGCGCAGCCGTTCGCCGCCCGACAGCACGCCCACCGGCAGGTGCGCCCGCACGCCGCGGAACAGGAAGCGGGCGAGCAGGTTCATCCGCTCCGCCTCCGGCATGCCGGGGGCGAACGCCGCCAGGTTCTCCGCCACGGTGCGATCCACGTCGAGCAGGTCGAGCCGCTGCGACAGGTAGGCGACCCGGCCGTCGGCCCGCCTGGTCGTGCCGGCGTCCGGCTCCAGCTCGCCGCCGATCACGCGCAGCAGGGTGGACTTGCCCGCGCCGTTGGCGCCGGTCAGCGCGATGCGCTCGGGGCCGCGGATCGCCAGGTCGATGCCCGGCTCGGCGAACAGGCCACGGACCTGCAGGCCCTCGCCGAGGAAGACCGTCCGCCCGGCGGGCACGTTGGTCCCCGGCAGCTCCAGCGCGATCTTCTGGTCGTCGCGCAGCGCCCGGCCCGCCTCGTCGAGCCTGGCCTTGGCGTCGCTCACGCGGGCGGCGTGCATCTGGCCGGCCCGCCCGGCCGACTCCTGGGCGCCCCGCTTCATGTTCCCGGCGAAGATCCGCGCCAGCCCGGCGTTCTTGAGGTTGCGGGCGGCGTTGCCCGCGCGGCGCTCGGCCCGCTCACGCGCCTGCTGCATCTCCCGCTTCTCGCGCTTGAGCTCCTGCTCGGCGCTGCGCACGGTCCGTTCGGCGGCCTCCTGCTCCGCGCGTACGGCCGCCTCGTAGGCGGTGAAACCGCCGCCGTAGAAGCGGATCTCTCCCCGGTCGAGCTCGGCGATGCGGTCCATGCGGTCGAGCAGGGCCCGGTCGTGGCTGACCACCAGCAGGCAGCCGTTCCAGTCGCCGAGCACGTCGTAGAGCCTGCGGCGCGCACCGAGGTCGAGGTTGTTCGTCGGCTCGTCCAGCAGCAGGACGTCGGGCCGCTTGAGAAGCTGGGCGGCCAGGCCGAGCGAGACGACCTGGCCGCCGCTCAGCGTACGCAGGATGCGGTCGAACGCGAGGTCGCCGAGCCCCAGCCGGTCGAGCTGGGCACGGGTGCGTTCCTCGATGTCCCAGTCGTTGCCGATCGTGGTGAAGTGCTCCTCGGCGGCGTCGCCCGACTCGATGGCGTCGAGCGCGGCGATCACCGGGGCGATGCCGAGCACCTCGGCCACGGCCAGGTCGCCGGTGAGAGGCAGGCTCTGCGGCAGATAACCGAGCACGCCGCTGACGGACACGCTCCCGCCGCGAGGCCGGTGCTCACCGGCGATCAGCTTGAGCAGCGTGCTCTTGCCCGCGCCGTTGGGAGCGACCAGGCCCGTACGGCCACCGCCCACGGTGAAGGACAGGTCGTCGAAGACGGGCGTGTCGTCAGGCCAGGAAAAGGACAGGCCGGAACAGATGATGAACGCATCGGACATGCGAGAGACCTCGTACGTGATCCGGGCGCACCGGAGCCGCCCGGCAAGGGGACAGGGATCAGAGAACGACAACGAGGGCCACATCGGCGGCGGTCATGCGCGCCTGCCGGGGCCGCTCGATCTCCGGTATCACCCGGAGATGTCGTCCTCACCTGCCACGTCTGGTCTCCTAGCCTGGGGTCACGAGCGCCGGACACGATAGCAGCCCGATGCCGCCATCCGTCAACCCACGGCGTACGCGGGGGTCAGCCGATCCGGGCGACGGCGCGGACGGGAGCGCCGTCGGCCCCGGCCAGGCGCAGCGGGAACAGCGAGACCTCGATCGGGCGACCGGCGGCCTGGGCGTCCAGCAGCGGGCCGAGACCCCGCAGGTTCTCCGCGATGACGGCGTGCGCGCCGCACAGCACGCGGTGCGCCGGCAGATCGGCGGGAGCCGGGGTGGGATCGACGCTGAGCGCGTCGACGCCGACGGTGCGCACGCCCGCGGCGACGATCAGGCGGGCGGTCTCCGCGTCCAGGTAGGGGTGGGTCAGGTATTCCGGGGTTCCCCAGTGCTCGTCCCAGCCGGTCGCGACCAGCAGGACGGTCCCCGGGGCCAGCCGCCCGGTCACCGCGGCGAGCATCGCCGGGGTGACGGGCGCGCGCGGCGGCAGGCCCCGGGCGTCGAGGACCACCGCCGGTCCGAGGAAGCGTTCCAGCGGCAGGTCGTCGAGCGTGGGCAGCGCGTCGTCGATGTGGAACGGCGCGTCCACGTGCGTGCCCGACTGCGACCCCAGGTGCAGGCCGAGGACGTTGACGCCCTCGGCCGCCACCGTGAGGGCGGGCGCGATCTCCACCTCCGGGTCGCCGGGGTAGACGGGCATGCCGCTCACGACGGGCACCGACAGGTCGACGATCACGGCTTCTCCCCCTGGCGTCAGGCCTTCCCCAGCGCGAGCAGGCCGATCAGATCGTAGGCCACGTGGGAGGCCGCGACCGAGGTGATCTCCGCGTGGTCGTACGCCGGGGCGACCTCGACCACGTCCGCGCCGACGATGTCGCAGCCGGCCAGGCCGCGCAGGATCTCCAGCAGCTCCCGGCTGGTCAGGCCGCCCGCCTCGGGGGTGCCGGTGCCGGGCGCGTGCGCCGGGTCGAGCACGTCGATGTCGATCGACAGATAGAGCGGCCGGCCGCCGATGCGCTGCCGCAGCGCGTCGGCGATCTCGTCCACGCCCCGGCGCAGCACGTCGGCGCTGGTCACGATGCCGAAGCCGAGGCGCCGGTCGTCCTCCAGGTCCTTCTTGCCGTACAGCGGGCCGCGGGTGCCGACGTGGCAGACCGCCTCGGTGTCGAGGATGCCCTCCTCGACCGCACGGCGGAACGGCGTGCCGTGCGTGTACTCAGCCCCGAAGTAGGTGTCCCAGGTGTCGAGGTGCGCGTCGAAGTGCAGCAGCGCGACCGGGCCGTGCCGCCGGGCGGCCGCGCGCAGCAGCGGCAGCGCGATCGTGTGGTCGCCGCCGATGGTGACAAGCTTCGTGCCTCCGTCCATGAGCCCGGAGGCGGACTCCTCCACCGTCTCGACGGCCTCGCGGATGTCGAACGGGTTGCACGCGATGTCGCCCGCGTCCGCCACCTGGACCGTGGCGAACGGCGAGACGTCCAGGCCCGGATGGTACGGCCGGAGCAGGCGGCTGGCCTCCCGGACGGCCGCAGGGCCGAACCGGGCGCCCGGGCGGTAGGAGACCCCGCCGTCGAACGGGACGCCCACCACCGCGACGTCGGCGTGCCCGACCTCGTCCAGCCGCGGCAGCCGCGCGAACGTGGCCGGTCCGGCGAATCGAGGGATCCGGGAGGAGTCGACGGGTCCCCGGGGCTCTGTCATGGCGTGCGCTCTTCCTTCCAGTAGAGGTCGGTCCGCCGGTCACGATGGACGTCGTTGCGGGGGCCGGTGGCCTTGTCCCGCGCGTGCGCGAGATCGCAGTCGGCGACCAGCACGGCGGGCCCGTCCCGCAGCACGGGGCCCGCCAGGGGATAGCCGTCGGGACCGATCAGGGAGGTGCCGCAGACCCAGCCGACGCCGCGCTCCACCCCGCACCTGTCGGCCACGGCGACGAACATGCGGTTGGCCGCCGCGGCGATCTGGGCGAAGGCGACCAGCACCGGGCGCTCCCCTTCGGGGACGGGCGAGGCGGGCCAGTTGGTGGAGACGGCGAGCAGGTCGGCCCCCGCGAGGCCCACGGACCGCACCCACTCGGGGAACTCCAGGTCATAGCAGACCATCATGCCGATCCGGCCGAGCGTGGTCCCGACGACCGGGGCCGGCTCGTCGCCGGGGACGAACACGTCCTGCTCGTCGTGCCACAGGTGGGCCTTGCGATAGACGGCCCTGGTGCCGGTGGCGTCGACCATGACCTGACTGTTGCGTACGGCACCGCCGTCCAGCTCGCAGAACCCGCCGACGATCACGAGGTCGTGGTCGCGGGCCAGCCGCCGCCATCCGGTCACGGTGGGGCCGTCGGCGGGCTCGGCGAGACTCCTGGCCTCCTCGGCTCCGGTGAAGACGTAGCCGCTGTTGACCAGCTCGGGCAGCACCACCAGCCGGGCGCCGGCCTCGGCCGCCTCCCTGATCGCCGCCTCGGCGGCGGCGCGGTTCGCCTCCGGCTCGCCCACCCGCAGCGGGAGCTGCGCCACCGCGACCCGCGTCACGACCGCACCCCCTCGTTCGTCCCCGCGTTCGCCCCTGTGTCCGTCCATGTGTCCGTCCCCGCGGACGTCCCCGCGGACGTCCCCGCGGGCGCCCCCGGCCGTACGACCGTGCGCAGGCCGGTGCCGGCGCGCAGGTCGGCGAAGGCCGCGGGCAGGCCGGCGAGCCCGGCCTCGGCGCCGACCAGCCGGTCGAGCGGCAGGCGCCCGGACAGGTAGAGGCTCGCCAGCCGGGGGAAGTCGACCGCGGGCACGCTGGAGCCGTAGTTGCAGCCGAGGATGTTCTTGCCCTGGTCGGCGAGGTCGAACGGGTCGAAGGAGACCCGCGTGCCGAGCGCGGTCATGCCGACGAGCACCGCGTTGCCTCCCGCGCGCAGCAGCCCGGGCAGCGCCTCGATCGTGGCGGCCCGGCCGATGGCCTCGAACGCGTGATGCGCCCCGCCGGTGATCTCCAGCACCTTCTCCGCCAGCGCCGGGTCGTCACCGCGCAGGGTGTGCGTGGCGCCGAGCTCCCGGGCAAGGCCGAGCCGCCGGTCCGACAGGTCGACGGCGACGACCGGCTGGGCGCCGGCCAGGCCGAGGCCGAGCACGACCGCCTGCCCGACGCCTCCGCAGCCGATGACGACGGCCGACTCGCCCGGCCGCACCCCCGCCGTGTGCACTGCGGCCCCGACCCCGGTCGTCACGGCGCACCCGATCAGCGCCCCCACCGGGAACGGCACCTCGTCCGGAACGACGATCGCGGCGGTCTCGGGCACCACGGCATATTCGGAGAACGTGCCGAGCCCGAGGAAGGGCAGCACGGGCGTGCCGTCCTCGTCGGACAGCGGGGTCGAGCCGTCCGGCAGCGTGTTGGACACGGCCTTGGTGTTCGAGCACAGCCAGGCACGGCCGGCTGCGCACGCCTCGCAGCGGCGGCACGGCGCGAACCACGACAGCACGACGTGGTCGCCGGGCCTGACGTCGCGTACGGCAGGGCCGACGGCCTCGACCACGCCCGCGCCCTCGTGTCCCAGGACGATCGGCTCCTCGACCGGCCAGTCCCCGTCGAGGACGTGCAGGTCGGAGTGGCAGACGCCGCTCGCCTCGATACGGACGAGGACCTGGTCGTCCCGGGGGTCGGCCAGGCGCAACACCCGGCTTCGCAGGCCCTGCCCCGGCACGAGGACGGCCGCGTTGGTGACGGTCATGTGATTCCTTCCTCGGACGACATCCGGCGGGGTTCAGGACGCGGCGAGCTCGCGCTCGCTGGCCGCGACGACGCCCTCCTCGGACGAGACGTCGAGCGTGCGGCACAGCAGCAGGTAGACGCCGCCGCCGACGATCAGCCCGACGGCGAACGCGATGTCGACGCCGCCCATGGCCTCGGCCACCGGGCCGGTGAAGAAGCTGAGCACCACGAAGGGAACCATCGCGGCCAGGCCAAGCAGGTAGGAGACCAGCCCGCGCCACGCCCACATGCCGTAGATGCCGTCCTTGCGGAAAAGGTGCGTGATCGCGTAGTGGCCGCGCCGTACGAAGAAGTAGTCGACCAGGTTGACGGCCGTCCACGGCACGAGCACGTACAGCATGATCAGCTGCACGTTGGTGAAGGCGGTGGAGAAGTCGCCGATGAGCAGCATCCCCACGAGCGCCCACACCACGGCCAGCACGACGACGGTGACGATCCTGATCGAGCGGGTCGGCCGCACCGGCCGCAGGGTGTCGACGGCGGTGACGACGGTCAGCATGCCGCTGTAGGCGTTGAGGCCCATGGTCGCGACCAGCACGAGCACGGACACTACCGTGAGCACGCTGCCGAGGCCGGTGAACACGTTCTCGCCCGCGTCGTGGATGCCGACGAGCGTGTCGGTGACGCCGAGCCGGGTGGCCATCCACGCGCCGATCGGGATCAGCCACAGCGGCGAGGCCGCGGCGCCGCAGAAGACCGACCACACGATGTGCGAGGTCTTGGTGCGCCGGGGCAGATAGCGCGAGTAGTCCGAGACGTACGGCGCGTAGGTGATGTTGTACGAGGCGGCGACCGCGAACTGGACCATGAAGGCGACCCAGGTGAAGCCGCCGGAGGAAGGGGCCGCCTGCCCGCCCGCGCCCCCGAACAGGATGACGGCGGTCAGCACGAGCCACAGCGGCAGCGAGATCCAGAACAGCACCTGGAACGCCCGGTGGAGCCAGTCGTAGCCGTAGATGGCCAGCACCGCGGCCACCACGGTGATGACGATCCCGATCACCGGCTTGCTCCAGCCGAACACCGCGTTGAGGCCGTTGTCGATGATGACCGTGTCGATGACGTTGAAGCCGACGTACGTGAAGAGCGTGCCGGCGAGTGCCAGGATGACGCCGCGATATCCGAGCTGGGCCCGCGACTGCACCATCTGGGGCAGCCCGAGCCAGGGGCCCTGCGAGGCGTGGAAGGCCATGAAGAAGGTGCCGAACAGGATGCCGAGCGTGCTCGCCAGCGAGGTCCAGCCGAGCGGCAGCCCCATCGCCGGGCCGACGAAACCGATCGCGACGGTGTACGGCTGGAAGTTGCCGCAGAACCAGAACGGGCCCTGGTGCCAGACCTTGCCGTGCCGCTCGCCCTCCGGGACGTAGTCGATCGAACGGACCTCGATGGCGCCGGGCGAGGCGGAGGGGGCAGCCGTCGTCATACATTCCTCCAGGTCGGGGGGAGATGGCTTGAGTGTGCCTAACGGCCCCAAATCAGAACAATTGGGTCAATCACCGGAAATAGGCTGGACGTTGTGGACGGGCACAACACGGTGGAAGACCTGGTGCGCTCCCCCGCGCTGCAGCTGAAAGTGCTGGCGGGCGAGCGCGGACTCGGCAGGTCGGTGTCGTGGGCCCACGTCAGCGAGCTGGAGGACCCCACGCCCTGGCTGCTCGGAGCCGAGGTCATCATGACCACCGGCATCGGAGTGCCGCGCGCGGCCGCCGCCCAGCGCGCGTACCTGGAACGGCTCGACGACGCCGGGGTGGCCGCGCTCGCGCTCAGCGCGGGCCTGCACGTCCCCCCGCTGCGCCGAGCCTTCCTCGACGCCGCCGAGGACCGCGGATTCCCCGTGCTTGAGGTGCCGCTGGCCGTGCCGTTCATCGCCATCGCCCAGGAGGTCGCGGCCGCGGTGCAGGCGGACGCCCGGCAGCGGCTCGGGGCACAGCTCCAGGTGTTCGGCGCGCTGCGCTGGCTCGCCTCGGAGAGCCTGGACACGGCCGGACTGTTCCGGCGGCTCGAACGACTGTCGGGCTACGACATCTACCTGACCACGCCGCAGGGCCGCCCGCTGCTGCCCGGCGTGCCGGCGCCCCCGCCGGGCGTACGCCTGCCCGCCTCGCTGGAGGCCCCGCCGACGATCCCCGGCGGATTCGCGCTCCCCGTCCCCGCTCCCGGCGGTCCCGCCGGGTTCCTGGTCGCCTTCGAGCGGGAGGGCGCCAGGCCCGCCGGGCTCGCCGTCGTCCAGCACATCGCGACCGTCGCCGCCCTGCGGGTGGCCATGGTGCGCAGCGAACGCGAGACGCTGCGGCGGCAGGGCGCGGAGACGCTGGCCGAGCTGCTGCAGGACGTGCTCGACCCGGAGACCGCGCGGCGCAGGCTCGCCCTGGCGGGCCTGGCGGCCGACCGCGACGTCGTGCTGCTCGTGGTGCGCGACGCCGCCGACGACGCCGTCGTACAGGCGCTCGGCGAGCATCCGCACCTCATGCTCCGCCGGCAGAGCGACCTGTACGTGCTGACGGCGGCGGACGCCGACACGGCGGAGCTGGAGGCGGTGCCCGGGATCGCGGCCGGTGTCAGCCGCGCTATCGCACCCGGATCGTCGCTGCGGGTCGCCCAGCGCGAGGCGCTGTGGGCGGCCTCCCGCGCCGCCGAGTCGGGCCGGCCGCTGGTCGCCTACGGCGCGGACACCACCGGCCGGTGGCTGCCCGCCGACGTGGGCGTGCTGACCGCCCTCGTCGAGCACGTGCTCGGTGACGTCCTGCGGTATGACGCCGAGCACGGATCCGAACTGGTCGCGTCGGTGCGGACCTGGATGGAGCGTGACCGCCGCGTCGACGACGCCGCGCGGGCCCTGCACGTGCACCCCAACACGCTGGCGTACCGGCTGCGCCGGTTCGGGGCGCTCACCGGGCGCGACCTGTCGGCGACGGGCGACTTCGCCGAGGTGTGGCTGGCCCTCCGCGCCGCGGGACAGCTCGGCCGGGTCTGAACGCCCGGCAGGTCAGCGGATGCCGACGTAGAAGCGCGTCTGGTCGCTTCGGTGGAGGGCGTAGTACGCCTCGAACCTGGTGTTGTCCTCCAGCCACGCGACCGACTCGATGCCGAGCAGAGGCGTCGAGGTGGACACCTCGAGCAGGGCCGCGTCCTCCCGGTTGGGGAAGACCGCCTCGATCCAGCGGTCGGCCGCGGCGGGCTCGATGCCATACCGGCGGCGCAGCACGTCGTACAGCGACTGGTTCTCCATGATGGCGCGTTCGAGCCCGGGGACGAGCCGGGCGGGCAGGGCGGTGTCGACGAGCAGCCACGGCTGGCCGTCGACCCGGCGGAGCCTGCGCAGCCGGACGACCTGCTCCCCCAGCGGTATGCGCAGGAGCGCGGCCTCCCGCTCGTCGGCCTCGCCGAGCGCCTGGCGGACGGTCTGCGTGGTCACCCGGCGCCCCGACTCCCGCAGGTCGTCGGCCGACCCTGACATCGATCCGACGAACCTCAGCTCGGTCTTGCGGGGCGCGACGAAGGCTCCCTTGCCCTTTACCTTGTAGATCAGGCGTTGCTGGACCAGCTCACGCAGCGCCTCCCTGACGACCGTGCGGGAGACGCCGAACAGGTCGCTCAGCTCGGCCTCGGACGGCAGCGGCTGATCGGGCCCGCGCACGCCGCTCTCGATCTCCGCGCGCAACGCCCGCATGAGCTGCATCCACAGCGGTTCCGCCCCGTCGCGGTTGAGAGGCGGATAGGTCATCGTCACGGGAACCTCCTCGGCGGCACCGCAGCAGGATGCCCCACTCGAACCTGTAACTACAAGTTGGCCCGGCTGTTACCAAGATTAATCGTCACTGGCGGTCCGAGGCGACCGAAAACACGCTCTTGACAGGCCCGTAACGCCCGCCTAGTTTGCTTGTCACTACAGGCCTGTAATGACAGGTCGATCGAGCGAAGCCTTGACGCCGACTCTCCCCCCTCGCGAACCCGCTCTGTCTGGAGACACCATGCACATGCGTCCCACACGCCGGTCCTGGCGCGCCGCCTCCGCCGCGGCGATCTCCGCTTTCGCCGTACTGGCCGCGGGCTGCGGCTCCGGCTCCGGTAGCGCCACCGCGGACGCCGCTGGCGGGACCGCGGGCGGCGGCGGTGACAAGCCCTTCATCGCACTGAGCAACGGCTTCATCGGCAACGGCTGGCGGCAGACGATGATCGCCAAGTTCGAGGCCGCCGCCGAGCAGGCCAAGGCCGACGGGCTGATCGGCAAGTACAAGGTCGTGAACGCGCCGGGCGAGAACTCGGCGACCGAGCAGGTCGCCCAGATCAAGAGCCTGCTGCTGCAGAAGCCCGACGCGCTGCTCATCGACCCCGCCTCGCCCACCGCGCTGCAGCCGGTGATCCAGCAGGCCTGTACGGCCGGCGTCAAGGTCGTGGTCTTCGACTCCGCCATCGACGCGCCCTGCGCCCACGTGCTGCAGAACAGCTTCGTGGACTGGGCGACGTACGCCGCCAAGCCGCTGCTCGAAGGCATCGGCGGCAAGGGCTCGGTCATCGTGAGCCGCGGCGTGGTCGGCTCCCAGCCCGAGGCCGAGATGCTCGACACGACCAAGAAGATCCTCGCGGGCTACCCCGGGGTGAAGACCGTGGCGACGGTCACCGGCATGTGCGACGGCGCCACCGCGCAGAAGGCCGTGCTCGGCGTGCTGTCCAGCGTGCCGAAGGTCGACGGCGTCATCGGCTGCGGCGACGGCTACGGCGTGGCCCAGGCGTTCGCCACGGCGGGCAAGCCCGTGCCCGCGGTCGACTTCGAGACCAACGGCCGCGCGCTGAGCTACTGGCGGGACAACAAGATCGACAACGGCTCGGTCGCGGTCATGTCCGACCCCGGCCAGTCGGTCGCCGCGCTCTGGGAGGCCCTGGACCTGCTCGACGGCAAGGACGTGCCCAAGCAGATGACCTTCCCGATCGTCCTGATCGAGCAGAAGGACCGCGACGCCTGGGCCTCGGTGCTCAAGCCCGACGAGTACGCCGCCTGGCCGTGGACCCGGGAGCTGTTCCGGCAGCAGGTGGAGGCCGTGAAGACCGGCGGCAAGCCGATCCAGCCGCCGATCCCGTCGGCCGCGAGCTGACCCGGCTTCGCAACGACCACGGCACGGAGGAGACGGAGGAGACCGGGCATGCACGTCGACAATCTCCCGGCCGGCGGCACGGCGCCGCCGCAGACGGGCACCGGACCGGCCGCCCGGCCGCCCGTCGTCACTGCCAGGGGCGTGACCAAGGCGTACGGGCGCACCCGGGCCCTGACGGGCGTGGACCTGGAGGTCCGCGCGGGCGAGGTGCTCGGGCTGGTCGGTCACAACGGCGCGGGCAAGAGCACGCTCATGCGCGTGCTCGCCGGGCTGGAGGCCTGCGACACGGGCACGGTCCTCGTGCACGGGAGGAAGGCCTCCGCCGGGGACTTCCGGTCGGTGCGGATGGCCTACCAGGAGACGTCACTGTGCCCCGACCTCACCGTGGCGGAGAACATGTGGGTGTCCTCGCGGCACTGCCTGCCCCGCCTGCGGTGGCGGCGGGCGGCGAGCGACGCGGTGCGCCGCCGCCTCGACGAGATGTTTCCCGGCCACGGCGTCTCCCCGCGTGACCGGGTTGAGGACCTGTCGCTGGCCCGGCGCCAGATGGTGGAGATCGCCCGGGCCTGCCTGGTGGACCGGCTCGACCTGCTGATCCTCGACGAACCCACCGAGTCGCTCGGCCCGGACGCCGCCCGGTCGCTGTACGCCTACGTGCGCAGGCTGACCGGGGCCGGCACCGCCGTGCTGCTCATCTCGCACCGCATCCGCGAGGTCCTCTCGGTGGCCGACCGGGTGGCCGTGCTGCGCGACGGTGCGGTCACCGCGGAACGGCCGGCCGCCGGGCTCGGCGAGCCGGACGTCCTCGAGCTGATGGGCGCCCACGTCGCCGCTCCCTCGGCGACCGGCACACGGACGGCCGCCGCCGGGGCCGCGGCGCGGGAGACGGTGGCCGAGCTGCGCGGCGCCATCGGACCCGGCCTGCGGGAGGTCACCCTGCGGGTCGGCAAGGGCGAGGTCGTGGGCCTCGCCGGGCTGGCCGGCCAGGGCCAGCAGGAAGTGCTCGAACGCCTGTGGCGACCGGTGCGGCGCGACACCACGGTGAACGTGACGCGGGCGTACGTGCCGGGCGACCGGCAACGCTCGGGCGTCCTGCCCCTGTGGAGCGTGGGCGACAACCTGATCGTGACCGCGCTGCGCGGCATCGCCCGCCGGGGGCTGCGCCGCCCGGCCGAGGAGCGCGCGGTGGTCGGTGACTGGGTGAAGCGCCTCGCCATCAGGGGCGGCGCGGAGGCCGGGATCACCGAGCTGAGCGGCGGCAACCAGCAGAAGGTCATCGTCGCCCGCGCCTTCGCCTCCGCCTCCGGGCTCGTGCTGCTCGACGACCCGTTCCGGGGCGTGGACGTGCACACCAAGACCGATCTGTACCGCCTCATCAGGGATGAGGCGGCGAAGGGCCGGAGCATCGTCTGGTACTCCAGCGAGAACGCCGAGATGGCCCACTGCGACCGGGTTTACGTCTTCCGTGCCGGCCGGA
Source organism: Microbispora sp. CSR-4 (assembly GCF_008033685.1). Classification (NCBI taxonomy): domain Bacteria; kingdom Bacillati; phylum Actinomycetota; class Actinomycetes; order Streptosporangiales; family Streptosporangiaceae; genus Microbispora; species Microbispora sp. CSR-4. The sequence continues at coordinate 47,428 of NZ_VJVX01000040.1, forward strand.
TCGTGGCCGAACTGACCGGCGAGGAGATCTCCGAGGAACGCATCATCGCCGTCTCCTTCAACGAGGACGGAGGAAACGACTGATGGCCCAGCTTCTCGCCCCGGCGCTGCCCGACCGCGCGCGGATGCGCCGCTCGGCCCCGGCCGCGGTCAGCGCCGTCGCCCTGGTCGCGATGCTCTGCGTCTGCTCGTCGCTCCAGCCGGGTGTGCTGACCGTGGAGGGCCTCACGCTGGTCCTGTCCGCGACCGTCCCGCTGGTGATCGCCACGCAGGCGCAGATGACGCTCATGGCCGTCGGCGACATCGACCTCGGGATCGGCAACTTCGTCGGCCTGATCACGGTGGTCTCCGCCACCCTGCTGGTGTCGTCCCCTCTCCTCGGCGTGCTCGTCCTGATCGGGCTGGTCGCGGCGTACGCCGTGCTCGGCCTGCTCATCCACCTGCGCGAGGTGCCGGCGCTGATCGCGACCCTCGGCGCCTCGTTCGTCTGGCTCGGGCTCGGCCTGTTCCTGCTGCCGACGCCGGGCGGCATGACCCCCGGGTGGCTGGCGTCGTTCGGCGCATGGCAACCCGCGGGCTTCCCGGCGCCGCTGCTGCCGATCCTGGTCGTCGCGCTGGTGGTCTACCTGCTCACCGCACGCAGCGCCGCAGGCGTGCGGATGCGCGGTCTGGGCAGCAACCCGGTCGCGCTGCGGCGGGCCGGCCTGCGGCCGCTCACGTCCCGCGTCGTCGCCTACGCGACGGCGGGCGCGCTCGGCGTGCTGTCCGGCCTCGTCCTGGCCTCCCAGACCGGCGGCGGAGACGTGTCGTCGGCCTCCAGCTACACGCTCACAACCGTGGCCGCGGTGATCCTCGGCGGGGGCTCCTTCTCCGGCGGCAACGCCGTGCCGTGGGGCGCCGCGATCGGCGGAGTGACGCTGGGGCTGGTCAGCGTGGTTCTCAGCCTGCTCGACGTCCGATCCGACATGCAGTCCGCCGTGCAAGGCGTGATCGTCCTGGCCGTGCTCGCGGGCCGCGTCGTCGTGGGGAAGGTGTTGCGATGAACATCCGCGTGACCCGCCAGTGGAGCGGCCCCTGGAACGGTGCCCCCTGGATTTGGGGCTTCGCCTCCGCCGCGCTCGTGTGGCTGGTGATCCTGGCCATCTCGGGCCAGGGCGGCGGGCAGACCGTCTCCCTCGCCCTGTCGCTCGCGCCGTACCTCGTCATCGTCGGGCTTGGGCAGATGCTGGTCATCAGCGCGGGCCCCGGCAACATCGACGTGTCGGTGGGGTCGGTCATCTCGCTCGCCGGGTTCGTCTCGGTGGCGGCGGCCTCCGCGACCGGCTCCGCGGCCGTGGGGATCCTCTCGGGGATCGGCGTCGGCGTCCTCGTCGCGGCGGTCAGCGCCGTGGCCATCCTTGGCCTGTCCGTCCCCCCGATCATCGCCACGCTGGCCGCGGGGCTCGTCGCCTCGTCGATCACGCTGTCGACGGCCAACGGCTTCACCGCCGTGCCAGACCCCGGTCTGCGCTCGGCGCTCAACCTGCGCCCTGTCGGCATCCCGCTCCTCGCGCTCGCGATCGCGGTGCTGACCGTGCTCGTCGTTGCGCTGCTGCGCCGCACGGTCTACGGCCGGTCGCTGATCGCGGTGGGCCAGAGCCGCCGGGCGGCCGAGCGGGCCGGCATCCCGGTCGCCCGGATCATCGGGGCGACCTACCTGCTCAGCGGGGCGCTGGCCGGGCTGACCGGCGCGCTGCTCGCCGCCTACATCGCGCCCTCGGCCGATCTCGGCACCCGCTACCTGCTCGACTCCGTGGCCGTTGTGGTCATCGGCGGCACGCTCATCTCCGGCGGTCGCGCGGTCCCGGTGGGCGTGTGGGGCGCGTCCGTCTTCTTCATCCTGCTTGACGGACTGGTCAACCTCGTCGGCTGGAGCACCGCGGCGCAGAACCTGCTCAAGGGCGGCCTGGTGCTCTTCGTCCTCTTCCTCGCCGGTGGAGGCGACCGTACGGCATCTCTGTTCAGACGGCGATCGCGCACCGCGACCGCCACCACCACTAGTACAGGAGACGACACTGATGGCTGACACCGACGGCCTGCTCGACGCCCGCGACTTCGGGACGTCCGCCGGGCCCGCGGCGAGCGGCTTCCACGTCAAGGGCGCGCACGGGCAGGACTGGGGCCTGCGCAACCGCCTGTCGCGCATCTTCCGGCCGGACACCGGGCGCACGGTCATGCTGGCGTTCGACCACGGCTACTTCGTGGGCCCGATGGCCGGGCTGGAGCGCCTCGACACCCGGATCGCCCCGCTCATCCCGGACGCCGACGCGATCATGATGACCCGCGGCGCGCTGCGCACCAGCATCCCCGCGACCACCGACGCCGGGATCGTGCTGCGCGCCAGCGGCGGCCCGAGCATCCTGCGCGAGCTGTCCGACGAGCACATCGCGCTCGACATGGAGGACGCGCTGCGCCTCAACGCCGCCGCCGTCGCCATCCAGGTGTTCATCGGCGGCGAGCACGAGTCGCGGTCGGTCGCCAACCTGGCCGCGCTCGTGGACGCCGGTCAGCGGCACGGCGTCGCCGTGCTCGGCGTCACCGCCGTCGGCAAGGACATGGTCCGCGACGCCCGCTACTTCCGCCTCGCGACCCGGATCAGCGCCGAGATGGGCGCCCACATCGTCAAGACGTACTACGTCGAGGAGGGCTTCGAGACCGTCACCGCGAGCTGCCCGGTGCCGATCATCGTCGCGGGGGGCAAGAAGCTGCCCGAGATCGACGCCCTGACGATGGCCTACCGGTCGATCCAGGAGGGCGCCGCCGGCGTCGACATGGGCCGCAACATCTTCCAGAGCGACAGCCCCGCCGGCATGCTCGCCGCGGTCCGCGCGGTCGTGCACGACGGGCTCAAGCCCGAGGAGGCGTACGAGATCTACAAGGAGAGGGCGCGCGGCTCCGCCGCCTAGTCCGATCCTTCTCCGGCGCGGGTCCGCCCGCGGACCCGCGCCCGTCACCCTCCGGGAGCCACCCATGTCGCAACACGTCCCCTTCGGTGAGACCGACGTCGTCGATCTCGCCGTCATCGGAGCCGGCATCAACGGGCTCGCCATCGCCCGGGACGCCGCCGCACGCGGCCTGCGCGTCGTCGTCGTCGACCGCGCCGACGTGGGCTCGGGCACGTCGAGCACCTCCAGCCGGCTGATCCACGGCGGCCTCAAGTATCTCGAGCGCTACGACTTCACGCTCGTGCACGAATCCATCCGGGAGCGGCACCTGCTGTTCCGCACCGCGCCCCACCTCATCCGCGACTACCCGATGCTGATCCCCTTCTACGAGGGGAACACCCGGCCGGGAGCGCTGATCCGGCTCGGCCTGCTGGCGTTCGACACGATGGCCCTGGGCCGGGGACGCGGGCTCAGCCGCGGCGTACCGGTCCGCACGGTGGCCCGCCGGTGGCCCACCCTGTCACGCGAGGGCCTGCGCGGGGCGGCGCTGTTCCACGACGCGCAGGTGCCGTGGGCGGAGCGGCTCTGCGTCGAACTGCTCCTCGACGCCCGCCGCCTGGGCGCGCGCGTCCTCACCTACACCTCCGTCACCGGACTGATCGTCGAGAGCGACCGGGTCGCCGGCCTTCAGACCGAGGACGTGCGGTCCGGGGAGCGCGGGGAGATCCGGGCCGCCGTCACCGTCAACGCCGCCGGGCCGTGGATCGACCGGATCCTCGACGGGCAGATCGAGAGCCGGCGGCTGAACGGCGGCACCAAGGGCAGCCACGTCGTCCTCGACCCGTTCCCCGGAGCCCCCGACACCTGCATCTTCTTCGAGGCGGCGGCCGACGGCCGGCCCATCTTCGTCTTCCCCTGGCAGGGCCGCTACATGCTCGGCAGCACCGACCTCACCTACGAGGGCGACCTGGACGAGGTGGTGGCCGGCGACGCCGAGATCGACTACCTGCTCGCCGAGACCAACCGGATCTTCCCGCAGGCGAACCTCACACCCGCCGACGTGCTGTGGAGCGTCGCCGGGATCCGGCCCCTGCCGTACACGGCCGGGGTGTCGGACAACGCCAAGATCAGCCGTGGACACACCGTGCTCAACCACGCGCCCGCCTACCGGGGCCTGCTAACGGTCATCGGCGGCAAGCTCACGACCCACCGGGCGCTCGCGGAGGACGTGACCGACGAGGTGCTGCGCGTGCTCGGCAAGCGGCCGCGCCCGTGCGTCACCCGGACCCGGCCGTTCCCCGGCGCGGACACCTCGGACTGGCCGGAGTTCGTGCGCGACTTCCTGCGTGAGTCGCCGCTGGACGGTGCGTCCTCCCGCAGGCTGCTGCAGCTCTACGGCGTGCGCGCCCGCCGGGTGCTCGACCTGGCGGCAGAGAACCCCTCGCTCGCCGAGGTCGTCGACAGGGAGACCGGCGCCCTGGCCGCCGAGGTCGTCATGGCCGTATGCGAGGAGGGCGCGGTCACCCTGGCCGACGTCATGCTGCGACGTATCCTTGTCGGGCTCAACGGCGACATGGGCCTTTCCAGCGCCGCGACCTGCGCCGACGTCGCCGTACGCCACCTCGGCTGGGACGAGGGGCGGGCCCGCGCCGAGGTGGCCGCCTACGAGAACGAACTGCGGCGCCACCGTCCCCGGGCGCTGGCCGCCGCGGCGGGTGGAGGCGCGGGCGCAGGCATGGACAACGACGGGAGGAGACCATGACGAACCTGGCCACGTGTTACGTCGGGGTCGACGTCGGCCTGACCGCGTCGAAGGCCGCCGCGTTCGACACCGAGGGACGCGAGGTGGGGGTGGTGCACGCCCGCACTCCCCGCACCAGCGTGACCGCCCACCGGCACGACGTGGACATGACCGGGCTGGCCGGCACCGTCGTGTCACTGCTCGGCGACCTCGCGGGCAAACTCGCCGCCGACGGGTACGCGCCGGCCGGCATCGGCGTGGCCGCGCACGGCAACGGGCTCTACCCGGTCGACGCGTCGCTGCGGCCGGTCGGACCTGCCATCGCGTCGTCGGACAGCCGGGCCCAGCACATCGTGGACGCGATCGAGCCGCAGGCCGCCCGCCGCCTGGCCGCCGAGACCGGCTCCATCCCCTGGGCGGCCCAGCCGTCCGTGCTCCTGCGCTGGATGCACGACGCCGACCCCGAGGCGTACGCCGCGACCCGGTGGGCGCTGTCATGCAAGGACTGGGTGACCTCGCAGCTCACCGGCGTGCCGAGCGCCGACTACAGCGACGCGAGCGCGTTCGGCATGGTGGCGCTGGACACCCGCGAATACACGCCGACGGCGCTCGAACTGGTGGGGCTTCCGGCCGGCGACCTCGACCGCTTCCCGCCGCTGCGCGAGTCCGGGCAGGTCGTGGCCGGACTCAGCGCGCGGGTCGCGGAGCTGACCGGACTGCCGGAGGGGCTGCCCGTGATCGCGGGCTGCATGGACTGCGTGGCCGCCACTCTGGGCGCGGGCGGCCGGGCGCCGGGCGACGTGACGATCATCGTGGGCACCTGGGCCATCAACGGGGTCGTCGTCCCCGCCGCCACCCCCGCGCCCGAGGTCACGCTCAGCGCGCTGATGCCCGACTCGGGAACGATGCTCGCCATGGAGGTCGCCCCCACGTCGGCCGCCAACCTCGACTGGCTGAGCACCGCGTCGGTGCCGCACCGGGCGACCACCGGCGTTCCGGCGGCGGACCTGCTGGCCGAGACGGCGACGGTGGCGCCGGGCGCGGACGGGCTGCTGTTCCTGCCGTTCGTCAACGGCGCCCCCGAGCACCCGGCGGCCTCAGGGACCTTCCTCGGCATCTCCGCCGTACACCGTCGCGGGCATCTCACCCGTGCGGTCATCGAGGGGGTCGCGCAGTATCACCGGGTGCAGCTCGACCGCGTCCTGGCCAGCGGGGCCGACGTGGGCGACCGTCCCTGGCGGCTGGCTGGGGGCGGCGCACGGTCGGAGGTCTGGGCGCAGATCTTCGCCGACGTGCTCGGCCGTCCCGTCCGCCGTCAGCTCACCAGCGAACTCGGCGCACGCGGGGTCGCCTCGCTGCTGCCCGCCGCGCTCGGGCACAGCGACGTGCCGTGGTCGGTCAGCGACACCGACGACCTGTGCGTCCGCCCCGGTCCCGCCCGCGAGGCATACGTCCGGCAGGCGGAGGTGTTCGACCGGTGCCTGGCCGGGATGTCCGCCGCATGGTCGGAGGTCGAGCGGTATCGCACGGCGGGGTTCGAACCGGCTCCCACCGGCCGCTGACAGGCCACGAGCTTTGCGAGTCGCCTCAGGGGCGGCGCTCCAGCACGTTCGCCATGTCGGCGAGGAAGCCGTCCACCTCACCGACCGCGTAGCCGGGCCGGAACACCACGGTCGCGAACGTCGCCTTCCTGACCTGCTCCGCCGTGAGCGGCTCGGCCGCCGTCCCGCGCAGCGTCGCCACGATCCGGTCGAGGAAGTCGTCGACCTCCTCCTCCCGGTAGCCCATGCCGAGCCGCCCGGGGCGGAAGGCCACCCGCTCCACCCGCGCCGCCTGCGTCTCCAGCCAGCTCGGGGAGCCCGGCTCCGGCGGGAGCGTGCCCGTCCTCTCCTCACGGCCGGCGCCCACGGCGGCCTTCGCGGAGGGCGTCTGCGGGCGTGCGCGGTCCTCGGCAGGCGTACGGCGTAGCGGGGCCGCCGAGGCCGGGGCGGCAGTGGGCCGGGACACGGCGGCGGAGGCGGCGGACCGGGACGTTCCGGCAGCGGCCTGCCCGACGGGCCCGGAGGCCCCGGTGGGCCGGGACACGTCGGCGGACGCGGGGGCGGACGCGGCGGACCGGGACGTTCCGGCAGCGGCCTGTCCGGCGGGCCACCGGACGGCCGGTGCGAACTCTTCGGCGGAGGCCTCCGGGGCAGCGGATCCGGAGCCGGTGGCCCCCGAGGCTGCGGGCGGCGCTGGCACGGCCGGGGCGGTGAGCGGCGGCTTTGATACGGGGGCGGTCGGCGGTGGCACGGCCGGAGTGGTGGGCGGCTTCGGTGCGGGTGTAGCGGTGTCCCGGTCTCCTCTGGCCTCGACCGCCACGATGAACGCGTCGAGCGCGAAGTCCACGGCCGTCTCGTTGTAACCCCCGCGCTTGACGGCGAACCTGGCATTCCTGATCTCGTCGGCGGTCACGGGCGGCCCATCGAGCGGACCGAGGCCGAGCGTCCGCTCGATCCTGCGCACGAATTCGTCGACTTGCGCGGGGTCGTAGCCCAAACGCACGGCCATGACACGGGGAAAGCGGTTCACACCACACCTCCCTGCCCGTTGCTCAAGCCCGTCCATTCTGACGGGACTCCGAACAAAAAGGCGAGACCCAAAGATCGCCCGATGTCCGCACGCGGGGAGGAACAATCCGGATAGGCTCAAATGACTATGCGGATCGCCAGCCTCTCCTTCCGGTACGGACGGCGCGCCCCCTGGATCCTCTCCGACGCCGGTCTGGTCCTGGACGCGGGCGACGTGGTCGAGGTCACCGGGCCCAACGGCACCGGCAAGTCCACCCTCCTGCGGCTGGTCGCCGGGCTGCTCCGGCCCACGCGCGGAAGCGTCGAGGACCGCCCCCGGGTCGTCGGGTACGCCCCAGAGCGGTTCCCCGCCGACCAGCCGTTCACCGTGGCCGCCTACCTGCGGCACATGGCGGCGGTCCGGCGGGTGGGCACGGAGTCGATCGGCCGGTGGAGCGAGCGGCTGGGCATGGACCATCTGCTCGGGCAGCGTCTGCCCGACCTGTCCAAGGGCAGCGCCCACAAGGTGGGCCTCGCGCAGGCGCTGCTCGCCGAGCCGGGGCTGCTCGTGCTCGACGAGCCCTTCGCCGGTCTCGACGCCGCCACCCGGGCCGAGCTCCCCCGGATCATCGGGGAGATCAGCGCGCGCGGCGGCATCGTCGTGATGAGCGACCACCAGGGCGATCTGCGTTCCTTCCCCGGCCTGCGCCGCTGCGAGGTCCGCGACCGGGCCCTACGGGAACTCGATCCGATCGATCCGATCGAGGGCACCGGGGAGCCGGCCCTGACCGTGCTGGAGGTGGCGGTGGCCGCGTCGAAGGCGCAGGACCTGGCCGACCGTCTGCGTGCCGAGGGCTGCACGGTGAACATCACGGCCCGCGCCACCCGGGAGGTCGCCGGATGACCGCCGTGATGGCGCTGGCGAGGTTCCGCCTGGCCGGCTACGTCGCCTCACACCGGGCGTTGCAACCGCTGATCGCGCTGCTGGCACTGCTCGCGATCCTCTACGCGAGCCCCATTCCCGCCGGGCAGGAGATCGCGGCCACCGCGGACTCGGCGGCCATGCTCGTGCCGGTGCTCGCCTGGGCCGCGCGCGGCCTGCTCGACACCGAGCCCGACGAGCAGCGCAGCGTCGCCATCTCGGCCCTGGGCGCGAAGGAACTGGCCGGCGGCCTTCTGGCGGCGTACGCGTCGCTGCTCGTCCTGGCGGCGATCGGCGAGGCCGCGCTGCTCCTCCGCCTCGCCGGCTCCCCCACCCTCACCGTGCTGCTGGTGGGCGTGTGGCTGCATCTGCTGTCCGCGGCGGCGGGCCTCACGCTCGGAGCGCTGACGAGCCGCCCGATCCTGCCCTCCCCGGCGGTGTCCACGATCGCCCTGATCCTCGGCTACCTGTCGATGCTGGTGCTCAGCATGGCCGGGGCCCGCTGGCTCACCGTGCCGGTCATGGGCTGGATGCGGGACGCCCATCACGGGGTGCTGCTGTCCGGGCTGCCCCTGATCACCGCACAGTCGCTGCTGTGGCCCGCGATCGGCCTGGCGGCCTACACGTGGCTGCGCCGCACACGCCCCTGAGGCACCACCACGCCGGTCGCCGAGGTGCCGGTCGTCAGGGTGCCGGACACCAAGGCACCGATCGTCGGAGCGCGGTCTCGGGACGCGGGTATCGGGACGCGGGTATCGGGACGCGGGTGCCGCGCCTTATTGGGGCGCCGCGGCGAGCTGCCCGCACGCCCCGTCGATCTCCCGCCCCCGGGTGTCCCGTACGGTGACGGCGACGCCGTGGGACTCCAGGCGGCGTACGAACGCCCGCTCGTCCTCGGGACGCGAAGCGGTCCACTTCGAGCCGGGCGTGGGGTTGAGCGGGATCAGGTTGACGTGCACGAGCTTGCCCTTGAGCAGGCGGCCGAGCAGGTCGGCCCGCCACTCCTGGTCGTTGATGTCCTTGATCAGGGCATACTCGATGGACACGCGCCGCTTGGTCTTGGCCGCGTAGCTCCAGGCCGCGTCGAGCACCTCGGCGACCTTCCACCGGGTGTTGATCGGCACGAGCGTGTCCCTGAGCTCGTCGTCCGGGGCGTGCAGGGAGACGGCGAGCGTCACCGGCAGGCCCTCGTCGGCGAGCTTGCCGATCGCGGGCACCAGGCCGACCGTCGAGACCGTGATCCCGCGCGCCGAGATGCCCAGGCCCTCCGGCGCGGGGTCGACCAGGCGGCGTACGGCGCCGATGACGGCCTTGTAGTTGGCCATCGGCTCGCCCATGCCCATGAAGACCACGTTGGTCACCCGGCCGGGACCGCCCGGAACCTCGCCGCGCGCCAGCGCCCGGGCGCCCGCGACGACCTGCTCGACGATCTCGGCCGTGGACATGTTGCGGGTGAGCCCGGCCTGCCCCGTCGCGCAGAACGGGCAGTTCATGCCGCATCCGGCCTGGGAGGAGACGCACATGGTGACGCGGTCGGGATAACGCATCAGGACCGACTCGACCAGCGAGCCGTCGAACAGCTTCCACAGCGTCTTGCGCGTCATGCCGTCGTCACAGGTGATCTCGCGTACGGAGGTCAGCAGTGGGGGCATGAGCTGCTCGACCAGCCGCTCGCGCAGCGCGCCCGGCAGGTCGGTCATCTGCTCGGGAGAGCCGGTCAGCCGGGTGAAGTAGTGGCGGGAGAGCTGGTCGGCGCGGAACGGCTTCTCCCCCAGCTCCGCCACGGCCGCCCGGCGCTCGGCCATGGTCAGGTCGGCGAGGTGGCGCTGCGGCTTGGCCCTGCGGGGCGCCACGAAGGTCAGCTGCCCGGTCTTCGGCTGCTCGCTCACGCAAAACCCTTTCCATCATCCGCGGCCGTGGTCTTAACGACCGGCGCACGCGGCTTTACATTCTGTCTGGCGGTCGAATCCCGGAGGCGTACGAGAGGTGAGGTGTGGACACCACTGTCGTGCTCACCAGCACCAACCCCTACGGGAGCCGCACACTGACGATCGAAGCCGACCGGACCTCCTCCGTAGCTTACCTTCGTGACGCGAAGGGGATCGTCCACGGAGCGGTCTGGCTGGCCAACCACGTCCCGGCGCCCGCCGAGGCCGATGCGGGCCGCGCCGAGGCAGGGCTGCCGCCGGTGATGCCCGAGGCGCACACCGCGCACCCCTCGGGCCGCCCGCCCCTGGACGCGGAGTCGCTGTCGGTGCTGTGGTTCGAGGAGGGCGACGGCGTCGCCCTGTACGAGAACGACGCGCTCCTGGCGGTCATTCCGGCGTGGGCCGACCTGGAGCACGGCCTGCCCGGGTACGCGCGGGACGCCGTCGGGGAGTCGCCGTTCGCCTGGCCGCTGGGCGAGGCGCTGGAGGGCCTGTCTCCCCGCGTGGCCAAGGCCCGCGCGTACTGGCAGTGGCGGCAGGCGGAGGGCAGCTGGGCCACCTACCAGCAGTTCGTGCTCGGGCACCTGGACAGCAGGCTCGGGCCGCCCGGCCGTTATTGGGACGTCTCCGGCGACCGGTTCCCGCTGGTGGGCGTCAGCGAGCGCCCGCCGACGTTCACCCGGGACTACACCGTGCTGTCCACCGTCGGCATGAGCTGCCAGCGGATGCCCGCCGCGGAGATGTACGACACGGCGTGCCGGGTGGAACTCGCGCTGGCGACCAGGCAGGATCCGAGGGCCGCCGCACGGCTGTTCGCCTGGCTGGGGCAGTATCCGTGGCGGTCGGTCACCTGGCTGGGGCATGGGCACACGGCCCGCTGGTTCCAGGATCCGGCCACGTTTCCGCTGGACGGCGGGCACCAGGGGGTGCTCATGCTGATGGACCCGCCCGGGCTACCCGACATGTCGGGATTCATGTTCGGCGGCGACGCCGTACGGTGGCTGTGGCTGCTTCCGCTCAACGAGTCGGAGCTCCGCCTCGTGGCCGATCACGGCCATCGGGTGATCAGTGAGCGACTGGCGCTGACGAGCCGGATCTGACGCGTCCGCACGCTGGGCCGGAGCACGCATCGAGCCGCCAATGGGTCGGACCGGCAGCGGGTCGGACCGGCAGCGGACCCGGGCATCAGCGGTCCGAGACGTTCAGGGGCACGGCCGTCACCGGGCCCAGCGGTCAGCGGGCCGGATTGTCGGCAGGTCGCGCCATCAGGGCGACCGGAGCGTCAGGGGGCACGGCCGTCACCAGGCCAAGCAGTCAGCGGGCCGGGCTGTCGGCAGGTCGCGCGGTCAGACGACCGGGGCGTCCGCGGACTCGGCTGCCGGCGGACCGGGCTGTCAGGCGACCGGGACCAGGAGCGTGAGCAGCAGCCACACGGGGACGAGCGTGAACAGCAGCGAGTCGAGGCGGTCCATCGCCCCGCCGTGGCCGGGCAGCAGCGTGCCCATGTCCTTGATGCCGATGTCCCGCTTGATCACCGACTCGACCAGGTCGCCGAGCGTCGCGCAGACGACTCCCGCCAGGCCGACGACGGCGCCTTCCCAATACTCACCCTGCAGCAGGAAGTGAACCAGTAACGCACCGCCCACGACGCAGGCGAGGGTGGACCCGGCGAAGCCCTCCCAGGTCTTCTTCGGGCTGATGAGCGGCGACATCCGGTGCTTGCCGAAGAAGATCCCGGCGAAGTATCCGCCGATGTCGCTGCACACGGTGACCGCGATGAAGACGATCACGCGATCGGGCCCGTCCTCGGGGGCCAGCAGCAACGGCACGAACCCCGCGAGAAGCGCCGGGTAGACCGCGACGAACACCGCGGCGGTCGCGTCCCTGACGAAGCCTTCCGCGCCCTGGAACATGCGCCAGGCCAGCAGCACCATCACGGTCACGCCGAACGCGCCGACCAGGAACGACGTGCCGCCCCAGAACGGCCCGACCACCATGGCCGCCATGCCGGCCAGCAGGGGCGGCAGCGGCACCCGGATGCCGAACTCCCCGAACGCCTTGACGAGCTCGTGGATGCCGACGCCGACGGCCAGCAGGACGACGACGAGGAAGGCGGCCTTCACGGTGTAGAGCGAGGCGATGACCGCCGCGCCGAGCGCGACGCCGACCCCCACCGCCGCCGGGAGGTTGCGGCCCGTACGGCCCGAGGGCTTCTTGGCGGGATCGCCGGACGCGCCGGTGCCCGGTGGGTCCGCGAGGCCGTTCGACGTGGCGGCCCGGCCTGCCCCGGCAGCGGAATCGGCGGCGGAACCGGTGCCGGGTTCGGTCCTGCCGCCCTGACCGGCGTCACGGCCCGCACCGCCACGGCCGAGGCCGTTCGGCGCGGACGCCTGATCGGCGCCGCTGCGACCACCCGCCTCGGCGCCGTGTCCGGCAGCGGAAGTGCCCGCCGGGCCCCCGACCGGGTTCCCTGCCGGGCTCCCCGCCGGATTCCGGTCGCCGGCGGCAGCGGTTCCGTCCACAGCGTCCCACTCTCTATATGCGCGTGATCCTTGTGCCGCCCCACTTGTCGCGGATGCGGCACAAGGATCACGGTCGTGCCGTACGGCCCGCTTTCCGGGCCGCGACGTCAGACCTCGAGCAGCTCGGCTTCCTTGTGCTTCAGCAGCTCGTCGATCTTCGCGACGTGCTTCTGGGTGAGGTCGTCGAGCTCCTTGACCGCACGATGGACCTCGTCCTCGCCGGCCTCGCCGTCCTTGACGAGCTTGTCGAGGATCTCCTTGGCGTGCCGGCGGATGTTCCGGATGGACACCCGGCCGTGCTCGGCCTTGTTGCGGGCGACCTTGATGTACTCCTTGCGGCGCTCCTCCGACAGCTCGGGGAACACCACGCGGATCACGGTGCCGTCGTTGCTCGGGTTGACGCCGAGGTCACTGTCGCGGATGGCCCTCTCGACCGCGTTCAGCGAGCCCTTGTCGTACGGCTGCACGAGCACCATGCGCGCCTCGGGGACGTGGAACGACGCAAGCTGCTGGATCGGCGTCTGCGATCCGTAGTAGTCAACACTGATCTTGTTGAACATCGAGGGCGTCACACGGCCGGTGCGGATGCTCGCGAAGTCGTCCTTGGCGACCGTCACCGCCTTGTCCATCTTCTCCTCGGCCTCGAGGAGGGTTTCGTCGATCACTGCGGCTCCCTACTTCCCTGCCGGACTCACCAGCGTGCCGATCTTCTCACCACGGACCGCCCGGAGGATGTTGCCCTCGCCCATGAGATCGAAGACCACGATGGGCAGGCCGTTGTCCATGCACAGGCTGATCGCGGTGGCGTCCATCACCCCGAGGCCCCGCGTCAGCACCTCACCGTAATCAAGCTGGTCGAACCGGACCGCGTCGGGGTTCTTGCGCGGGTCCGAGTCGTACACGCCGTCGACCTGGGTGCCCTTGAGCAGCGCCTCGGCGCCGATCTCCAGTGCGCGCTGCGCCGCACAGGTGTCGGTCGAGAAGAACGGCGAGCCGAGCCCCGCGCCGAAGATGACCACGCGGCCCTTCTCCAGGTGGCGGATCGCGCGGCGCGGCAGGAACGGCTCGGCCACCTGCTGCATCGTGATCGCGGTCTGCACACGGGTGTCGATGCCGCGCTTCTCCAGGAAGTCCTGCAGGGCGAGACAGTTGATGACGGTCCCGAGCATGCCCATGTAGTCGGCACGGGCGCGGTCCATGCCGCCCTGCGACAGGGCCGCGCCGCGGAACATGTTGCCGCCGCCGACGACGACCGCCACCTGGACGCCCTCACGGACCGCCTCTGCGACCGAGTCGGCCAGCTGGGCGACGACACGCGGGTCGATCCCGAGGGACTCGCCGCCCGCGAACGCCTCGCCCGACAGCTTCAGCATCACCCGCTTCCAGCGCAGCGGCCCGTCGTACGACGAAGCCGCCGGCGTGGCGGGTCTGGTGTTCTCCTGCACGGCGGCGGCCTCCTCGTATGTAGCGCGGGTCGAAAAGCTCCTGGCAGTAAGCCTAAGCCTGGCCGACCTTGTAGCGGGTGAAGGCCAGGACCTTGACGCCGGCCTCGTCCGCGACCTTCGCGATCGTCTTCTTGTTGTCCTTCACGAACGCCTGCTCCAGCAGGGTGAAGTCCTTGTACCAGCCGTTGACCCGGCCCTCGACGATCTTCGGGATGGCGCCCTCGGGCTTGCCCTCCTCGCGGGTCATCTGCTCGAACAGCGACCGCTCCTTCTCGATGACCTCGGCGGGCACCTCGGCGGGGCTGAGGTACTTCGGCGCCATCGCGGCGGTGTGCTGGGCGATGTCCTTGGCGACCTCGGCGTTCGGCGTGTCGAGCTGCACGAGCACGCCCACGGCCGGCGGAAGCTGCGGGTCGGTCTTGTGCATGTAGGAGGTGATGAAGCCACCCTCCAGCACCGCGAACCGGCGGATCTCGATCTTCTCGCCGAGCGCCGCGTTGGCCTCGTCGAGCAGCTCCTTGACGGTCTTGCCGTTCAGCTCGGACTCGAGCAGGGTCGGCACGTCGGCGGGCTTGGTCGCGACGATGTGCGCGACGATGTCGGCGGCGAGCTCCTGGAAACGCTCGTTCTTGGCGACGAAGTCGGTCTCACAGTTGAGCTCAAGCAGCGCCGCGAGGGAGTCGCCCTCGTGCTTGACGGCGACCAGGCCGTTCGACGCGGTGCGGGCCTCGCGCTTGCCGACGTCCTTGGCACCCTTCAGGCGCAGGATGTCGACGGCCTTGTCGAAGTCGCCCTCAGACTCCTCGAGCGCCTTCTTGCAGTCCATCATGCCGGCGGCGGTCAGCTCGCGAAGCCGCTTGACGTCGGCCATGTTTACGGAAGCCATTGTCCAATTTCCTCTTCGGGACCCGGATGCGAATCGTCTGGGGGGGTGGGCACCCGTGCCGAGCGCCCACCCGGTGAAGCCCTCAGCGCGGCGGGCGTCGCCCTACCGCACCGAAACCAGGTCGCTGCCTGGCAGATTCCCGCCGTCGCGGCCTGCCAGAGGCGCCAGCGCCCGGCGGGAATCCGTGGTCGTACGTCAGGCCTGCTCGCCCTGCTCGCCCTGCGCGGGCTGCTCGGCGGCCGGAGCCTCGGCGTTCTCGGCGGCCGGAGCCTCGGCGGCCGGAGCGGCCTCGCCGCCCTCGAGGAGCTCGCGCTCCCACTCGGCCAGCGGCTCGGCGGCGGCGACGCCCGCGGGCTTCTCGTCACCGCGGCCGGCGCCCGCACGGGTCATGAGACCGTCGGCGACCGCGTCGGCGATCACGCGCGTGAGGAGGCTGACGGCGCGGATGGCGTCGTCGTTGCCCGGGATCGGGTAGTCGACCTCGTCCGGGTCGCAGTTGGTGTCGAGGATCGCGACGACCGGGATGCCGAGCTTCTTGGCCTCGTTGATCGCGATGTGCTCCTTCTTGGTGTCCACGACCCAGACCGCGCTCGGGACGCGGGCCATGTCACGGATACCGCCGAGGGTGCGCTCCAGCTTCTCCTTCTCGCGGCGGCGCATCAGGAGCTCCTTCTTGGTGAGCCCGGAGCCGGCCACGTTGTCGAAGTCGAGCTCCTCGAGCTCCTTCAGGCGCTGGAGCCTCTTGTGCACGGTGGAGAAGTTGGTGAGCATGCCGCCCAGCCAGCGCTGGTTCACGTACGGCATGCCGACGCGCGACGCCTGCTCGACGATCGACTCCTGCGCCTGCTTCTTCGTGCCGATGAACATGATGGTGCCGCCGTGCGCGACGGTCTCCTTCACGAAGTCGTAGGCACGGTCGATGAACGACAGCGACTTCTGCAGGTCGATGATGTAGATGCCGTTGCGCTCGGTGAAGATGAAGCGCTTCATCTTCGGGTTCCACCGGCGGGTCTGGTGGGCGGAGTGGACGCCGCTCTCCAGCAGCTGCCGCATGGTGACGACAGGGGCCATGGTGATGGTCCTCCATGGTCGTGTGCCCTTGGGCACGGTCTCGGTTGGTCACGCGGGCGTCTTGCCCGCGCCCTGACGCCCCGGGCCGCTTTCACCGGACGCGGTCCGGACCGAGAAGGCGGCTCGTGAGTGGGCGTGCGAATTCGGCCCGCCTAGCAGGCCGTCGAACAGTCTACCCGGATCCGTCCCATCAGTTGACCCTTGCCGGATCGGCACGCGTCACACCACCAGTCGACCCTTGCCGGATCACACGCGTCACACCACCAGTTGCCCCTTGCCGGATCACACGCGTCACACCACCAGTTGCCCCTTGCCGGATCGGCGTGCGTCAACTCACCTTGGGCCCCACCGGCCACCGCCGCCTTCCCGAACCAGCGCGCGACTGCCTCGCCTCACCCCCCACGCCCTGCCCTGCCCTGCGGGGCATCCTGGAACACGCACAGCACCCCCATCCAGCCGCGCCGTGGTGCCCGTGGGCCTCCCAGAAGCGCACGGCGCCACACGCGGTCACCGCGCCGCCCTACCCGACGCCTGCCGAGCCCCGGCTGTTGTGGTGCCTGCGAGGTTGTCGTGGGAGAACGGGGGCGGGCGGGTGACAGTCCGCGGGGCGCGGGTGCGAGTGATGGTGCTGCGGGTGAGGGGGCGGGGTCGGCCGTCAGGAGGACGGGGCCCATGCCACCCACTGCCGTCAGCACGACGGGGCCCACGCCACCCCGTGCATCAGGACAACGGGGCCCACGCCACCCCGTGCATCAGGACAACGGGGCCCACGCCGCCGGGTGCGTCAGGAGGACGGGGCCCACGCCGCCGGGTGCTCCCCCTGGCGGGGCGGCGGGCTCGTCCAGTGCGGCCGCGTCCCGTTGATGGCACCGGGCGGGGTGACATAGGTGAGCGTGCCGAAGGGGCTGTCCATCGTCGCCAGCAGATCATCCACCACGGGCTGCCGCACCCCCGCCCCGTCGATCCCGGCCCCGTCGATTCTGCCGAGATCGTCGAGCCACGCGGCGGTTCTCGCCAACGACACCTCGACGTGCCAGGAGCCGCCCTCGGCCGCCCGCCGGAGCAGCGCCGCGACCGCGCCGAACGCGGCCAGGTAGCCGGTGCCGTGATCGAGAGCCTGCGCGGGGAGCGGGCTCGGTCGCAGACCGTCGCCGTTCTCGTGGGCGATCCCGCATGCCATCTGGACGAGGCTGTCGAACCCCCTCCTCGATGCCCATGGCCCGCGCGAGCCGTACGCGGAGATGTCGACGCAGACGATGCCGGGCCGCAGGGCGGCGAGATCGTCCGGCCCGAACCCCCTGGCCCGCAGGGCACCGGGCCGGTATGCCTGAATGACCACATCGGCCTGGCGGACCAACTCTTTCAGCCTGTCCGCCTC
Organism: Microbispora sp. CSR-4; assembly: GCF_008033685.1. Classification (NCBI taxonomy): domain Bacteria; kingdom Bacillati; phylum Actinomycetota; class Actinomycetes; order Streptosporangiales; family Streptosporangiaceae; genus Microbispora; species Microbispora sp. CSR-4. The sequence goes on from NZ_VJVX01000040.1 coordinate 64,793, forward strand.
CGAACGCAGGTCGATGTGGCACGACCGTTTGCCGAACGCCGTCTCCACCACGAGTCCCGGCACCTCCGGCAGGTGCGCGGCGCCCACCCGCAGCACGTCAGCGCCGTACGCCGCCAGCGCTCGCGCGGCCACCGGCCCCGCGATCACCCGGGTCAGATCGAGCACCCGCACGCCGCCGAGCGGCCGTTTCATCCCCGTCGGGGCGCTGGTGCCGAGGTCGCCGCGCATATGGCGGGCCTGCGCGCGGCCGGCCCCTCTGCCGGTCTCGCCGCCGACGGCCTCGCTCGCCTGACCGGCCCAGCCGGAGTCCCAATCCGCCTGACCGGCCCAGCCGGCATCCCCATCCGCCTCGCCGTCCCGGCCAGAATCCGCATCGGCCTGCCCGTCCCGGCCCGACAACCGGGAGAGGCCGACAAGGGGAAGTTCGGCCAGCGCCCCCGCCTGAGGGTGCGCGAGCCATTGGGCCCTGCTCCGCATCGCCGCCGCGCAACCGCCCTCGCGAATGACCGCGTCTTCGATCTCCACCGCCGTACGAGCGGCACACGCCCTGGCGACATCCTCCTTGCCCGAGCCGGGCGGCAGCCCGAGCGCGCGCAGGGCGGCGTCACGGTGATGGTCGAAGTTGCAGTGGAGCCGGACCCACCCGCCCGAGGTGCGGTAGTCCCCCGACAAGGCGGCCCAGGTATCCATGGCCTTCCCGTCTGTGCGGAAATGCCTCTCGCTCTGGAAGGCCACGGCAGCGTGCCGCACATCGATCGTCACGTCCGGATCGCCGTACGCGTCGCGAGCCGGTTCCCGGCCTCCGGGTCTTCCCCCGACGCTCTCCCCCATGTGGCCGGCGTACGCCGCGACGGCGGCGGCCAGGGCCCCGGCCGAGGCCGCGGCCATCGTGCCGATGGGGAAGACGGACGGCAGGACGGGGTCCTCACCGACGACTCGGACCTCCGGCAGGGCGACCCCGACGTCCGTCCCCAGCTCCCCGATCAGCGCCCCGATCAGCTTCGCGGTCACTGCCGACTCCTCACTGCCGATGCCTCACTGCGATGCCGTGCAGCGTCGATGCCTTGCGTCGTAGCGCTGGCCCAGGGGCACGCCTTGCGCCGACGCACTGCGCCGACGCACTGCGCCGACGCACTGGGTCGATGCCCTGCGCCCATGCCCTGCGTTCATGCCCTGCGTTCATGCCGTGCGTTCATGCTCTGTGGCGATGCCGGGCCACGTGCTCCACCACGGCGAAGCCGCCTGCCGGCTACCGGGGCCAGTATCCATACCGGTCGCTATCCGCCCATGACGGCCCTCCCCACTCCGGCTCCCGGCCTCGGTTGTGGACGGCATGAGCCTTGTCGCAGCCGTACGAGGGGTCTCGCCGCCGAGCCTGCGCCACCGCGACGATGCCGTCGCCGGGGTGGCCCAGCCGACGGCATTCCGCCGAGAACCCCGCCGGGCGCCCCCGATGGCGCGTTCAGCCCGTCCATCCGCGCGCGGCACGTCGCAGCCGCCACCCTCGGTCCACGTTCTCGACGAATCCCGCGGCGGCCAGGGCGCCGAGACAGGCGAGTGTCGTCCCGATGTCCACACCGGCGGCCACCGCGATAGCGGCGGGTCCTGTGGCGCCGCGCGCGGGGATCGCTTCGAGCACACGCCTGGTCTCATCGTTCAGCCCGTCGCGAGGCCGGATCGGCCCGCGTTGCTCCGGCGCGAGATCGTCACCGATGGAGCCGACCAGCTCGATGATCTCCTCAGGTGACGTGACGCAGACGGCCTTGCCCTGGCGGATAAGGACGTGGCAGCCCGTGGAGACGTCCGCGGTGATCGGACCGGGCACGGCCATCAGATGCCGGTTCAAGCCCCAGGCGTGCGTGGCCGTGTTGAGCGCACCGCTGCGCACGGCCGCCTGCACCACGACGGTCCCCCGGGACAGAGCGGCGATGACCCGGTTGCGGATGAGGAACCGCAGCCGTGTGGGGTGTGCGCCCGGCGGCCACTCGCTGATCACCGCGCCCTGCCGGCGCACGGCACGGAACAGGTCCTCATGAGCGCTGGGGTAACACACGTCCGTCCCGCAGGCGAGCACGACGACCGTCGGCGTTCCGGACGCCAGCGCGCCCCGGTGGGCAGCGCCGTCGATCCCGTAGGCGCCACCGCTGATCACCGTCCATCCGCGTCCGCCGAGACTCATCGCGAACTCGGCCGCCACGGTCGCGCCGTACGCCGTCGCTGCCCTGGCCCCGACGACGGAGACCGAGCGCAGACAGGAGAAGCGCAGGTTGGCATGTCCGTCCACCCACAGTCCGAACGGCCGCGCGTCGCCGAGGTCGTCGAGCTGGGTGGGCCATTCGGCGTCGCCCGGAACGACGAGCCGGGCTCCTCCCCGCATGCCTTGCGCCAGGTCGCCCGCGGGGTCCGTGTAACGGGCCGCCCAGGCCGCCGCGTGGCGGCCGAGATCGACATGGCGCCGGGACGCCTCGGCGTGGTCCTTCTCGTCACGCACGAAGTCAGGGTCGAGCACGCCGCGTCTCGCCCGCTCCATGGCACCGACCGGGCCATAGCGGGCGATCAGCCGGCTCATCACCGCATCGCCTGCCTCGGCCATCCGCATGATCGCCACGCGGGCCAGCCGCTCCGCCCTGCCCTGTCCGGTCGCGCCCTCGGCGTCCCCGGCCGAGCTGCCGCGGACGCCCGCTGCCTGAGAGGCGGTCTCACGGGCCGGCGCGTCGCCGGCAGTGGAGAATTCGGTCGTATCCATCAATCCACTCCCAGCCACAGTGCGAGGGCGGCCGACGTCTCGGCCTGGTCCGGGCGGTCCTTGCAGGAGAGATCCGCGAGAGTCCAGGAGATGCGGAGCACACGATCAAGGCCGCGGGCGCTGAGCGTGCCCACGTCGAGACCTCGGTGGAGCGGGGCCATCGCGGCGTCGGGCAGGCGGAAATCACGGTGCAATGCGGATGACGACACCTCCGCGTTGGTACGCCAGGGAGTGCCGGCCAACCGTTTGGCGGCCCGCTCGCGCGCCAGTCTCACCCGCTCGGCCACGGTCGCGCTGGTCTCCACGAAGTGCCGGTCCGCGAGCAGCTCGGCACGGGTGGCCCGGCCGATCTTCACCTTCACGTCGACGCGATCCAGCAGCGGCCCGGAAAGCCGGTCGAGATAGCGGCGCCGGCCCGCGGGTGTGCACTTGCAGGGGTGCCCGACCGTTCCCTGCAGTCCGCATGGACACGGATTTGCCGCCATGACCAGCATGAACCGGGCGGGGAAGGTGACGGTGCCGACGGCTCGCGCGATGGTCACCGTGCCCGACTCGAGGGGCTGCCGCAGGGAGTCGAGCACGGTCGTCGCGAACTCCGGCGCCTCGTCAAGGAAGAGCACGCCCCGGTGTGCCAGCGACACCGCTCCGGGCCGCACGACGCCTCCGCTCCCGCCGCCTACGACGGCAGCCATCGTGGCGCTGTGATGCGGGGCCACGAAAGGCGGCCGGGTGAGCAGCGGACGCCCCGGCGGCAGCGTTCCCGCCACCGAGTGGATGGCCGACACCTCCAGCGCCTTCTCCTGGTCGAGTGACGGCAGAAGGGTCGGCAGCCGCTCGGCGAGCATGGTCTTGCCGCTCCCGGGTGGGCCCAGCATCCAGAGATTGTGTCCTCCGGCGGCGCACACCTCCAGCGCCTTGCGGCCCATCGGCTGCCCCGCCACGTCGCACAGATCCGGTCCCGGCGCGCCGCCGTCGCCGCCGTACGGGCCTGCCGGGCGCGAGGCGTCCTCGACCCGCCAGGCGTAACCGCCATGTACTGCGACAGCGCTCTGCTTGGTGCGCGCGCCGTGTCCGCCGTGATCGGCGTGCTCGCCCTGCTTTGTGCGAGCCCCGCGCCCGCCGTGCCCCTCATGCTCGGTATGAGCGTTCTGCTTGGTGCGCGCGCCATGTCCGCCGTGCTCGGGCTGTCCGACGTCTCCTGTGTGCTCGGCGTCCTGCGCGAGCGAGGCGGCGTCGTCCACCACCGGAAGCCGGTGCAGGTCGCCCGAGCGCAGCCACCCCACCAGTTCGCCGAGAGCGGCGACCGGGACCACGGTGAGATCGGGCACGAGAGCGGCCTCGGCAGCGTTGAGCGCGGGCACCACGATCGTGCGCACCCCCGCCTCCGCGGCGGCGAGCGCGGCCGGAAGCACGCCCCTGATCGGCCGGACCCTGCCGTCGAGACCGAGCTCGCCGACGAACACCGGCGCCGCGATCCGCTGCGCGGGCACAGCACCGGCCGCACCGAGCACCGCGATCGCAATGGCCAAGTCGAAGATCGATCCTCGCTTGGGCAAGGTGGCCGGAAACAGGCTCACGGTGACGCGCGCGTCGGGCCAGGCGAGCCTGCTGTTGATCAGTGCGGATCTCACACGACCCCGTGCTTCGCTGATCGCGGTGTCGAGAAGCCCGATGAAGTGCGTTCCGGCGATGCCGGGGCCCACATCGGCCTCGACCTCCACGAGGCGTCCGGTGACACCCACGAGGCCGACGCAATGGGTCCGGGCGACGGGCATCTCAGACCACCCCGCGTTCGTGCCTGAGCGAGAAGTCGCCCGCGAACCGTTCGATCGCGATCACGTCGACCCGTATGGTGTCGAAACGCTCCGTGTGCATGGTCAGCCATTTGACGGCCAGCGTCCGGAGGCGCTGCAGCTTCTCAGCGGTCACCGCCTCGAAGGCGGTGCCATGGCTTCGCCCGGAGCGGGTCTTCACCTCCACGATCACCAGCGCGTCGCCGTCACGGGCGACGATGTCGATCTCGCCCTCCGCGCAGCGCCAGTTGCGGTCGAGTATGCGCATGCCCTTCGCCGTCAGAAAGGTCACGGCGAGTTGTTCACCCTGTCTGCCCAGCCGATCTTTCGCCGCCATGGGACCACCTCCGCCGCAGACATTCGCCGAAGCGGCCCCCGGCCCAAGCCACCGAACCTCGTTCTGTGGATAAGCCGCCTCGCGATCGTGGCTGTGGAAGAACGGAAGAAATCGCAGGTGGGCCCGGTGGGGGGTGCGGACCCTGCTGCCGCGGCCTGACACCAGCCGAACTCCCAGCGAGGCTCCTCGACGGCCGGGCGGAGCGGCGCGTGCCGACTCGCGGGCACCAACCCCACCGGCACGCGGGCGCCGCGCACGCCGGTCTGGCCTACGTACCGGACTCATACCGCATAGCGGCAGGAGGCCGGTGGATAGCATGCGGATCGTGGGAGCGGGCGAAGAGCGGGGAGCCGGGGAGTTCGACGTCGTCCTCGATCAGTTCGAACGGCATCTGCGGCTCGAACGGGACCTGTCGCCGCACACGCTCAGGGCCTATCTCGGCGACGTTTCCTCGCTGTTCGCGCACATGAAGGCCGCCGGGCACGCCGACGTGTCCGCTCTTGACGTCGTCGTCCTGCGCGACTGGCTGGGAGACCAGCACCAGGCCGGACGGTCGAGGGCGACGCTGGCCCGCCGGTCGGCCTGCGCCCGGGTCTTCACCGCGTTCTGCCATCGGCGGGGATGGCTGGCGAGCGACCCCGGGCTGCTCCTCGGCACGGCGAAGGCCGAACGCCGGCTGCCGAAGGTGCTGGACCAGGCCGAGGCCGAGGCCGTCCTGTCCACGCAGGGGCTGGGCGACGCCAGGGACCTGCGCGATCGGGCGATGCTGGAGCTGCTGTACGCGACCGGCATGCGGGTGAGCGAGTTGTGCGGCCTCGACGTGGACGACGTGGACCGGGACCGCCGGACGGTCCGCGTGCTGGGCAAGGGACGCAAGGAGCGGACCGTGCCCTTCGGGTTGCCCGCCCTGCACGCCCTGGACGCGTGGTGCGTGCGGGGCAGGCCCCTGTGGATTCGCGAAGGTAGCGGCCCCGCGCTCTTCCTCGGCGTCCGAGGAGGCCGGATCGACCAGGGCACCGTCCGGCGTGTCGTGCACGCCCACCTGGCCCAGGTCGAGGGAGCCCCCGACATGGGCCCGCACGGGCTGCGCCACACCGCCGCCACCCACCTCCTCGAAGGCGGGGCCGACCTGCGATCCGTGCAGGAGATGCTCGGGCACGCATCCCTGGCCACCACACAGATCTACACGCACGTGTCCATCGAGCGGCTGCGGACCGCCTATCGCCAGGCCCATCCCCGCGCCTGAGCACAGCACCCAAGCACAGCACCCAAGCACAGTGCCCGAGCACAGCCCTTGAGCAGCGCGCCTGGGCACAGCACTCGATCACGCGCCCCCGGCCCGGGCTGCCACGGGCCTCCCGGTCGTCGCGACGCCCGGCGGGCTGCTCAGTCGGCGAGGCAGGAGACGGACCTGCTCCGCCCCGGGTTGTTACGGGCTTCCCCTCATCGCGACGCCCAGCGGACTCAGCCGGGCGGCCAGCGGGGCAGGAGACGGACCTGCCCGGCCCGAGTTACGAGCCCCGCGTCGTCGCGACGCCCGGCGGGCTGCTCAGCCGACGGGCCAGCGGGGCAGGAGACGGACCTGCCCCCGGCCGAACAGCAGGAGCGGGTCCAGGTAGAGACGGCCGCGCAGGAGCCCCCAGTGCAGGCAGGGAGCAGTGCAGTGAGCGGCGGCGTTCTCCTCGACGACGCCGATGACCTGACCTGCCGTGACGGCCTCACCAGGCCTGACCAAGGCTCGGACGGGCAGATAGGTGGTCCGCAGGCCGTCGGAGTGCGAGATCGTCACGACCCCGCGGCCTGCGACCCGCTCCGCCAGACCGACGATTCCCGGTCCGGCGGCCACGACCTTGTCTCCGGGCCGCGCGGCCAGGTCCACACCACGGTGACCGGCCAGCCACCGCTGCGGGGGCGGATCGAAGCGCCTCGTCGGACGTGCGGGCCCGGAAAGCGGCCAGCGCCAGCCGGACGCCTCCCCAGGAGGCCCCATCGGGTCCGGCGGAACCGTCCCCACCGGCCGCCCGGCCCCAGAAGAGCGGACGGCCACCCCTGGCGGCCCCATCGACCCCAGCACGTCCGGCGCGACCGCCCCCACCGGTTGCGCGGCCCCAGCAGGTCGGACGGCCACCCCAGAGCGGGCCGTCCCGCCGGAACCAGGGCGGGCCCTCCCGGCAGAAGCAGAGAGGGTCGTCCACAGCGGCACGTCGGCCTGGGCCTGGTCCGGCGATCCGCCTGCCGGCCCGTTGGATCGAGCCGGTCCGGCCGTTCCAGCGCCCGCGGATCGCGATGCCCTCCTCGGCGATGCGTCCGCAGACCTGGGCGCCCCGGCCGGCAGCGGATCCGTGGGCGGGGGCGCACTCGCCGACGCGACCGCGTACGGCCCCGTGGACGGTTCCGGGGAGCCTTTGGCGGCTACGGGCCGGACGGCGCCGGACAACCGATCGGAAGCCGCGGTCAGCAGCGCCAGGACGAGCACGTACGCGACGAGACGCATGCCACGACGATGCACCCCTGAAGCTCACGCCGAGCGGCCGAACGTCGTTCTGTGGACAGACCGCGCACGATCAGCTCGAGAAGCCCTCCTTGGGCATCTCGAGGTCGGGCTTGGCCAGTTCCTCGATGTTGACGTCCTTGAAGGTCACCACCCGCACGTTCTTCACGAAGCGGGCCGGGCGATACATGTCCCAGACCCAGGCGTCCTGCATCTTCACGTCGAAGAAGACATCGCCGTTCTCCGCGGTGCGGACGTCGAGATCGACGGAGTTGGTGAGATAGAAGCGCCGCTCGGTCTCGACCACGTACGTGAACAGGCCGACCACATCGCGGTACTCCCGGTAGAGCTGCAGCTCCATCTCGGTCTCGTACTTTTCGAGATCTTCCGCGCTCATCCCGGTCCTCCTCTTCCACTCCCCGTCGGGAACCCACCGTCGAGGCCGACCTGTTCAGACGACACCGGTCTTAACCTCATTCTCGCGCATGTCCTCATCCTGCCCCGTCCACAGGCCCCCGGCCGGGATCCTTGTCCCACGAGTCACCCTGGCCACCGTCACGAACGAGAACCGATGGTGAGGGCACGGCCCATGCCGCGCCAGCGCCCGCCGATGTCCGGGCGTCACGTAGCCCTTGTGCAGGGCGAAGCCGTACTGCGGATAAACCTCGTCGAGACCGTGCATCAGCCGGTCCCTCGTCACCTTCGCCACGATCGAGGCCGCCGCCACGCACGCGGCGACCTGGTCGCCCTTCCACACCGCCAGCGACGGCGCGGGCAGCCCCGCCACCGGGAAGCCGTCCACGAGGACGTAGCCGGGATCGATCCCCAGCCCGGCCACGGCCCGCCGCATCCCCGCGATGTTGCACTTGTGCAGGCCGCGCGAGTCGATCTCCTCCGGTGGGATCACGACCACGCTCACGGCCCGGGCGGTCGCCGTGATCCGCTCGTAGAGGCGCTCGCGCACGGCCTCGGTCAGGAGCTTGGAGTCGCTCAGCCCGTCGATCTCCCGCCCCAGCACGACCGCGGCGACGACCAGCGGCCCGGCGCAGGCGCCGCGACCGGCCTCGTCCACCCCGGCGACCGGCGTGAACCCCCGCCGGGCCAGGGCCCGCTCATAGCCGTAGAGTCCGGAGTCCCGTCGTACGACGCTCGGGCGCGGGCGATAGGCAGCTGTCATGACGACAAGCAGATTACGCCCCATTCGGGACCGGCGATACGGCCGAAACCACCACCGACGGCAAAGCCGCAGGTGAGATCAGCGTACGGCGGAGAAAGTGCCGGGCCGGGAGAGGATCGAGATCCGGTTCAGCGGCCAGTAGCGCAGGAACGCCCGCCCGGTGACATCGTCTTCGGAGATCGTGCCCTGGTGCCCGTCGTCGGTGTAGAAGCGCGAGTCCGCCGAGTTGTTCCGGTGGTCGCCCATCAGCCACAGCCGCCCCTTGGGGACCGTTATGTCGAACTCACGGTCGGAGGGCTTGGCCCCGGGATAGAGGTACTTGTCCTCGTCCAGCGGCGTCCCGTTCACGGTGATGCGCTGCTTGGCGTCGCAGCACTTCACGTGGTCGCCGCCCACCCCGATCACCCGCTTGATCGTGTCCTCGCCGTTCCATCCCTTGAAGACCACGATGTCGCCGCGCTCCACCGGCCCGAACTTGTACGCGAGCTTGTTGACCACCACGTAGTCGTTGACCAGGAGCGTGTTCTGCATCGACTCCGACGGGATCCAGAACGACTGCAGCAGGAAGGTGTGCACCAGCAGGGCGACGACGACCCCGCCGAGCACGTACGCGAGGGTCTCGAGAAGGCCGGAGCGCTTCTTCTTCGCGGCCCGGTCCTTCTTCCCCGCGGCGGCCCCCTCGTTCTCCTCCGCCCCGCCCGTCGCCGCCGGCTCCGCCGATTCCTTCGGTTTCGCCGGCTCTTCCGGGGCGCGGTCCGCGGACCCGGCCGGCTCCGCGGTGTCTAAGCGACTCTCGTCGGACTCTCCCACGGCTGGTTCCTCCGGCTCTGTCACGTCCTACGTCGCCTCACCAGCCGGCGGCGCAGGGCCACCAGCGGCACGGCTCCCGCGAAGCCCGCGACGAACGGCGCGGACCCGAGGGCCACCTGGAGCGCCGGCTGCGCGAACGTCTCCGGAATCGGCAGGATCTTGGCCCGGTTGAACGGCCAGACGATGACGAACGCGCGGCCGATCACCTTGTCGGCCGGAATGGTGCCGCCGCCCGGGTCGCCCATGTGCAAGCGGGAGTCCCAGGACACCGAGCGGTGGTCGCCCATCACCCACAGGCGGTCCGGCGGGACGGTGACCTCGAACTCGCGCCCGGACGGCTCGTCGCCGGGATAGAGGTACGACTTCTCGTTCAGCGGCACGCCGTTCACCGTGACCCGGCCCTGCGCGTCGCAGCACTTGACCTTGTCGCCCGGAACGCCGATGACCCGCTTGATGTAGTCCTTCTCCCCCGGCACGACGCCGAACGCGGTGCCGAGCCAGCGAAGCGCGGCCGAGATGGGGTTGGACGGCTCTTCGAGCTTCACCTCGGGGTCCCAGGAGTCCACACCGGAGAACACCACGATGTCGCCGCGCTCGATGTCGCGTACGTGGTAGACCAGCTTGTTCACCAGCACCCGGTCGTTGATGAGGAGCGTGTCCTCCATCGACTCGGACGGGATGTAGAACGCCTGGACCACGAAAGACTTGATCAGCAGGGCAAGGGCGAGGGCGACCACGATCAGGACGGGCAACTCCCGCCAGAACGAGCCTTTCTTCTTCCCGTCCTCGGCGTTCTGCTTGACGTCTTCGGCGACCACGTCCACCCCGTCCTCGGCAGGGCTGCGCGTGCCCGGCCCCTGTCCCTCGCTAGTCATCGCTGCTGAGCCTAGATGATGTCCGCGACGGCGGGCGCCGGGGACACCGCATCACCGGCAAAAAGAAAGTGGCCCGCGCCTGGGGCGCGGACCACGATCTCCAAAGCCTTACTTGGCGGCCGGCTGCGCCTCGCGCTTCTCGCGGATGCGGGCGGCCTTTCCGCGCAGGTCACGCATGTAGTACAGCTTGGCCCGGCGGACGTCACCGCGGGTCACGACGGTGATCTTCTCGATCACGGGGCTGTGAACCGGGAAGGTGCGCTCGACGCCGACGCCGTAGCTGACCTTGCGGACCGTGAACGTCTCACGGATGCCACCGCCCTGGCGGCGCAGGACGAAGCCCTTGAACACCTGGATGCGGGACCGGTTGCCCTCGACGACGCGGACGTGGACCTCCAGCGTGTCACCCGGGCGGAAGGCCGGTACGTCGCTGCGAAGGGCAGCCTTCTCGATCTCCTGGATCTGCGTGTGCATGGCGGCGGTTCCTCATTGACATGGGCACGCGGAGGTCCACCCGGCCGGCCCGAGGGCGCGGCGACGAGGGGGACACGCGTGCTTGGCTTGATACGTCTTGTCTGCCGTGTTCGGCCGGGCGCACCCGACCATGCAGAAGTAGGCAGCAGCGATTCAGTCTGCCATATCTTCCGGCTCCGCGCGAAACGCGGTGCGAACTCCGGTGGGAGACGCGCTTTGGGAGGCGGCCGAACGGCGCTCATCAAGGCGTTCCTCGAACTCCTCGATGACGCGCCGGTCGTGCTTGTCGAGGCCGTCACGGTCGAGCCGGGCGACCAGTTCCGGCCTGCGGTCCAGCGTACGGCGCAGCGCCTCGTCGCGCCGCCAGCGGGCGATCCTGCCGTGGTGTCCCGACAGCAGGACCTCGGGCACCTCGTGCCCCCGCCACACGGGCGGCTTGGTGTAGACGGGGCCTTCCAGCAGGTTGGCCATGGCCCCCGGGGCGAAGGAGTCGTCGGCGACGGAGCGCGCGTTGCCGAGGACGCCCGGCAGCAGCCTCCCCACGGCCTCGACCATCACCAGGACGGCCGCCTCTCCCCCGGCTAAGACGTAGTCGCCGATGCTCACCTCGTCGGCGCGCAGCCGCTCGCCGTACTCGGCGACGACACGGGAGTCGATGCCCTCGTAGCGCGCCGGGGCGAACAGCAGCCACGGCTCCCCGGCGTACTCCAGCGCCACTTCCTGGGTGAACGGCCGGCCGCTCGGTGTGGGGACGATCAGCCGGGGCAGCGCGTCCGCCCCGAGGGCGGCGCGTCCGCCGTCGATCACCGCGTCGACGGCCTCGCCCCAGACCTCCGGCTTCATCACCATGCCGGGGCCGCCGCCGTACGGCGTGTCGTCCACGGTCTTGTGGACGTCGTGCGTCCAGTCGCGGAGCTGGTGGAGATGGATGTCGAGGATGCCGCGCTCGCGGGCCTTGCCCATGAGGGAGACGTCGAGCGGGGCGAAATACTCGGGGAAGATCGAGATGATGTCGACGCGCATCGGCGGCCCCCTACTCGGCCTCGACGTCGAGCAGGCCGGGCGGTGCGTCGACGACGAGGATCCCCTTGCCGAGGTCGATCTCGGGCACGAGCGCCTTGACGAACGGCACGTACGCCTCGTCGCGGGAGGGACGGGCCACCACCAGCAGGTCCTGTCCGTGGTGGAGGACGTCGCTGACCTCGCCGACCCGTTCCCCCTCGGTGGTGACCACCGTCAGGCCGATCAGCTCGTGGTCGTGGAACTCGTCGGGGTCCTCGATCGGCGGCAGGTCCGCGGAGTCCACGACGAGCAGCGTGCCGCGCAGCGCCTCCGCGGCGTCCCTGCCCTCCACTCCGGCCAGGGTCAGCAGCAGGATGCCCTTGTGCCACCGGGCCCGCTCCACCGTCAGCGGACCGGCCGAGGCCGGGTCGGTGGCCAGCGTCGCACCCGGAGCGAAGCGCAGGTCGGGCTCGTCGGTGCGCACCTCGACCGTGACCTCGCCCCGCACGCCGTGCGGGCGGCCGATCCTGCCCACGACTAGCTGCACTTGTCGCCTACCTCCGCTACCGCTTCCACGCGACTGCCACGTCTGTCACTGCGAACCGCCCGGGACGGACCGGTTCGAACCCGGAAAACACGCCGGGGGACCCCGATGCGGGGCCCCCCGGACGCGTCGTTCGGCTCAGCGCGCCTCTTCCAGGTCGACCAGGTCGATCCGCACGTACTTGCCGTTCGACAACGCGTTGAGCACGGTGCGCAACGCCTTCGCCGTACGGCCGCCACGGCCGATGACCTTGCCGAGGTCGTCGGGGTGCACCCGGACCTCGAGAACGCGCCCGGTGCGGATGCGCCGCGCGCGGACCCGGACATCATCCGGATGTTCGACGATGCCCTTGACCAGGTGCTCGAGGGCCTCCTCGAGCACCTCAGGCCTCGCCTTCCGGCTTCTCCTCCGCGGCCGGGGCCTCGGCGGTCTCTTCGGCCTTCACGGTCTTCCTGGCCTTCTTCGGCGTGGTGGCGGCGGCGCCGGTGTCACCCGAGAGCGACTCCTTGGCGGCGGCCTCGTACGCCGCGTGCCGGTCCGGCTTGGGCTCGGCGACCAGGAGCGGCGTGGCGGGGGCGGGCTCGCCCTTGAACTTCTGCCAGTCGCCGGTCAGCTTGAAGATCTTCAGGACCGGGTCGGTCGGCTGCGCGCCGACGCCCAGCCAGTACTGCACCCGCTCGGAGTTCACCTCGATGCGCGAGGGGTTCTCCTTCGGGTGGTAGAGGCCGATCTCCTCGATGGCACGGCCGTCCCGCTTGCTCCGGGCGTCGGCGACGACGATGCGGTACTGCGGGTTGCGGATCATGCCGAGCCGCTTGAGCTTGATCTTGACTGCCACGGGTGTGGTCTCTCCTGCATTAGAGCGTGGGTGAGCGGTGTCTCATCGAGTGGGGCACGATGGGAGCCCGCCCGAGGGACAGGCGCGACCGGCGGGGGTGAGAGGGCACCCGCCTGGCCACGATGTTCCAGCCTGACATTCTGCCAGATGATTCCCCATGCTCCGCAAAGGACGGTTCCATCGCCGCCCTGATTTCGGCACGGATGTGCCCATGCCTCCGGAACGGGCCCGCGAACTGATCGCGTGCACACGCCGTCCAATGGTCATGCGAATCACGAACACCACCCTCACGGCCGGAGCGGCGGCCCTCGCCCTGCTGGCCGCCGGCTGCGGCACGGGCACGACGCCCTCGGCCGCCGCCGCTCCCCCTGCCAGGGCCACGACCACCACCACGACCACCACCACGACCCAGCACACGACAACGGCGGCCGCCGCGGACGCGGGCCGGGCCACCGCCGCGAGCGCCATGTCCGCCCGGTACGGCTCCGCGGCGCAAAGCGCCGGCACACGGACCCCGGCCACACGGACCACGGCCGCACGGACCACGGGCGCCGCCCCCGCGCGGTGCCGTACGACCGGTTTGCGGGCCCGTGTGGGCCGGCAGGACGCGGGGGCGGGCAACCGCTACGCCCCGCTCGTGCTGACCAACACGTCGGGCAAGACCTGCTGGGTGTACGGCTTCGTCGGGCTCGTCCTGATCGACGGCCGGGGGGACGCGCTGCGTACGCGCACCCGCCGCGAGAGCGTCACCCCGCACCGGGTCACGCTGCGTCCCGGGGCGAGCGCCCACGCCCGGCTCCACTGGACCGTGGTGCCGACCGGGCACGAGACCCGCTGCCCATCCTCGGCCCGGCTGATGATCATCCCGCCGGACGAGGTGGCGCACCTGGAGGTCCCGTTCAAGGCGACGGTGTGCGACGACGGCAGGATCGACGCCAGGCCGATGGCCCCGGGCACGAGCCTCTGACACGACGACAGCGGCCCCGGCACAAAGCAGGGCGAGCCGCCGCGGACGCCGCGTCACCCCTGTGAACGCCGCGCGGCCTCTCCGGACGCCACCGCTGTGGACGCCGCACGCGAACCTCCGCGGACGCCGCGTCATTCCTGTGAACGCCGCGCGGCCTCTCCGGACCCCACCGCTGTGGACGCCGCACGCGAACCTCCGCGGACACCCCGTGAACAGCGAGGAGGCCGCACACGAGCCCTGACCGCGCCGCGGCCCGCCGGGAAACCGGCGGGCGGGCGGGTCAGTTCTGGCCGGGCAGCTTCAGCTTCGACGGGTCGAAGCCGGGCGGCAGTTCCAGACCGGGGGGCAGCTGGCCGCCGCCGAGGTTGCCGAGCAGGCCCTTGGGCAGCTTCGGGGCGTCCGAGGACGACGCGTTCGCACCGGCCTTGCCGAGCGCGGCCTTGCGCGGGTCGCCGCTGACACGACGGCCCTTCTTGGGCTTCTGCGCCTTCTGCTTGCGGCCGCCGGGCATGCCCGGGATGCCCATGCCCTGGGTCATCCGCTTCATCATCTTCTGCGCCTCGAAGAAGCGGACCACCAGGTTGTTCACCTCGGTGACCGTGACGCCCGAGCCCTTGGCGATGCGCGCCCGGCGCGAGCCGTTGATGATCTTCGGGTCCTGGCGCTCGCCGGGCGTCATGGAACGGATGATCGCCGCGATGCGGTCGAGGTCGCGGTCGTCGACCTGGTTGAGCTGGTCGCGCATCTGCCCCATGCCGGGCATCATGCCGAGCAGGTTCTTGATGGGCCCCATGCGGCGCACCATCATCATCTGCTCGAGGAAGTCCTCCAGCGTGAAGCCGTCGCCGGAGACGAGCTTGCCCGCCATCTTGGCGGCTTCCTGCTCGTCGAACGTCTTCTGCGCCTGCTCGATCAGGGTGAGGATGTCACCCATGTCGAGGATCCGGCCCGCCATGCGGTCGGGGTGGAAGGCGTCGAAGTCCTCGAGCTTCTCACCGGTGCTGGCGAACATGATCGGCCGGCCGGTGACGTGCCGCACCGAAAGGGCGGCGCCACCCCGGGCGTCGCCGTCGAGCTTGGTCAGCACCACGCCGTCGAAGCCGACGCCGTCCATGAACGCGCTGGCCGTGCTGACCGCGTCCTGACCGATCATCGCGTCGAGGACGAACAGGACCTCGTCCGGCGTGACCGCGTCGCGGATGTCGGCGGCCTGCTTCATCAGCTCCTGGTCGATGCCGAGGCGGCCGGCGGTGTCGACGATGACCACGTCGTGCTGCTGGCGGCGTGCGTGGTCCACCGACTGCCGCGCCACCGCGACCGGGTCGCCCACGCCGTTGCCCGGCTCGGGGGCGTACACAGCGACACCGGCCCGCTCGGCCATGACGGCGAGCTGCTGCACCGCGTTGGGCCGCTGGAGGTCACAGGCGACGAGCAGGGGAGCGTGCCCCTGGTCGCGCAGCCACTTGGCGAGCTTGCCGGCCAGGGTCGTCTTGCCGGAGCCCTGGAGACCGGCCAGCATGATCACGGTCGGTGGGGTCTTGGCGTAGCGCAGCCGCCGCGTCTCGCCGCCCAGCACCTCGATGAGCTCGTCGTTGACGATCTTCACGACCTGCTGCGCGGGGTTGAGCGCCTGGGAGACCTCGGCGCCGCGGGCCCGCTCCTTGACCCGGGCCACGAAATCCTTCACGACCGGCAGCGCGACGTCCGCCTCGAGCAGCGCGATGCGGATCTCGCGGCAGGTCGCGTCGATGTCGGCGTCGGAAAGCCTGCCTTTGGACCGTAGGGAGGAGAAGACCGAAGTCAGCCGGTCGGAAAGCGTCTCGAACACGTGTTTGGCCAGCCTCGAAGCGAGTGGACGGGTCGGTGAACCATCAGTCTCCCCAGACTATCCGCCCGCGCGCCCTTCACGCCCGTGCCGCCGGGGCGAGATCGCCGGTCCGGCCCGTTTCCGGGTCTCACCGGAACGCGCTCACATGGGATGACAGCGCGTGTTCGACCAGCGTGATGAGGGTGCTCTTGACCGATTCGCGGTCACGGGCGTCAGTGCGGACGATCGGAACCTGGGGTGACAACGTGAGGGCTTCGCGCAGTTCCTCCTCCCCGTGGGTGTACTGCCCGTCGAAGCCGTTCACGCCCACGACGAACGGCAGACGCGCCTCCTCGAAGTAGTCCACCGCCGGGAAACTGTCCGCCAACCGCCGCGTGTC